>DASUOK010000170.1:0-29528 GCA_036276675.1 Gaiellaceae bacterium | reverse complement strand
CGCGCCTTCGCCATGCCGCGGATCCAGGCGACGGGCGAGACGCCGCCGCTGCCGGCCCGCGGCGCGGTCACGCCGCCGCCGACCCGGGCGCGTGGGTTGGACGCGTGGATCGCGACGTAGGCCGGGTTGAGCAGGGACCGGACGTAGACCGCCGGGGAGGTCGGCCGCAGCCAGCGGCGCTTGTTCGGCTCGTTCCAGACGAGCCACTCCCGCACCCACGGATAGCGCGTCGCGGCCTCGCGGGCGAAGCCGGCGAAGAGCGCCGCCCGCGGGACGAAGTTCGAGGCCTTGCCGCCGTTGGCCCAGCGCGGCGAGCCGACGAGGCCGACCACCGCGCCGATCCGACGCGCCCGCAGCCCCCGCAGGACGGCGTCGCTCGTCGTCCAGTCGGGGCTGTCGCGGGTGGCCTCGATCCGGTTCCAGTGCAGGTTGAAGCGGACGAGGTCGACACCCAGGGCCTCGAGCCGGTCGAGCCGCGACTCCAGCGTGCCTGGGCCGTACGCGAGCCACGCGTCGTCCTGGATCCCGAACCGGATCGAGCCGGAGGCGGTGGCTGCGGGGGCGAGCCCGAGTGCCGCGCAGGCGAGCGCGATCGAGACGAGGAACCGCATCCTGTCCGACTATCCGGCCGCGCCGATTTCGACACGTCAGGAGATCGTCAACGGCGCAGCGGCGACGGCTGCACGCGCAGGACGCGGGCCGCCGCCTCGGGCAGCCACCAGTTCCAGCGGCCGAAGGTCCGCATCAAGGCCGGCACGAGCACGGCCCGGATCAGTGTCGCGT
The DNA here is from genome assembly GCA_036276675.1 of Gaiellaceae bacterium. Classification (GTDB taxonomy): domain Bacteria; phylum Actinomycetota; class Thermoleophilia; order Gaiellales; family Gaiellaceae; genus Gaiellasilicea. The sequence goes on along the minus strand of DASUOK010000170.1, from coordinate 28,745 downwards.
CGAGGAAGATCGCGATCGCGAGCCCGAGCCCGAGCTCCTGGAGGCCGACGATCGAGCCGGCCGCGAACCCGGCGAAGGCGGCAACCATGATCGCCGCCGCCGCCGTGACGATTCGCCCCGTCCGCTCGAGCCCGGCCGCCACCGCCTCCCGGTTCGTCGAGCCCGCGTCCCAGAACTCCCGCATGCGCGAGACGAGGAAGACCTCGTAGTCCATCGAGAGGCCGAAGAGCATCGCGAAGAGGAAGATCGGGATCCAGGCCTCGATCTGGTCGGCCTGGTAGAGCCCGACCGTCTCGCCGACGCCGTGCTCGAAGACCAGGACGAGCAGGCCGTAGGAGGCGCCGATCGCGAGCAGGTTGAGGACGACGGCCTTGAGCGGCAGGAGCAGCGAGCGGAAGGCCCGGGCGAGCGTCACGTAGGTCAGCAGCAGCACGGCGAGCACGAGCCACGGGAAGACCCCGTACGAGCGGTCGATGAAGTCGATCCCCTGGGCCGGTCCGCCGCCCACGAGCGCGGCTGCGCCGTCGGGAAGCGTGACGGACGGGACGAGCTCCCCGCGAAGCCGCCGTGCGAGCTCCTGCGACTCCCGCGCGCCGTACTCGTGGCGCCCGGAGACGACGAGGTACGCGTAGCGGCCGCTCTCGTCGACGAACGGCGGCGCAGGCCCGCCGTCGACGCGGGCGACCTCGGGGTCTCGGCCGACCGCGCGCGCGAGCTCCGCGACCGCCGCGCGCGCCTCGGGCTCGCGGATCGCCCCCGGCGCTCCCGCGTCGACGACGATCTGCGTGGGCGCGAGGGCTCCCGGCCCGACCGCCTCGCGCAGCACGTTGAAGCCCCGGATCGACTCCGGAAACTGTGGCGTGCCCGAGACGGAGCCGGGCGTCAGCTCGAGCCCGAGGACCGGCGCGGTCGCCGCCACGAGCACGGCGGCGCCCAGGCCGAGGTACACGACCGGCCGGCGCATGATCGAGCGCGCGAGCCGCGCCCACAGCCCCTGCTGCACGTCGGTCGAGCCCGCGAGGCGCGGCAGCGGCACGCCCAGCCGCCCGCGCACCGCCTCCGCCACGTGCAGGCGGCGCAGGCCGCGACGGCCGAAGAACGAGAGCAGCGCGGGCTGCAACGACACCGCCGCCGCGACCGACATCAGCGGGATCAGGAACCCGCCGAGCCCCATCGACTGCATGAACGGCAGCGGCATGAAGAGGAGCAGCCCGAGGCCGATCGCCACCGTCGCGCCCGAGAAGACGACGGCGCGTCCCGCCGTCGCCATCGTCTGCACGATCGCATCGTCGAGCCCGCCGCCTCCGGCGAGCTCCTCCCGGAAGCGGTAGACGACGAGCAGGGAGTAGTCGATGGCGATCGCGAGCCCGATCAGCTGCACGAGGTTCGTGACGTACGTCGCCGTCGTCAGCGTGTGCGCGAAGACCCAGACGAGCCCGAGCGTCGCGGCGATCGTGCAGCCGGCGAGCAGAAAGGGGATCAGCACGGCGCCCGAGAGCCCGAAGACGGCGAGTAGCACGAGCAGCGCGACCGGCAGCGCGATCGCCTCGCCCTTGATCAGGTCCTCGGCGAAGATCGGGTCGAGGTCGGACTGGATCGCCGGCGTGCCGCTGACGAAGGTCTCGGCGCCCGCGACGTCCCCGAGCGCGGCGCGCACGTCGTCGGTCGCCGCCTTGCCGGCGGTGAGGTCGAGCGGCGTGGCGATCGTTCCGAAGACGACGTTCTCGCCGGCCACCTGGAGCGGCTGCGCGCGGCCACCCGCGACCGCCGCCGCGCCCCGCTCGAGCGCCGCGCGAAGCTCGCTCCCGCCTGCGGCCGCTTCGGCGTCCTCGACCCGGAAGACGACGATGAACGAGCCGTCGTCGCGCTGGCCGAACTGCTCCTTCAGCAGCAGCCGCACCTGCGCCGACTCCGTGCCGGGCACCGTGAACTCGTTCGAGAGCAGCCGGCTGAGGTCGGTGAAGAGGTAGCCGCCGACGAGGAAGGCGGCGGCCCAGGCCGCCACGACAGGCCCGCGGTGGCGGAGGACGAAGCGCGTCCAGCGCTCCATCAGCGAGCGCGCAGGCGCCGGCGCTCCGCCTTTCGCCGCTTGACCCGTCCGACGTTCCGGACGGCGGCGAACCAGACGTACACGGCGAGCGCCAGGGTGGCGGCGATCGCCTTCAGGACGCGGCGGACGAGCGTCATGCGTCGGATGCTACGCGCCGGGGTAGGCTGGGGCGGAGCATGGCGCGACGCGACATCGACCGCCTGCAGGGGGAGATCGAGGAGCTGTTCGCCGACCTCTGGCAGGTACCCCGCTTCGCCGGGCTGCGGCACGGCTTCCGCCCGGCCGTCGACTGCTTCCACACCGACGAGCCGCATCAGCTGACGGTCGTGGTCGAGCTCGCGGGTGTCGAGCCCGAGAGCGTCGCGGTCGTCGTCGAGGAGCGGGCGCTGACGATCTCCGGGGAGCGCCAACGGCCGCGCGTCGACGGCCAGGTCTTCCAGCAGATGGAGATCGAGCACGGCCACTTCCAGCGCACGGTGCAGCTGCTGGAGGACGTCGACGTCGGCGCCGCCCACGCGAGCTACGAGCAGGGACTGCTCACGGTCGTCCTGCCGATCGCGGAGCAGCCTCCGCGCACCGAGCCGGTGCCGATCCACGTCGTGAGGGCGGAGTGACGGAGCTCGACCTCGAGCAGCAGGTGCCCACCGAGGCGCCGTCCCGGCTGCCGGTCCTGCCGCTGAAGGAGACGGTCGTCTTCCCGGAGTCGATGACGCCGCTGGCGGTGGGCCAGGAGCGCTCGATCAAGCTGATCGACGACGTCGTCGCGGGCGAGCGGATGCTCGCGCTCCTGACCGTCAAGGACGGGGAGGACGAGCAGCCCGACGAGCAGCCGGGCTGGGAGCACGTGTACGGGGTCGGCACCGTCGCGGTCGTGCACAAGCTGATCAAGGTGCCCGACGGCACCCTGCGCATCCTCGTCCAGGGGCTCCACCGCGTGCGGCTGCGCGAGCCGGTGCAGGAGCACCCTTACCTCGTGGGCGAGTTCGAGGAGCTGCCCGACGTGGTGCCCGACTCGCCGGAGGTGGAGGCGCTGACGCGGAACGTGCAGGCGCAGTTCGCCCGCATCATCGGCCTGACGCCGTACCTGCCCGAGGAGCTGCAGCTCGCGGCCGCGAACGTCGACGACCCGAGCGCCCTCTGCCACCTCGTGGCCTCGACGCTGCGCTTGAAGACGGAGGAGCGGCAGGAGCTGCTGGAGCTCGTCGACGTCGAGGAGCGGCTGCGCGCCGTCTCGCTGATCCTGGAGCGCGAGCTCGAGGTGTCGGAGCTCGGCTCGCGGATCCAGTCGCAGGTCGCATCCGAGATCGACAAGGGCCAGCGCGAGTACTTCCTGCGCCAGCAGCTCAAGGCGATCCAGGAGGAGCTCGGCGAGGGCGACGAGCACCAGGCCGAGGTGAACGAGCTGCGCGGGCAGATCGAGGCGAAGCAGCTGCCGGAGGACGCGCTGAAGGTGGCGACCCGGGAGCTCTCGCGGCTGGAGCGGCTCCCGCCCGCGGCCGCCGAGTACGGGGTGATCCGCACCTACCTGGACTGGATCCTCAGCCTGCCCTGGAACGAGGTCACCGACGACAATCTCGACCTCGAGCACGCGCGCGAGATCCTCGACGAGGACCACTTCGACCTCGAGAAGGTGAAGGAGCGGATCATCGAGTACCTCGCGGTCGCGAAGCTGAAGCACGACCTCGGCGGCCCGATCCTCTGCTTCGTCGGCCCGCCCGGCGTCGGCAAGACCTCGCTCGGGCACTCGATCGCGCGCAGCCTCGGACGCAAGTTCGCCCGCATCTCCGTGGGCGGCGTGCGCGACGAGTCGGAGATCCGTGGGCACAGACGCACCTACATCGGCGCGATGCCCGGCACGATCATGCGCGCCCTGCGCGACGCCGAGTCCCGCAACCCCGTCTTCCTGATCGACGAGATCGACAAGATGGGCGCCGATTTCCGCGGCGATCCCGCCTCGGCGATGCTCGAGGTGCTCGACCCCGAGCAGCACGACACCTTCCGCGACCACTACCTCGATCTGCCCTTCGACCTCTCACAGGTGCTGTTCATCTGCACCGCGAACACGCTCGACACGATCCCGGGCCCGTTGCTCGACCGGATGGACGTGATCCACCTCTCGGGCTACACGCACGACGAGAAGCTCGGGATCGCGCGGCGCTACCTCGTGCCGAAGCAGCTCCGGGCGCATGGGCTCTCGAAGTCGCAGCTGACGCTCGGCGACCGCGTGCTCCGGCTCGTGATCGCGGAGTACACGCGCGAGGCCGGCGTCCGCAACCTGGAGCGCGAGATCGCCGCACTCTGCCGCAAGGCCGCCACCCAGATCGCGAAGGGGAGGGCGAAGAAGGTGCGGGTCGACGCCGCGAAGGTGCGCGAGTGGCTCGGCCCGAGGCGCTACTCGAGCGAGGCCCGGCGGCGCACGGCCGATCCGGGCGTGGCGACCGGCCTCGCGTACACCGCCGTCGGCGGCGACGTCCTCTTCATCGAGGCGACGGCGTACCCGGGCAAGGGCCGGCTCCTGATCACGGGGCAGCTCGGGGACGTGATGCAGGAGTCCGCACAGGCGGCGCTCTCGTGGGTGCGCTCGCACACGGACGAGCTCGGCGTCCCCGAAGACTGGTTCGCCGAGCACGACGTGCACGTGCACGTGCCGGCCGGCGCGGTGCCGAAGGACGGGCCGTCGGCGGGGATCACGATGGCGACGGCGATCGCGTCGCTGATCCGCGGCGAGCCGGTGTCGGGCAAGGTGGGCATGACCGGCGAGATCACGCTCACGGGCCAGGTGCTCCCGATCGGCGGCATCCGCGAGAAGGTGCTGGCCGCCCAACGCGCGGGGCTGGAGCGGGTGATCCTGCCCCGCGAGAACGAGCACGACCTCGACGAGCTCCCGCCGGAGACGCGCGAGGAGCTGACCTTCGTCCTGGTCGACTCGATCCGGGACGTGCTCGAGCACGCCTTCGACGAGACGCCGGCGAAGACGAGGGCGACCCGCCGCCGCGGGTCGCTCGAGCGCCAGGCGGCGGCGGCGAGGGACTAGCGCGGCCCTGCGTCAGTTTGCGAGGATCGCCTGGCGGCAAGGATTTACGGGCGACCCTGATCACACCCGAGCGAGACAGCGAAAGGACGAGCCGAGATGGCCAAGACGAGAGACAAGCTCTACGACAGCGCCGAGACGGTGCGGCCCTACGTCGACCGTGCGCTGCACGACGAGGACCTCCGCGACAACCTCAAGGAGGCGTTCAACGCCGCCCGCGAGGTCTACGACGAGCTGCTGGGCGGGCGCAGCCTGACCGCCACGGCATCGCGTGTCGCCAGCGACAAGGAGATCCAGGACAGCCTGAAGAAGGCCGTCGACGAGCTGCGCGAGGCGTCGCGGCGCGTCCAGGGCAAGGAGGACCACGGCACGCGCAACGCGATGCTCCTGCTCGCCGGGATCACCGCGGGCATCCTGCTGAACCCGATGACCGGCCCGCAGACCCGCAAGTGGCTGATGGAGAAGATCACGGGCGAGAGCTCGGACGACTTCGCCTACACGACGACTCCGGCCACGAGCACGACGAACGACACGCCCGCCGGCACCGCCGCGTAGGCCTAGCCGCGAAGCAGCGCGCCGTCGCCCTCGGCCGAGACCGGGGCGACGAGCGCGCGCTCGAGCGCGCCGGGCTCGAGCCCGCTGGCGCTCGAGATGTCCGCCGCGCCGAGCAGGAAGGCACCCGGACGCGGCGCGGTGGCATTGGCCGGCACCGGGGGCGCCCACCCGCGGGCCGCGGCGAAGGAGACGTCCTGCACGCGCCGCCAGGCCAGCAGGTGCCGGTACGGGTTGACGACGCCGTCGTAGCCCATCGGCAGCAGCGAGACCGGGTGGATCTCGAAGTGCAGGTGGTAGGGCGTTCCCTGCGCGTCACCCGTGTTGCCGACGAAGCCGATCACGTCGCCCGCGCGCACCCGCCGGTTGTTCGTCGCGAGCGGCGAGAAGGCCGAGAGGTGCGCGTAGTAGAACTGGTTGCCCTGCCGGTCGCGCAGCCAGAACCGGTAGCCGCCGATGTCGTTCCAGCCGACCGAGAAGACGGTTCCGTCCGCAACGGCGAGGATGGGCGCTCCGAGCGGCGCGAAGATGTCCTCGCCGTGGTGCCACGTCACCGCGGCGCGCGGCGCCCCATAGGTGTCGGTGAACGACGAGGGGCCGTAGACCGGGAAGACGTAGCCGTTGGGGGAGAGCGGCGCCGAGATGTCGGTCGGAGCGATGCGAATCCTCGGCTTCCTGCTCTCGGGCTCCGGCGGTTTTCGCTCCTTGTTCGCCCGTGACTTCGACGGCCTGGCGCCTCGCTTCGTCGGCGTCGTCCCGGCGGTCGTCGTGGTCGTCGCCGTGGTCGTCGCGGTCGTGGTGGGCGGCGGCGGGGCGACGGGCATCGACGTCGCCGCCTCCGCATGACCGATCCGGATCTCGGAGCCGGGCGGCAGGCCGGCGTGCTCGGCGGTGAGGATGACCCGCACGGCCGTCACGCCCGCGCGCGCGTCGCGCGAGCCGTCGACCTCCGCCGCCTCCGTGCCGCCCTCGAGGGTGATCAGGTAGCCCCAGTCGCCCAGCGTGAAGCGCTGGTTCGGCGCAGCGGCGACGGCCTGCCCGAAGAGCACGAGGTTCGTCACCGCCGAGCCCTGCGTATCGGCCGTCCCGTTCTCCACCTTGGCCCGCCCCGCGACACCGTCCACCGTGATCTCGCCGTTGAAGAGCGAGACGCCGAGCACGTCCGTCACGCCGTGCGCCCGCGGCACCCCCGCGGGCTGAGCGGCGGCGCTGCTGGAGAGCGCGCCGGTGCGCACGATCGAGCCGTCGGCGGGGTAGGCGAACGACCCTGCAACGCCGGTCTCCGCTCCGCCCGGAGCGGCGGCCGCGCCGGCGCTCGCACCCGGCTGGCCGGGCACGACGACCGAGATGCCGTACGCGCTCGCAGTCGCCCCGGGCTGCTTCGCCGTCGTCGCGACTCCCGCGCCGCCGGCGGCGAGCACGGTCACGAGCACGCAAAGTACGAGCAAACGACGCGTCATCTGCGCTGGAGGGTAGCGTGGCCGACGGCACGCCGTTCGCCTGTCATGAGAGCATGGGATTCGTGGCGTGGGTCGCGATCCCTCTCGCGGGACTGACGGTGCTCTCGACGCTCGCCGGCGGCTTCGTGGCCCTGCGACTGGCGCGGGAGCTCACGACCGCGGTCGCGCTCACCGGCGGCGTGGTCGTCGCCGTCGCGCTCTTCCACGTGCTCCCGGAGGCGATCGAGGCCGTCGACGATCCCCGCCGCGTCGGCCTGCTCGTCGGCGCCGGCTTCGTCTTCTTCTTCCTCGCCGAGCGGGCGCTCGTGCTCCACCACCGGGACGAGCCGGAGCAGATCAAGGCGCACGCGCGGGTGGGCGCCCTCGGCGCCGCCGGGCTCTCGCTGCACAGCTTCATCGACGGGCTCGGGATCGGGCTCGCGTTCGGGATCGACACCACCACCGGGATCCTCGTCTTCATCGCGGTCATCTCACACGACTTCGCGGACGGGCTGAACACGGTCAGCTTCGTGATGCGCCAGAGCGGCGACCGCAGGCGCGCGATCCGCTGGCTCGCGATCGACGCCGCCGCTCCCCTCCTGGGCGCGATCGTCGGCGCCTCTCTGTCCATCGGCGAGGAGCAGCTCGGTGCGGTGCTCGCCGTCTACGCCGGCTTCGTCCTCTTCATGGGCGCCACCGACCTGCTCCCTCACGCGCACGAGCACCCGTCCGGCAGGCGCGTGCTGCTGACGGTGGCGGGGTTCGCGGCGATCCTGCTCGTCAGCCTCGTGGCGACGCACTAGCGTCGTGGGCGCGAGCACGAAGGCGGAGGCGGTGACGGCGACCAGCGAGGTGCCGCAGGCGTCGAGCCGGACCACGGCCGGCGAGGTGCGGCAGGACCTGGTCGGCCGCTCGTTCGCGAGCGCGGCCGACGTCGTCGTCGTCGACGACGGCCGGCTGGTCGGGCTCGTGCCGATCGAGCGGCTGCTCACGGCGGCAGCCATCACGCCGCTCGCGGAGCTCGTCGACGCTGCACCGGTCGCCGTGGCGCCCGGTGCCGACCGCGAGGCGGCGACCGTCGAGCTCGTGCGCCGACAGGGCCGCACGCTCGCGGTCGTGGACGCCGACGGCCGCTTCCACGGGGTGCTCCCGCCGGAGGCGCTGCTCCGTGACCTGCTCGAGGAGCACGAGGAGGATCTCGCCCGGCTCGGCGGCTTCCTGGCGGGGACGTCGAGCGCCCGGGCCGCCTCCCAGGAGCGAGTCTCGCGACGGCTCTGGCACCGCCTGCCCTGGCTGCTGCTCGGTCTCCTCGGCGCGATGGGGTCGGCGGCGATCGTCGCGTCGTTCGAGGAGCAGCTCCAGGCCCAGGTGCTGCTCGCGTTCTTCATGCCGGCGATCGTCTACATGGCCGACGCCGTCGGCACCCAGACGGAGGCGGTCCTCATCCGCGGCATCTCCGTCGGCGTGCCGCTGCGGAGCGTCGTCTGGCGGGAGCTCGCGTCGGGGCTGATCATCGGCGCGCTCGTCGCGGCCGCCTTCCTGCCGTTCACGTACGGGATCTGGGGCAACGCGTCCGTCGCGGTGACCGTCTCGCTGGCGCTGTTCGCGAGCTGCTCGATCGCCGTCGTCGTCGCGATGTTGCTCCCCTATCTCCTCGCGCGGCTCGGGCTCGACCCGGCCTACGGCTCGGGACCGCTCGCGACGGTGATCCAGGACCTGCTCTCGATCGCCGTCTACCTGTCGATCGCGGTCGGGCTGACGTGATCGTCTACGAATGCTCGAGCTGCTTGCGCGCGAACTCGCGGAAGCGGGCGCGCGCGTCGTCGTCCGGGCCGAGGTGCTCCTCGGCGGCGTACTTCGGGTCGGCGGCGATCTCCTCGGCCACGGCCCGCACCTCGCTCGCGACGGCGGCGCGGTGCGCCGGGTCGCGGAGGAGGAGGTCGACCCAGGTGTCGCTGCCGTCGTAGGGCGGCAGGTCGTGCTCGACGAGCAGCTCGCCGAGCTTCATGCCGACGCGGATGTAGGCGAACGTGCGAAAGGCGAGGATCCGGCGCGGCGAGCCGACGAGGCGGTCGATCTCGGGATCGTCCGCCTGCAGCTGCCGGACGATGCCGCCGATCGGCTCGTCGACGAGCGGGAGCCAGATCTCCTCGTCGGACGTCATGGCTCCGAAGGATAGGCGCTCGGGCGCCGTGAGCGCCACGCGAGCTGGGCTGCCACCCCGAGCACGAGCAGCGCGAAGAGGCGGCGCAGCAGGTCCTCGGACAGGGCCGTCGCGATCAGCACGCCCGCCTGCACGCCGACGACCGACGCCGCCCCGACGAGGAGCGCCGCCCGCCAGCGGACGTTGCCGTAGGCGTGCTGCCGCCAGGTGCCCGCCACGACCGTCGGCAGGATCGCGAGCAGCGACGTCGCCTCCGCGTCGAGCTGGCCGAGGCCGAGGCCGAGGAGCGTCGGCACGAAGAGGATGCCGCCCCCGACACCGAAGAGACCGGCGAGGATGCCGGCGCAGAAGCCGAGGGAGACGGCGACGGCGACCGCGCTCGCGCTCATACGACGAGGAGCCAGACGGCGATGCCGGCGAGGAGAGCCGCGAAGGCGAGGGAGAGCGCGCGCACCGAGACCCGCTGCTGGAGCGCGCTGCCCGCGACAGCGCCGGCCGCGGCGGGGAGGCCGACGAGCGCCGCATAGCCCAGGTCGACGTCGACGTCTCCCTCCAGCCCGTAGAGGATCGTGCCCGCCAGGGCCGTGATGCCGATCGCCGCCAGCGACGTCCCCGTGGCGCAGCGCTCGGGCACGCTCGCCGCCAGGATCAGCAGGGGCACGACGACGATGCCCCCACCGACGCCGAAGAGCGCGCTGAAGACGCCGGCGACGAGCCCGATGGCCAGGAGGCGCACCGCCGTATCCTAGGGTCGTGGGCGCCGCCACCCTCCTCGACCGGCTCGCCGCCGAGCCCGAGCGGGCGGCGATCCTGCTCGACGTCGACGGCGTGCTCGCGCCGATCGTCGACGTCCCCGCCGCCGCCGCGGTGCCGGCCGAGACGAAGCAGGAGCTGCGGCGCCTGCACGGCCGCTACGCCCTCGTCGCCTGTGTGAGCGGGCGCCCGGGCCCCGACGCACGCCGCGTCGTCGGCCTCGACGAGCTCGTCTACGTCGGCGAGCACGGGCTCGAGCTCGAGCCAGAGGCGGAGCGCTGGCGGGAGCGGCTGCTCCGGCTCGGCGAGACCGTCGACTGGGAGGACGTCGAGCGCAAGCCGCTCACGATCAGCTTCCACTACCGCCGTGCCGAGGACGAACAGGAGGCGCGGCGCTTCCTCGAGGCCGTGGCCGCCCGGGCACGGGCCGAGGGCTTCGTCGCGCGCTTCGGCCGCAAGGTGCTGGAGCTGCGGCCGCCGCTCGACGCGCACAAGGGCACGGCCGTGACGCGGCTGCTGGGCGAGCGCGGCCTCCAGCGGGCGCTCTTCGCGGGCGACGACACAACCGACCTCGACGCCTTCGCAGCGCTCGAGGGGCTCGAGCTGGGCGTCCGCGTCGCGGTCGCCTCGCCGGAGGGACCGCCGGAGCTCGGCGAGGCCGCCGACCTCGTGGTCGGCAGCCCCGCGGAGTTCCTCGTCGAGGTGCTGCGCGCGCTCTAGCGCCGGCCGCTAGGCCGCGAGCGGCAACGCCTCCGGCACCTCGTCCGTCTCGAGCTCGTCCCGGCGGACGAGCACGACCGAGGCGACGATGCCCGCCACCGCGATCGCCGCGCCGACCCAGAAGGCGGCGTGGAACCCGTCCACGAGCGCCTGCGGGGCCTGCTCGCCCCGCTGGAGCGCGCCCGTCGTGGTGCTGTTCGCGATCGCCGCGAGCGCCGCGATCCCGAGCGCACCCCCGATCTGCTGCGACGTGTTGATCAGGCCGGACGCGAGGCCCTGCTCCTCCGCCCGCACGCCCGCGAGCGCGGCGATCGAGATCGGCACGAACGAGAAGCCGAGGCCGACGCCGATCAGCAGGAAGCCCGGCAGCAGGTCGACGACGTAGGACCCGCCGACCGAGACCTGCGTGAACCAGAGCAGGCCGGCGGCGACGAACGACATGCCCGTGACGAGCACCGGCTTGACGCCGACCCGGTTCACCAGCTGGGCGGCCACACCAGACCAGAGGATCGCCGTGCCCGCGGTCGCGAGGTAGGCGACACCCGTCTGCATCGCGGAGTACCCGAGCACCTGCTGCGCGTAGAGCGTCAGCATCAGGAACATCGCAAAGAGCGCCGTCACGAGGATGAAGCCGGCGACGTTGGCACCGAGGACGGTCCGGATGCGCAGGATGCCGAACCGCATCAGCGGCTCGGGGTGCCGCCGCTCCCACGCGACGAAGCTCGCGAGCAGCGCGCCGGCGAGGGCGAAGATGCCCCAGGTGACGCCTGAGCCCCAGCCGTACTCGTTCGACTGGGTGATCCCGAAGACGAGCGCCACGAGGCCGGCCGTCACGAGCACCGCCCCGACGAGGTCGAACGAGCTCGTGCGTGCGTCGCGGCTCTCGCCGAGCAGCAGCGGCGCCACCGCGAGGGCAACGAGCCCGACCGGGATGTTGACGAAGAAGATCCACTCCCACCCGAGTGCGTCCGTCAGGACACCGCCGAGCAGCACGCCGGCCGCGGCGCCGAAGCCGCCGACGGCTCCCCAGACCCCGAGGGCGATGTTCCGCTCCCGCCCCTCGGTGAAGGTGACGCCGAGGATCGAGAGGGCGGCCGGCGAGATGATCGCCGCACCGAGACCCTGGAGGGCGCGCGCGCCGATCAGGGACGCCTCGCTCCACGCGAGCCCGGAGACGAGCGAGCCGAGCGTGAAGACGACGATGCCGAGGAGGAAGATGCGACGCCTCCCGAGCAGGTCGGCCATGCGCCCGCCCAGCAGCAGGAAGCCGCCGAAGACGAGGGCGTAGGCGCTGATCACCCACTGCAGGTTCTCCTGCGAGAACGAGAGGTCGACCTGGATCGACGGGAGCGCGACGTTCACGATCGCGATGTCGAGCACGACCATGAACTGGACGGAGGCGAGCAGCGCCAGCCCGAGCCATTTCAACCGTGGAGATGCGATCACTGCGCTATCCTTTCAGCAGGGTATACTTGCTGTCGTGAAGCGCATGCTTGCAAAAAGCAAGTCATCCGTGAGGATGATTTTCGGCCGATGAAGCCGTACGGCCACTACTGCCCGATCGCGTGCTCGCTCGGCCTCGTCGGCGAGCGCTGGACGCTGCTCGTCGTCCGGGAGCTGTTCCACGGGCCGAAGCGCTACACCGACCTCGTCGCCAAGCTGCCCGGGATCGGCACGAACATCCTGGCCGATCGCCTGAAGGAGCTCGAGGCGGCCGGTCTCGTCGAGAAGCGGAAGCTGCCGCCGCCGGCGGCCTCGACCGTGTACGAGCTGACCGACCTGGGCCGCGGGCTCCGCCCGGTCCTGCACGAGCTCGCCCGCTTCGGCGCGCGGTTGATGGGCCCGCCGCCCGCGGAGGCGCTCACCGAGGGCTGGTTGCGCGATGCGCTCGACCTCGCGCTCGCACCCGACGCGCCGGCGGGGACGCTCGCGTTCCGGATCGGCGACGAGGAGGCGTCGCTGGTGGACGGCGTCGTCCACGACGGCATCGCCGAAGACGCGGACGTCCTGGTCGAGACCGACCCGACCGGCTTCTACCACCTCGTGGTCGACCACGACACGGAGGGCGTCACGATCGAGGGCGACGCGGACGTGCTGGAACGGCTCCTCGTTGCCTTCGCGCCGCCTAGCCCCGCCCCGACTCCCGCCTGAGCACGTCCCAGGCGAGCCGGACGTCCGCCTCCGTCGTTCGCGCGTTGCCGACCGCCAGCCGCAGCACGTAGCGGCCGCCGAGCCGCGTGTGCGACAGGAACACCGCACCGCTCCGGTTCACGCGCTCGAGCGTCGACGCGTTGTCGTCGTCGGAGCCGTCGTGACGGAAGCAGACGAGCGAGAAGGGCCGCGGCGCCGCGAGCTCCCAGCCGGGCTCCTCCCGCACCCACTCCTCGAACAGCGCGGCGAGGCGGACGGCCTCGCGGATCCGCTCCTGGAGGCCCGCGCGGCCGTAGCAGCGGAGCACGGCCCAGAGCTTCAGCGCGCGGAAGCGCCGGCCGAGCACGGGGCTGTACTCGGAGAGGCTCGCCACCTCGTCGCCGGCTCGCAGGTACTCGGGGACGAGGCTGAAGGCGGCGCGGAGCTCGTCCGGCCGCCGCGTCCAGAGGGCCGAGCAGTCCATCGGCGTGAACAGCCACTTGTGCGGGTTGACGACGACCGAGTCCGCGCGCTCCCAGCCCTCGAAGTGGTGTCGCAGCTCCGGGCAGACGGCCGCGGAGCCGGCGTAGGCGGCATCGACGTGCAGCCAGACCCCGGCGCGCTCGGCGGCGTCCGCGATCGCCTCGACCGGGTCGACCGAGCTGGTCGAGGTCGTGCCGACCGTGGCGACGACGGCACACGCGTCCGCCAGGTCGAGCACCTCGGGCCGCAGCCGGAACCGCTCGTCCACCGCCGCCGTGCGCAGCTCGAGCTCGAGCAGGCGACAGGCCTTCTCGACCGACGAGTGCGCGTGCTCGGAGCACACGACGACACGGGCACCCGGTTTCGCGTGTCGGGCGGCCGCGAGCGCCGCCATCGTCCCCGTCGAGGCCGTGTCCTCGAGGTGGCCGTGCAGCCCCGGAGGCAGGCCGAGCAGCTGCGCGAGCCAGTCGAGCGTCACCTCCTCGAGCTCCTGCAGCGCCGGTGAGGTGCGCCAGAGGATGCCGACCTGGTTCAGCCCCGCGACGAGGAGCTCCGCGAGGATCCCGGGCTCGGAGGCGGTGGTGGCGAAGTAGGCGAAGAAGCGCGGGCTCTGCCAGTGCGTGAGCCCCGGCAGCAGCACGTCGTCGAGGTCGCGCAGGACGCTCGCGAACGGCTCGGCCTCCTCGGGTGGCGCCGCGGGCAGCCGCGCCCGCAGCTCACCGGGCTCGACCTGCGCGAGCACGGGCAGGTCGCCGACGCGCTCGAGGTAGCGCGCGACCCACTCGAGCGCAGCCGCGCCGTCCTCACGGAAGCTCAGCGAGCGCTCCCTCGATCCGGCGCAGGAACGGCTCCGCGCCGACCTGCTCGGCCAGGCCCCTGGCCTCCAGCAGGAGCCCCCGCGCCTGCTCGTGGCGCCCCGCCTCGGCGGCGACCTCGCCGAGCGTGAGCAACCCGGCGGCGACACCGGGCAGGAAGCCGTCGCCGCGGCGCAGCTCGACGGACTCCTCGAAGCGCGCCCACGCTGCATCGACGCGCCCGGCGTCGAGATCGGCGAAACCGAGATGGCGGGCGGCGTACGACATCGTCAGCGTGTCGCCGAGCTCCCGTGCGAGCTCGTACGAGCGCTGGAAGGACGGCAGCGACGCCGGGCTGTCGCCGCGGACGACCTGGTGCACGAGCCCCACCCAGAAGAGCGCCTGCGCCTCGAGGTGGGAGTCGCCGAGCGTTCGGGCCAGCTCGAGCGCGTGCTCGAACAGCTCGAGCTCGCGCGGATCCTCTGCGCGCTCGCTGAGAAACCGTGCGTGGAGGAGCCTGCCGCGGCCGAGCGCCGTCAGTGCCTCCGCCCGCGAGAGCTCGTCGCCGGCGCGCCGGCGCGCCTCCTCGTCGCCGGCGAAGAGCGCCCACTCGTTCAGCAGGTCGGCGCGGACCAGCGGGTCGGGCGCGAGCGCGAGGGCCTCCTCCCAGCGGCCGCGGCCGCGGAGTGCCCTCACTTCCGCAGCTGCTCGATCTCCGTCCACGGCCTCGTGTTGAGGATCTGCGCCTTCGTCAGCCACGCGCGCCGCGCCTGGGCGACGCCGAGCTCGAGGTAGCCGAGCGCGCCGGTCGAGTGCGCGTCGCTCGAGATCACGAGCGTCAGGCCCGCCTCCCCCGCCAGCCGAGCGTTCGCATCGCGGAGGTCGAGCCGGTCGGGCTGGGAGTTGATCTCGAGGAACGTGCCGGTCGCGAGCGCGCCCTCGACGACCCTCTCGACCTCGATGCCGGAGGGCCCGCGCTTGCCGATCTTGCGACTCGTGAGATGCCCGATGCAGTCGACGTGCGGGCTCTCCATCGCGGCGAGCACGCGCCCGGTGGGGTCGTTGTCGAAGCTCGAGTGCACCGACGCCATCACCCAGTCGAGCCGCGCGAGCACCTCGTCGTCGACGTCGAGCTCGCCGTTCGCGCGGATGTTCACCTCGATCCCCTTCAGGATTCGGAAGGGGGCGAGCTCGGCGTTCAGGGCGTCGATCTCCTCCCACTGCGCCTGCAGCCTGCCGTCGCGGAGGCGCGGGGAGTGGTCGCACATGGCGAGGTACTCGTGGCCGAGGTCCCGGGCCGCCACGGCCATCGCCGCGAGCGTCCCCTTGCCGTCGGACCAGGTCGAGTGCGAGTGGAGGTCGCCGCGGAGATCCGCCCGCTCGACGAGCTCGGGCAGGCTCCCCCCACGCGCGGCCTCGAGCTCGCCGCCGTCTTCACGCAGCTCCGGCGGGATGTACGCGTAACCGAGGTGGGCGTACACCGCCTCCTCGTCCTCGAAGCTCGCGACCTCGCCCGTCTCGGTCGTCGTGATCCCGTACTCGGAGACCGAGAAGCCGCGGCGCACCGCGTCCTCGCGCAGGGCGACGTTGTGCTCCTTCGAGCCGGTGAAGTGCTGGAGCAGGTTGCCGTAGGACTCCGGCGGCACGACGCGCAGGTCGAAGCGAAGACCGTCGTTCGAGATCACCGTCGCCTTCGTGTCTCCCTTCGCGACCACGTCCGCGACCCAGCGCAGCTTCGTGAAGTAGTCGATCAGCGCGGGCGCATCGGTCGAGGTGGCGATGAGATCGAGGTCGCGGAAGGTCTCGCGGCGGCGGCGAACGGAGCCCGCTTCCGAGACCTTCACCGCCGCCGGGTGCTCGCGGAGCACGGACACCACCGCGAGCACGGCCGGCAGGCCGTCGCCGAGCAGGCGCCGTGACTCGCGTGGATCCTGCGGCGGCTCCGCCAGCGCCTCCAGGATCTTCGTTTCCGTCTTCGCGCCCAGCCCCGCGAGCGCGCGCAGGCGCTCCCCTTCGGCCGCCTCCTTCAGCTCCGCCAGGGTCGTCACGCCGAGCTCCTGCCAGATCCGCCGCGCCGTCTTGGGGCCGAGGCCCGGCAGGCGCATGAACTCCACGACCTCGGCCGGGATGATCGCCTTGCGCTTGGTCAGCGCCTTCATCTCGCCGAGCTCGACCACCTCGACGATCTTCGTCTCGATCGTCTGGCCGATCCCGCTCAGGCTCTTCGCCTTTCCCTCCAGCGCGAGCTTCGCGACCGGGCCGCCCGTCTCGCGGATGCGCGTGGCGGCGCGCCGGTAGGCGAGGACGCGGAACGACTCCTCGCCCTCGAGCTCGCTCAGGTCGGCGAGCAGCTCGAGCTGGGCGGCGATCTCGTCGTTCCTCGGCAGGGTGGCCACGTGTCGCGATGATACGGCGGTGCGCGCACTCGTCTGCCTCCCGACCTACGACGAGCGCGAGAACCTCGAGCCGATGCTGCGCGCGCTCGCCGAGGTGCTCGGGCCCGACGACCGCGTGCTCGTGATCGACGACGACTCGCCCGACGGCACGGGCGCGCTGGCCGACCGGCTCGCGGCCGAGCTGCCCTTCGTCGACGTGCTCCACCGCGCGCGCAAGGAGGGGCTCGGCCGCGCCTACCTCGCCGGCTTCCGCATCGCCCTGGAGCAGGGCGCGGAGCTCGTGCTGGAGATGGACTGCGACTTCTCGCACGACCCGCAGGACGTACCGCGGCTGATCGCGGCCGCGGCCGACGCCGACGTCGTCCTGGGGTCGCGCTACGTCCCCGGTGGCGGCGTGCGCGACTGGGGCCTCGTCCGGCGGCTCATCTCGCGCGGCGCCTCGCTCTACACGCAGTTGCTGCTGATGCCGGTGCGGGACGCCACGGGCGGGTTCAAGTGCTTTCGCCGCGCGGTCCTGGAGCGGCTCGACCTCGACGCGATCACCTCGCGCGGCTACATGTTCCAGATCGAGACCACGTTCCGCGCCAGGCGAGCCGGCTTCCGGGTCTTGGAGATCCCGATCACGTTCGCGGATCGGGAGGTCGGCGGCTCCAAGATGTCGCGCTCGATCGTCCTCGAGGCGATCTGGAAGGTGCCGGCGCTGCGGCTGGCGGCGCTGCGGGGACGCGTGTGAGGGAGATCACGGACGCGACGTTCGCCGACGAGGTGCTGGCGGCGGCCGGGCCGGTCGTCGTCGACTTCTGGGCCCCCTGGTGCAAGCCCTGCGAGGCCATCGAGCCGATCCTCGAGGCGCTCGCCGACGAGCACGGGCTGACACTCCTCCGGCTCGACATCGACGAGCACCTGGGCACGCCCTCGCGCTACGGCGTCCTCTCGCTCCCGACCGTGATCCTGTTCGAGGGCGGAGAGCCGCGCGCGACCGTGATCGGGGCGCGGCCGCGCGCCCACTTCGAGCGCGCGTTCGCGCCCTGGCTCAGCTCGTGAAGTGCTCGTAGCCCGGGAGCTCGTACGGCTCGCCGTCCAGCCGCAGCTCGACTCCCTCGCCGGCCTCGACCGCACCGACGACCGGGAAGCCGAGTGACGGACAGTCCCTCGGCGGCACGGTCGCGAGCAGCTCGAAGTCCTCGCCGAAGCCGAGGTCGTCCAGCTCGCCGGCGCACGGAACAGCTTCCAGGTCGATCACGAGCCGACAGCCGGAGCGGCGGGCGATGTGGCCGGCGTCGGCCGCGATCCCGTCGGAGACGTCCAGCAGTGCCGTTGCGACTGCTCCGAGCCGCAATCCCTCCTCCGTTCGGAGCGGCGGACGCAGGTACCGGCCCTCCCGGAAGGCCGCCCCCGCACCACCGAGAGGCCCCGTCACGACGACGGCGTCCCCCGGCTGCGCGCCGGCCCGGCCTGGCACGCGCTCGGAGCGGCCGATCGCGGTGACGCTGAGGAGAGCGCGTTCCGCCCGGGTCGTGTCGCCACCACGAACCGGGACGCCTGCCTCGGCGAGGCCCTCGTAGAGCTCGACGACGGATGCGAGCCGCGTGGCGCCGTTCAGCGCGAGCGTGACGATCAGCGCCTCGGGCCGGGCTGCGCTGGCGGAGAGGTCGCTGATGTTGACCGCGGCGGCGCGGAAGCCGAGCTCCCGCCACGAGAGCCGGTCGAGCGTGAAGTGGACGCCCTCGACGAGCGCGTCCTGCGTGACGACGAGCCCCCCACCGAGCTCGGCGGCGTCGTGCTCGGTGCCGACGATCAGGCCGCGCGACTCGAGCTCCTGCAGGAGCCCGAGCTCGCCGACCTCAGAGAGCCGCATCGACGGCGGCCCGCACGGCGGCGAGCTCGGAGACCGCGCGGATCACCGCAACGCCCGCCGCGCCGGCGCGGATGCACTCGCCGGCGTTCGACGCGTCGACGCCGCCGATCGCGACCACGGGGACGTTGACGGCGAGACAGACTTCATGGAGGCCGGCGAGGCCGATCGGCTCGGCCGCATCCGGCTTGGACGGCGTTGCCCAGATCGGGCCCGCTCCGATGTAGCTCGCCCCCGAGAACTCGGCGACCGCCGCCTCGCGCCGCGTCCGGGCCGAGATGCCGAGCGCGAGGCCGGCCGCAGCGGCGCGCTCGGCACCGGCGTCCGTCTGGCCGAGGTGGACCCCGCACCCGAGCTCGAGCGCCGCGTCGACGTCGTCGTTGACCACCAGCTGGGCGTCGAGCCCCTCGAGCTCCCGGCCGAGCGCGACGACGTCGGCCGTCGGGGCCCCCTTGAGCCGCAGCTGCACCACCGTGGCGCCGGCGGCGACGGCCGCCCGGGCCGTCTCGGCGTCCCCGACGAGCGCGTGCACCCTCATACCAGCGCACGTGTTGTTCCAACACAAGCTCCCACGCGCGCCGAGCCGCCCGAAGGAGCCGGTTCATGCCGCGAACGAGCTTGTGTTGTTCCAACACAAGCTCTCATCGCCCGCGCACCTTCCCCCGCCCGGTCAGCGTCGCGGGGTCGAGCGCCGCCAGAGCGTCGTAGAGGCCGACGTGGAAGCTGCCGGGGCCCTTCGCGTCCGCCGCAGCGTCCTCTCCCGCGACGCCGAAGGCGACGAGCGCCTCGGCCGCCGCCTCGAAGGGGTCGTCCTTCGCAGCGAGGAAACAGCCCGTGAGCACCGTCGACATGCAGCCGGTCCCGGTGACGGTGCCGAGCAGCTCGTGGCCGTTCGCGATCGCGACGGTGCGGTCACCGTCCGAGACGTGGTCGACGGCACCGGTGACGGAGGCGACGAGGCCCAGGCTCTGCGCGGCCTCGCGCGCGAGCTCCGCCGCGTCGCCGCCCCCGCCGATCGACTCGACACCGCGGACCTCGGCCTCGGCACCGACGAGCGTCGCCACCTCCCCCGCGTTGCCGCGCAGCACGGTCACCTCGAGCTCGTCGAGGAGCCGCTTCGCCGTCGCGGTCCGGTAGGAGGTGGCGCCGGCCCCGACCGGGTCGAGCA
Source organism: Gaiellaceae bacterium (assembly GCA_036276675.1). Classification (GTDB taxonomy): domain Bacteria; phylum Actinomycetota; class Thermoleophilia; order Gaiellales; family Gaiellaceae; genus Gaiellasilicea. Next base: position 9,210 of record DASUOK010000170.1, on the reverse strand, counting down.
CGACCGGGACGCCGCGCTCGCTGGCCGCCGCGCCGGCGACCAGCATGGAGTCGATCCAGGCCTCCTCCAGCGTGCCGATGTTGAGCACGAGGGCACCGGCGAGCCCGACCATCTCCCGCACCTCGTCGCGCGCATGCGCCATCACGGGCAGGGCGCCGAGCGCGAGCACGGCGTTGGCGGTCTCGTTCATGACGACGTAGTTCGTGATGCTGTGGACGAGCGGCTTGCGCTCGCGCAGCGTCGCGAGCGTGTGTCCCGGATCGATCACGCGGCTCCTCTCAGCCCGAACACGTCGACCGGCCCCTCGCCCGCCCCGAGCTCGACGAGGCCGTTGCGAACGGCCTCGGAGGCGACGCGGGCCGCCTCCGTGGCGGCTGCGAGGAGCGGCCGCCCCCGTGCGAGCTGCGCCGCGAGGGTGGCCGAGTGAGTGCAGCCCGCACCGTGCGTCGCCGCGACGTGATGGCGGGCGACCGGGATCTCGTGGTGCTCGGAGCCGTCGAACAGGTGGTCGACGGCCGGGTCGCCGTGGCCGCCCGTGACGAGCGCCGCCCGCGCGCCGAGCTCGACCAGCCGCTCGGCGAGCTCGCGGCGCTGCGCGCCCGGCAGGTCGGTCAGTGCCTCCGCCTCGGGCAGGTTCGGCGTCACCACCGTCGCGAGCGGGAAGAGGCGAGCCACGAGCATCTCGACGGCGTCGTCCTGGAGCAGCTGCGCGCCCGAGCTCGCGAGCAGCACCGGATCGACGACGAGCGGCACGGGGTGCTGCTCGAGGAAGTCGGCGACGACCCCGATCAGCCGCCGCGAGAACAGCATCCCGGTCTTCGCGGCATCGACGCCGATGTCGCCGAAGACCGCCTCGAGTTGCGCGATCACGAACTCGTCCGGGAGCTCGTGCACGGCGGTGACCGCCGTCGTGCTCTGCGCCGTCAGCGCGACGAGCGCGCTCGTACCGTGGCACCCCGCCGCCGCGAAGGCCTTGAGGTCGGCCTGGATGCCGGCGCCGCCGCCCGAGTCGGACGTCGCGATCGTGAGACAACGTGGGATCAAGCTCCTCCCTTCGCCGGTGCTAGCCGGAGCAGGTTCGACGGGTGTGATCTCAGCCCCGGTGGATGTGGATGCGGGGCACCCCGGTAGACCGAAGGCTAGCGTAGGCCCCGTGACGAGCGTCGCCTCCGGCTGGGCCGCCGTCCTCCAGGGCGAGGAGCTCGCCTACCTCGGCACGGAGCCCGAGCGGAGCGGGCGCAGCGAGCCGTTCCCGGACGATCTCGACCCGCGCGTCGCCTCGGCCCTCGTCGCGCTCGGGATCTCGTCGCTCTGGCGCCACCAGGCGGAGGCGTGGGAAGCGGCGCGCGACGGTGGGAACCTGATCGTCACGACGGGCACCGCCAGCGGCAAGAGCCTCGCCTTCAACCTGCCGGTGCTCGACCTGCTGGCGCGCGAGCCGAAGAGCCGGGCGCTCTACCTCTACCCGACCAAGGCACTCGCGCAGGACCAGGCCCGCGCCCTGCACGGGTTCCGGCTGAAGGGCGTGAAGCCGGCGATCTACGACGGGGACACGGAGAGCGAGCGCCGCTGGCAGATCCGCAAGTGGGCGAACGTCGTCCTGACGAACCCGGACATGCTCCATGTGGGCGTGCTCCCCCATCACGATCGCTGGGGCGACGTGCTGGCGAACCTCCGCTTCGTGGTCGTGGACGAGGCGCACGTCTACCGCGGCGTCTTCGGCTCTCACGTCGCCAACGTGCTGCGGCGGCTGCGGCGGCTCGCGCGGGCGTACGGCTCCGAGCCGCAGTTCGTGCTCGCCTCCGCGACGATCGCGAACCCCGGCGAGCTCGCGGCGTCGCTCCTCGGTGCCCCCGCTCGGGTGATCGAGGGCGACGCCGCCCCGAAGCCCGAGCGCACGGTGGCGCTGTGGAATCCCGAGCTGCTCGATCCGGAGCTGGGGATCCGCGCGAGCGCGCTCGGGGACGCGTCGCGCCTGCTCGCCGGCTTCGCGAGCCGCGGCCTGCGGACGATCTGCTTCGCCAAGAGCCGCAAGGCGGTGGAGCTGATCCACCGCTTCGCCGTCGACCGCGTCGACGGCGCCACCGCTCAGCGCCTCGCGCCGTATCGCGCGGGCTACACGCCGGCGCAGCGGCGCGAGCTCGAGGGGCGGCTCGTCTCCGGCGACCTGCTCGGCGTGTCGGCCACTGACGCCCTGGAGCTCGGCATCGACATCGGCTCGCTGGACTGCGCCATCTCGGTCGGCTTCCCCGGCACGGTCTCGTCGCTCCGCCAGCAGTGGGGACGTGCCGGCCGCCGCGGGCACGGGGTCGCGGTGCTCGTCGCCAGCGAGGACGCGCTCGACCAGTTCTTCATGCGCGAGCCGCAGGCGCTGCTGGAGCGCACGGTCGAGGCCGCGCGCCTCGACCACGCGAACCCGCGGATCCTCGACGGGCACGTCCTCGCGGCGGCGTTCGAGGGCCCGCTCGACTCGAAGGACGCCGAGATCCTCGGCACCGAGGCGCTCGAGCGCGCGCCGCGGCTGGCCGAGCTGAAGCACACGGATGCCGGTTGGGTCTGGGCGGGCAAGGACTACCCGGCCGCGCGCGTCGGGCTCCGCTCGGGCGAGCCGGACAGCTTCACCGTCGTCGACGGTGAGACCGGCACGATCCTCGGGCTCGTCGAGCGGTCCCGCGCGTACTCGACGGTGCACGAGGGGGCCATCTACCTCCACCTCGGGGAGCAGTACCTCGTCCGAGAGCTCGACCTGGACGCGCGCACGGCCGTCGTCAGGCCCGCGACCGTCGACTGGTACACGCAGGCGAAGAAGGAGACCGAGACGGCGATCGTCGAGCCGCTGCGGCTCGAGTCACGCTGCGGCGTCGCGCTCCACTTCGGGCGCGTCTCCGTGACGGAGCAGGTCGTCGCGTACCAACGCAGGTCGATCTCCGGCGGCGACACGCTCGAGACGGTGCCGCTCGCACTCCCGGCGACGACGTTCGAAACGGAGGCGGTGTGGTTCTCGCCCACGACCGACCAGCTCGCGGGGATCGACGGGATGCCGCAGCTCCTGTCCGCCCTCCACGCCGCGGAGCACTCGCTGATCGCACTGCTGCCGCTCTGGGCGATGTGCGATCGCTGGGACATCGGCGGCCTCTCCACCAACGTGCACTTCCAGACCGGGCTGCCGACGATCTTCGTCTACGACGGCCACGCGGGCGGCGTCGGCATCACCGAGCGCGGCTTCGAGCGGTTCGAGGGCTGGGTCGAGGACACCGCGCGGCTGCTCGACGGATGCCCGTGCGCCGCCGGCTGCCCCAGCTGCGTGCAGAGCCCGAAGTGCGGCAACCTGAACGAGTTCCTCGACAAGGACGCCGCGCTGACGCTGCTGCGCCGGCTGCTCGCGAGCTGACCACACCTTGTGTCGGAATCGTCACCCACCCGTGCGGGGATCGGCGGTAGCGTTTCGGTAGGGACACCCGGGGTGCCCCTGGGGCGGGTTGGGCGTGCGGAGCGACCTCAGAGCAGGTGGATGCAGCCGTTGACGGCGAGCGTCAGGAAGAGGGAGACGGCGAGCGAGACGAGCAGGCAGCCCGGCGAGCAGCCGTACACCTTGACGCGGCCGCCCTTGTACTCCCTCGGCGAGAACATCCCCACCGCGACGTCGTCTCCACCTGTCGAAATCGCCACACGTCGTTCGTCGACGTGGTGAAATCGAGGAAAAGGAGGCGCACGTGCAGTACCTGGCAGTGATCCACGCCGACGAGGCGCACTGGAGCGGCCTGGCGGACGCGGAGCGGAACGCGATGATGGAGGAGTACGGCGCCATCTCACGCGAGCCCGTCGTCGTCGGCGGCGACGAGCTCGACAGCACCGCCACCGCCACCACCATCCGCGTCCGCGACGGCCAGACGCTCGTCACGGACGGGCCGTTCGCAGAGCTGAAGGAGGCGATCGGCGGCTACTTCGTGCTCGAGTGCGGCTCCATCGACGAGGCGTGCGCCTGGGCGGCGAAGATCCCCGGCGCGCGGCACGGTGCGATCGAGGTGCGGCCCGTCCACGTCGCCGAGGAGGAGGAGCAGTCGTGAAGTACGTCGCGCTACTGACGAACACGGCGGAGGACCGTGCCCGCTGGGAGACGATGAGCGCGGAGGAGGCGGCCGCCGCCCGCGCCGCCGAGATGCCGAAGTGGAACGCGCTCTTCGCGGAGCTCGGCCCGCACATGGTCGACGGCAAGGAGCTGGAGGAGCCGGCCACGGCGAAGACGGTCCGTGTCCGGGACGGGGAGACGATCGTCACGGACGGCCCGTACGCGGAGACGAAGGAGCAGCTCGGGGGCTTCTTCGTGCTCGACTGCGAGGACCTCGACCAGGCGATCGCGCTCGCGACGAAGATCCCGGTGGTCGAGCGGGCCTCGGTCGAGCTGAGGCCGGTCATCGAGCGTTGACGTCGGTCGAGGCCGTCTTCCGGGAGGAGTGGCCTCGTGCCGTCTCGATCCTCACGCGCGTCCTCGGCGACCTCGCCCTCGCCGAGGACGCGGTGCAGGACGCCTTCACCACCGCGCTCGAGCGGTGGGAGCGAGACGGGCCGCCGTCGAGCCCCGGAGCCTGGATCGTCACGGCGGCGCGCAACCGTGCCATCGACCGGCTCCGCCGCGAGCGCACCTTCGCGCGCAAGGCCGAGCTGCTCGCCCGCCTGGAGGCGCTGCCGGCGGAGGAGGACGACGTGAGCGCGATCCCCGACGAGCGGCTCGCGCTCGTCTTCACCTGCTGCCACCCGGCGCTCGCCGCGGAGCTGCGCATCGCCCTGACGCTGCGCGAGGTGGCCGGCCTGACGACCGCCGAGATCGCACACGCGTTCCTCGTCGCCGAGCCGGCGATGGCGCAGCGCCTCGTCCGCGCGAAGCGCAAGATCCGGGATGCGGGGATCCCGTTCCGCGTCCCGCCCGACCACCTGCTGCCGGAGCGGCTGCGCTCCGTGCTCGCCGTCCTCTACCTCGTCTTCAACGAGGGCTACTCCGCCTCGGCCGGCGCTGCTCCGGTCCGCGGTGACCTCTGCGACGAGGCGATCCGGCTCGCGAAGCTGCTCGCGGTGCTCATGCCGGACGAGGCCGAGGCGCTCGGGCTGCTCGCGCTGCTCCTCCTCCACGACGCCCGGCGGGACGCGCGCGTCGCCGCGAACGGCTCGCTCGTCCTGCTCGAGGATCAGGACCGCACACGCTGGAACCGCGGGCGGATCGAGGAGGGCACGCGGGTGCTCGACCGCGCCCTCGCGCACCGGCGGCCCGGCCCCTACCAGCTCCAGGCGGCGATCGCGGCGCTCCACCTCGAGGCCGAGACCGACTGGCACGAGATCGCGGCGCTCTACGCGGAGCTGGCCCGGCTCGAGCCGACGCCCGTCGTGGAGCTGAACCGCGCGGTCGCGGTCGCAATGGCCGACGGGCCCGAGCGGGGCCTGGAGCTGATCGACCGGATCGAGCTGCCCGGGTACCACCTGCTGCACGCGGCACGCGCCGACCTGCTGCGGCGCCTCGAGCGCCGCGAGGAGGCGGCCGCCGCCTACCGGGAGGCACTCGCGCTCGGAATGAACGCGACCGAGCGTGCGTTCCTCGAGCAGCGCCTCGCGGAGATGACCGCCTGAGCGACGGTTCGTCGGTTCGGCGCGTTCGGATCCGGATTTGCAATACGACGAATAAGCTCTGCCAATGCGAGGCCGGGCGGGGCCCGCGTGGTAGGAATGACACCATGGCCACGGAGCGTCGGGCGCGGGGCGGCGTGCTGGTGATCGGCGGCGGCTTCGCCGGCGGCTACGTGGCGCGACTGCTGGGGCGCCGCGGGGCAACCATCGTCAGCCCCGACAACTTCATGCTCTTCACGCCGATCCTGCCCGAGGCGGCCTCCGGGACGATCGAGCCGCGGCATGTCGTCGTGCCGCTGCGGCAGATGTGCCCGCAGGCGGAGCTCCTGCTCGGCACCGCCGTCGGCCTGGACGAGGAACGGCGCGTCGTCACGGTCGAGACGACCCACGCGGACTCCTTCGAGGTCGGCTACGAGCAGCTGGTGCTCGCACCGGGCGCCGTGACCCGGACGTTCCCGGTGCCGGGGCTGGCGGAGCACGCGGTCGGCTTCAAGGACCTCGCCGACGCGATCCACTTGCGCAATCGCGTCCTCCGCGAGCTCGAGGCGGCGGACGCCGAGCTGGACGACACCGAGGCGGCGACGCACCTCACCTTCGTCTTCGTCGGCGCCGGCTACGCGGGCGTCGAGGCGCTCGCCGAGCTCTCCGACCTCGCCGCCGACGCGCTGCGCTACTACCCGCGCCTCCGTCACGTCCCGCAGCGCTGGGTGCTCGTGGACGCGGCACCGAAGATCCTTCCCGAGATCCCGACCCGGCTCGGCGACTACGCCGCGCGCGAGCTCGCCCGCCGCGGCGTCGAGATCCACGTCGGCACGACCGTCGAGTCGATCGGCGAGCGCGAGACCGTCCTGTCGAACGGCGAGCGGATCACCACCCACACGGTCGTCTGGACCGCCGGCGTGAAGGCGAGCCCGCTGCTCGGCAGCTGGGGACTGCCGCTGGAGGAGCGCGGCCGCGTGCGCGTCGACGAGTACCTGCGGGTCGAGGGACGGGACCGACTCTGGGCGCTCGGCGATGCGGCCGCGGTCCCCAACACCCGCACGCCGGGGCAGTTCGATCCCCCGACCTCGCAGCACGCGCTGCGGCAGGCGCGCCGGCTGGCGAAGAACCTCGCCGGCGACCCGCAGCCCTACGGCTACCGCATGCTCGGCCAGGTGGCGACGCTCGGCCGCTACAAGGGCGTCGCCGATGTGATGGGGCTGCGCTTCCGCGGCTTCCCGGGCTGGTTCCTGACGCGCACGTACCACCTCCTCCAGCTGCCGCTGCTCTCACGCAAGCTGCGCGTGGTCACCGACTGGACGACGTCGCTCTTCTTCCGGCGCGACATCGCGGAGCTCTCGATGCTCGGCCACCCGCACCGGCTCGACGAGTGAGCGCGGCTTGACTTCGCCACCTCCGTCGCTATCGTCGGACCGAGCAACGGAGGTGGTCTTGACGGGTTCGTTCGTTGCTGCGGCGGAGGGCGAGGGGGCGTGAGCGCGGGGGACGACGCCCGCATCACGGCGCTCGCGCGCGCCGCCGTCGAGCGCGCGGCCCCCGAGGAGCTGCCGCTCTTCCGCGCCACGAGCGAGGCGTACCTGCGCGACCCGGCTGCGCTCGAGCAGCGCGGCGGGAAGGACGAGCTGCTCGGGTTCGGCCTCGAGGCGGCGGCGGTGCTCGTCACGCCCGTGGCGCTCTCCGTCGCGCGGGACGTGCTCGTCTTCCTCGGCGACCAGATCCGGCGTGTGGCACGGAAGGAGGGCGAGGCGGCGGTCGACCGCATCGTCGACCGCGCCGCCGGCCGCGACGAGGACGCGGAAGTCGCAGCGCCGGCGCCCGACGGGCCGGCGGAGCTGACCGACGAGCAACTCGAGCAGGTGCGCGCGCTCGCGCTGGAGAAGGCGAAGCTCTTGAAGCTCCCCGACGCGAAGGCAGCGCTGCTCGCCGACTCGCTCGTCGGCAGCCTCGCCACCGCATGAGCGCGGCGGCTCCGGGCGAACGCCGGCCGCGGCTGAACCCGTTCGTCTTCCCCTCCGAGACGACGTTCCGCTTCGGCCTGCTCGTCACCGCCGTCCTGGGCGCAAACCTGTACGTCTGGAACTGGATCTCGACGGTCGTCGCGGACCGAGGCTCCGAGGTCGAGCAGTTCCGTGAGTGCCTCGACGTCTCGCCGGAGTCGATCGGCGCGAGGACTCCGGAGGAGTTCTCCGCCGCGGCGGACGCCTTCTCCGCCTGCGTCGAGGAGGCGAACGCGAACGTCGTCGCGTGGATGCTCGGCGGCACGGCCGGGCTGATCGTCGTCGCGGCCGCATTCGTGCTGGCCGCGCCGCGGTGGATCGAGCGGCGGCGGCGACTCGTCCCGCTGCCCGAGGAGGACGCGCCGGCGGTGCTGGCGCGACTGCGCGAGCTCGTACGCGAGACGGGGCTGAAGGAGGAGCCGCGCTTCCTCTGGAACCCACTCGACGCGGCGCCGACAGGCCTCGCCTACGGCTACGCGGGCACCTACTCGGTCGCGCTCACCGGCGGCCTCGTCACGAAGCAGGTCGCGGACCCGCCGGCCTTCGACGCGGTCGTGCGGCACGAGCTCGCGCACATCCGCAACCGCGACGTCACCACGACCTACGCCACGGTCGCGCTCTGGTACGCGTTCCTCGTCGCGGCGGTCGCGCCGTTCCTGCTGACGCTGCTCGACGAGCCCGCGGACTTCGTCGGCGGGCTCGGGCTGCGGCTGCTCGCGCTCGCCGTGCTCGTCTACGGGACGCGCAACGCCGTGCTGCGCTCGCGCGAGCTCTATGCCGACCTGCGCGCCTCGGAAGCGGAGGGACGAAGCGGCGGCCTACGACGGATCCTCGGCGGCCTGCCGAGCATCGGCGGCGTGCTCGACCGGCTGCGCGCCCTCCACCCCTCCCCGGCCGAGCGGCTCGCGACGATCGACGACACGCGCCCGCTCTTCCGTTTCTCGCCGCTCGTCGCCTTCGGCTCGGGCGTCGCGGCGACGATCGCGTACGAGAACGTCGTCACCCTCGTCGACGCGTTCGTCCGGGACCCGATCGACATGCGCTTCCTGGCTGCGCTCGCGTTCGCGCCGTTCGTCGTCGGGATCGTCGGCTACGGCATCTGGCGGGCGACCTTCGCCGCCGTCGCCGACGGGGCGACCGGGATCCCGACCGTGCGCCTCGGGCTCGCGCTCGCCGCCGGTTTCCTCCTCGGCCCGGAGCTGTCGCTCGCCCAGGTCGTGTCCGTGGACGACCCGCTCCTGACCGCGGCCGTGAATGGAGACCCGCTCTGGGCGCTCGCGCTCGCGGTCGGGCTCGTGCTCTTCACGGCCTGGCTCGGCACCGTCGCCTCGTGGTGGCTGCGCGCGCTCGGGGCGCGGCCGGTGCGGCTCGCTGCGGCGGGGACGCTCGTCGCGGCGGCCGGCGTGCTGAGCGTCTTCATGGCCGTCTTCTACGTCGCGCGCGACGCGCGGGAGGCGATCGGGGTCTCGATCGACAGCACTGCGCTCCAGCACGCGGCGGTGGCGGAGACGGCGTGGGCCGGGCCGGTGTGGCTGTGGCAGGCGCTGCTGGACCCGGCGTTCCTCGTCGTCGCTCACCGGCCCTTCATCCCGCCGGC
>DASUOK010000169.1:0-15617 GCA_036276675.1 Gaiellaceae bacterium | reverse complement strand
CATCGCGGCGCGGCCGTAGCCGCGACCCCGCTCCGCCTCGGCGATCGTGATGTCGTAGAGCCAGGCGCCGCCGTCCCGGAGCCCGAGGAAGACGCTGCCGACGGTCGTGCCGCCGGCCTCGACGGCCCAGATCCTCACGTCCGCGGACCCGAGCCCGTCGGGCAGGACTGCGGCCAGGTCACGCTCGACCTTGGCCTCGGCGTCGGCGGCCGGCAACCCGGCGTGCTCGACGAGCCCGTGCAGGTACTCCCGCCGGTGTGCGGCGTCCCACGCGGGGAACTCGTCCTCGCGCAGCGGTCGTAGCCGGACGTCAGGCGGCACGGCGCAGCTCCTCGAGCGCAGCGAGGCACGCGTGCGGCCGCTCGCCGATCACGAGGTGACCGCAGTCGGCGACGACCCGCAGCTTCGCCCTCAGGCGGCGCGCGTACTCGAAGGCGTCGTCGAGCGGCAGCTGCGCGTCGCGTGCGCCCCAGAGGAGCACGACGGGGCAGCCGACGTGCTCGAGGTCCGGTCGGGGGTCGTCGGAGAGCATCGCCCTCGCCGCCAGCGCGACGTCCACGTGCAGCGGCTGCCCGTCGAGGAAGCCGATCGCAGCGCGCGGCGAGAGGGCGAGCGCGTCGGAGACGAACCACGGCTGGAAGACGGCGCGGCGATACCAGTCCCGTCCGGCCAGCCGCCGGCGGAAGGGCGCGACCCACCGCCCCGGTCGCAGCGCCGTCGACGTGCGAACGAGGACGGCCGCCGCGCGCGACGTCGTCCGGATCCCGGCGGGTGAGGCGAGCAGGAGCCCGCGGACGAGTTCAGGCCGGGCGTGCGCGAGGCGCAGGGCGGTGTGGCCACCGAACGAATGCCCGAAGACGAGCGCAGGCGCGGCCCCCTCGGTCTCGATCACGGCGGCGACGGCGGCCGCGAACTCCCCCAGCCCCGCTCCCCGTCGCAGGCGCCCGGAGCCGCCGTGACCGGGCAGGTCGAGCGCCAGGACGCGATGTCGGCGCACCAGCCCCGGCAGGAGCTCGACCCAGTTCGAGGCGGCGCCGCCGAGACCGTGAACGAGCACGACCGCGTCGCCCGAGCCTCCGGTGAGATAGCGGACGGGCGTGCCGCCGACGTCGACGAACCACTCCTGGAGGGGGGTCGTTGCGGTCGTCATCCGGGGACAGTATCCTGGGACGACCATGAGGAACTTGGGGGCGCGGGCCCGTTGATTCCCGCGAACACGACGAGCCAGCGGTGATCCAGCCCGCCTGAGCGCCTACCGGCGCCAGCGGGCTTTTTCATTGCCGCAGAACGGAGGAGACGCACGCATGGCGAACCATCTCACCCCGGAGGAGCTCTCGAGGGAGCTCGGCATGGAGCGGCAGGAAGTGATCAAGGTCTGCATCGAGGAGGGCGTCCCGATCTACCAGGGCAAGATCGACAAGACGCTCTTCCAGGCACAGCTCCAGGCGCTCGGAGCGCTGCACCAGGCGCACTAGCGCCTCCCCGGGGGAGACCTACTTGCGGCCCGCGGCGGCCCGCTTGCGCGGCCGTGCGGCGGACTTCTTGGCGGTCGGCTTCTTGCCGGTCGCCTCCTCGACGCTCTTCCGGAGGGCTTCCATCAGGTCGAGCACCGGCGCCTCGGCGACCGGCTCCGGTGCGGCGATCTCCTCGCCCGCGAGCTTGGCCTCGAGCATCGCGCGCAGGTCGCGCCGGTAGTCGCTCTCGAGCTCCGACGGGTCGAACTCCGCCGCCAGGCTCGAGATCACCTGCCGCGCGAGCCCGAGCTCGTTCTCCTTCACCTCGGTCTCCGCCACCGCCTCCCCGATCTCCGCCTGCGAGTAGACGTCGGCGGCGAGGAAGAGCGTCTCGAGCGCGAGCGCGTCGCCCTTGGAGCGGATCAGGCAGAACTTCTCCTTGCCCTGCTGCACGAAGCGGCCGAGCGCGGCCATGCCGCTCTCCTGCATCGCGGCGAGGAGCAGGACGTACGGACGACGTGCCGCCGGCGCGGCCGCCGGCACCAGGAAGTAGGTGCGATCGAAGAAGATCGGGTCGACCTCCGCGGCGTCGACGAAGCGCGTGATCTCGATCGCGCGCGAGTCGTCGTGCTGCTGCAGCGCCTCGAGCTCCGCGTCCTCGACGACGACGAACTGGCCCTTCGCGACCTCCCAGCCCTTGACGATCTCGTCCGGCCCGAGGTCGCGCTCGTGCTTGGGGCAGTAGCGCTTCTGCTTGATCGGCGTGCCGCAGTCGCGGTGCAGCATGCGGAACGAGACGTCCGACGTGCGCGCGGCCGGCTTCGTCGCCGGCGCGAGGCCGACGGGGATGCTGACGAGTCCGAAGCTGAGCGAGCCGTTCCAGGTCGTGCGCATGTGCTCCTGCAGTCTAGTGGGACCAGACCGTTTCCCTCTCCGTGCAGGGTTTCCTCCCTCCACGCCCCTGCGAGTAAGCTCTGTGCAGATGAGCGAGCCGAGGACGATCGCACGGCTGTGGCGCGACGCCGTGTCGGCACCGCGCCGGAACCCCGCGTACCTCGAGCAGCACGGTGACGAGTGGCAGCCGATCAGCTGGAGTGAGGCGGCCGAGCGGGTCGAGGCGTACGCCAACGGCCTGCTCGCGCTCGGCGTGCGCAAGGGCGACGCCTTCGGCCTGGTCGCACGGACGCGCGTGGAGTGGGCGCTGTTCGACTTCGCGCTCGGGTCGATCGGCGCGATCGGCGCCGCGATCTACCCGAACAGCTCGCCGAAGGACGTCGGCTACATCCTCGGGCACTCCGAGTCCGTGGGCGTCCTCGTCGAGGACGAGGTGCAGCGGGCCAAGGTCGAGGAGGTGCGCGGCACCCTGCCGGAGCTCCGGCACGTGCTCTCGTTCTCCGACCTGGAGGAGCTCGCCGCGCGCGGCCGTGAGTACGCGTCCGAGCACCCCGAGGCGTTGCGGGAGGCGGCGGACGCCATCGCCGAGGACGACCTCTTCACCTACATCTACACGTCCGGGACGACCGGGCCGCCCAAGGGCTGCATGATCTCGCACCGCAACTACTACGCGATGGTCGCGGTCGTGGACGACCTCGATCGCTTCACCGACGAGACCGACACGATGCTGCTCTACCTGCCGCTCGCGCACAACTTCGGGCGGTTGATGCACCTCTCGGGCCCGTACGTGGGCTACACGATCGCGTTCCTGCCCGATCCGCTGCAGGCCGCGGCGGCGCTGCCGGCGGTGAAGCCGACCGTCTTCCCGAGCGTGCCGCGTGTGTACGAGAAGGTGCACACGGCCGTCGTGGCCAAGTTCGACGAGGCGAGCGGCGCCAAGCGCCGGCTCGTGGACTGGGCCCTGCGGGTGGGCCGGCGCGTGAGCGAGCTGCGCCAGGCCGGCGAGCCCGTGCCCCGCGGCCTCGCCGCCCAGCACCGGGTCGCGGACCGGCTCGTCTACGCGAAGGTGAAGGAGCGCCTGGGTGGTCGGCTGCGCACGGCCATCTCGGGCGGAGCGCCGCTCGCGCCCGAGATCGCCGAGTTCTTCCACGCGATCGACATCCTGCTCGTCGAGGGCTACGGCCTCACGGAGTGCACGACGGCGGCCTCCACGAACACGCACAACGCCTTTCGCTTCGGCACCGTCGGCCGGCCGCTCCCCGGGTTCGAGGTCCGGGTGGCCGAGGACGGCGAGCTCCTCGTCCGCAGCGAGACCGTCTTCCAGGGCTACTACAAGGAGCCGGAGGCGACGGCGGAGGTCCTGCTCCCCGACGGCTGGCTCAAGACCGGCGACATCGGGGAGATCGACGAGGACGGCTACATCACGATCACCGACCGCAAGAAGGACATCATCATCACCGCCGGCGGCAAGAACGTCGCGCCGCAGAACCTCGAGAACGACCTCAAGTCGTCGAAGTACGTCTCGCAGGCGCTCGTGATCGGCGACCGCAGGCCGTACGTCGCAGCGCTGATCACCCTCGATCCGGAGGAGCTGCCCAAGTGGGCGCGCGCGCAGGGCATCGAGGGCGACCTCGACGAGCTGTCACGCGACGAGCGCGTGCGCACGCTGATCGAGGGCGTCGTCGACGCGGTGAACGCCGAGCGGTCGCGCTACGAGCAGATCAAGCGCTTCGCGATCCTGCCGCGCGACTTCACGATGGACGACGGTGAGCTGACGCCGACGCTGAAGCTGAAGCGCGGGGTCGTGCACGAGCACTTCGCCGCCGAGCTCGAGGGGCTCTACGCCGGCGAGACGCTGAACCAGGCTGCCGGGCTGTAGCGAGGAACGGAGGCTAGAGCCGCCGGGCGCCGACCCAGGTGGCGGCGTACCACGAGTCGGAGAGGCTCGAGATCTTGACGACGTCGCCCGTGTGCGGCGCGTGGATGAACTGGCCACCGCCGATGTAGATGCCCATGTGGCCGAGACCGTTGAAGAAGACGAGATCGCCGGGTGCGAGCTGGTCTTTCGAGACCGGGGTGCCCAGTCCGTATTGCGACGCAGCGTGGTGCGGCAGGGAGACGCCGACCTTCGCGTAGACGTACATCGAGAAGCCGGAGCAGTCGAAGCCGGACGGGTCGGCGCCGCCCCAGCGGTAGGGGACGCCGAGGTACTGCATCGCGATGCCGACGACGCCGCCGTACTGGGCCGCGGGGGCGGGGGCGATCACCTCGGGTGAGGCGACCTCGGCCGAGGCCGCGTCGTCCGACACGGACGGCTCCGAGGTCGTCGCGCCGAGCGACTGCACCTGCCGCTGCTGCGCCAGCGCGGCGACGCGTTGCCGAGCCTGAGCCTCGAGCCGCGCCTGCCGACGCGCCTCGGCCGCCTGGAGCGTGGCGATCTCGTTGCGGATCGACGCGAGCAGGCTCTGCCGCTCCTGCAGCTGCCCCTCGATCGCGGCGCGCCTCGCGGCGCGGTTGGCGACCTCGCGCTTCTGCGCGACACGCGCCTGCTTCAGCTTGACCTTGCGCTGCTGCACCTCGCGCTTGAACGCCTGCACCTCGCGCAGCACCCGGGAGTCCTGCGCGGAGACCCGCTCGACGGCGTCGAGCCGGCTGAGCAGGTCGTCCAGGGACTCGGCGCCGAGCAGCACCTCCATCGCGGAGGCGTCGTCGCCGTGCACGTACAGCGACACGAGCCGCTCCGAGAGGTGCCGCTGCGCGCCCTTCAGGCTCGACTTCGCCAGCTTCAGGTAGCGGGCATTCGCCGTCAGGTCGTCCTCGATCTTCGCGAGGCGCACGTTCGCGAGGTTGTAGTCCTCGATCGCGTGCGCGAGCTGCGAGTCGATCCCGCGGATCTGATCGAGCACGCTCTGCGCCTGCGCCTGCTTCTCCGCGATCGACGGCTCGGCCGACGCACTGTGGACGGAGGCCAAGCTCACCGACGCGACCAGGGTCGCGAGCAGCGTGAGGATTACCGGCGCCAGACGCTTTCTCGAGCTAATAGGTGTCTCCCGACCTGTCCGTCCGCTCGATCCAGCACGGCACCCCGTGGGGGGCCCGGTACGTCACAAGCACGGCACCCTAGCAGCGGACCCGGACGATCGCAAACCGCAACAGAGCCGAAAACCGGCCCGACAGGTCCGACTCGGCCCCGCACAAACAGGGCCGTTTCCAGGGCACCTGTGCTACGGTCCCGCCCTCGTGCGGAGGCTCTCGACGAGCGGTGCGGCTGTCTGGACGGTCGTCTTGGTCACTCTCGCGGTGGTGGTCTCCGTGCCGATCGCGATCGGCGCCGGCGCGGCACCACCCCCGCCGGCTGACGAGCTGCGGCGGCAGCACGCCCTCCTCGGCTCGCAGTCCGACACGGCGCTGCTCGAGCTCTACGGGCTCGAGAGCTCGCTCGCGAGCGCTCGCGGTGAGCTCGCCGCGCTCGCGGTGAAGCAGGAGGAACTGAGAGCTCGTCAGGAGGCCACCCGGCGCCACGTGGAGATCGCCGCGAGGGCGGCGCGCGTCTCGCACGGGCGGCTGGAGGCGCTCCTGCGCTCGCTCTACCAGCAGGCGGATCCCGATCCACTCGCCGTCCTGCTCGGCGCCCAGTCCCTCGACGAGGCGCTGACCGGCCTCGACAGCCTCGACCGTGCCGCACAGGAGAGCGTGCGGGTGGTGAAGAGCGCCCGGGCGTCGCGGCGGACGCTCGCCAGGCTGCGCGCGCGGCTCGCCGAGCGCGAGGGGCGCCTCGAGCAGCTCGCCGCCGAGGCACGGGCGCGGACGGCCGAGCTCGAGACCGCCGCGGCCGAGAGGCGTGCGACGATCGCCGAGCTCCGTCGCCGGGAGCACCTGACCGGCCGCCAGCTCGCCTCGCTCGAGGCGCAGGCCCGCGCTGCGCAGGAGCGGTCCGCCGCACTGCAGGCGGCGCCGGCCACCGCCGCTCCGGCCACCGCTCCGGCGCCCGCCGCCGCACCGACGGCGGCGCCGATGCTCGAGGTCGCCGCCGCCCCGCCCTCGGTCGACGCAGGCGGGACGATGATGGTCTCTGCGGTGGGCTACAGCCTGCCGGGGCGCACCGCCTCCGGGCTGAGCGTCGGGCACGGCATCGCCGCCGTCGATCCGAGCGTGATCCCGCTCGGAACGCGGCTGTACGTGCCGGGCTACGGCGAGGCCGTCGCAGCCGACACCGGCGGCGCCGTGCGCGGTGCGACCATCGACCTGTGGTTCCCGACGACAGCGCAGGCGCTCGACTGGGGTCGCCGCACCGTCGTCATCACCTTCCGCTAGCGGAAGGACCTTCTAGACTTCCGGTCCCGTGAGCGAGACCGCCACCCACGAGCAGTCGGACGAGCGGGCGATCCGCGTCCTCATCGTCGACGACCACGATCTCTTCCGCACGGGGCTGCGCAACCTGCTCGAGGAGCAGGGGGTGGAGATCGTCGGCGAGGCCGCGAGCGGCAGCCAGGCCCTCGACGTCGTGCGCGAGGCTCCGCCGGACGTGGTGATCATGGACCTGAACATGCCGGGCATGAACGGCGTCGACGCGACGCGCCACATCAGCCGCGACGCGCCGCTGACACGCGTGATCGTGCTGACGATCTCCGACCAGGAACAGGATGTGATGGACGCGATCCTCGCCGGCGCCTGCGGCTACCTGCTCAAGGACGCCTCGATCCAGACGCTGATGCAGGGGATCCAGGCGGCGGCCGTCGGCGAGTCGCTGATCTCGCCTCACATCGCCGGGAAGGTGCTGCAGCACGTTCGCGCCACGACGGCGGCGCCCGAGGCCGCCGCGACGATCCGAGCCGAGCTCTCCGACCGCGAGATCGAGGTGCTGAAGCTGATCGCGAACGGCAAGGACAACGCCATGATCGCGCGCGACCTGCACATCAGCCCGAAGACGGTCAAGAACCACATCTCCAACATCCTGATGAAGCTCCAGATCGAGAACCGCATCCAGGCGGCGGTGTACGCCGTGCGCAGCGGGATCGTCTAGAGCGCTTGCTCGCGCAGGTGCGAGAGCAGCGCGCGGAGCCTGGCGAGCTCCTGGTCGAGCGCGCCGAGCTCCCCGACGAGCTCCTCGTGACCGGTGGTGTCGAGCGTGCCGGAGCGGACGAGCGCGCGGAGGCGCTGCTCGGCGCGGAGCCGCTGCGCGTCGAGGCGGAGCACGTGCGCATAGCCGCTGGTGAGCGTGTGCTCGACGACCTCCCGCGGCGGCCGGCCGCTCTCGGGCAGGTCGAGCAGCGACCGGATCTCGGTCTCGATGATCGGCGAAGAGTGGCTCACGGCAGCGGTCCGACTCCGATTATTCGAGGCGGGCGACGGCGCCACAAGGGCCGCGCGGCCCATCTCTGTGCGCGACTCGGCCCAGCCGCGCTGGTCGCGATCCTCGCCGCGCTGCTCGTCGCCGGGCCGGCGCCCGCGGCCGACGGTTCCCTGCGGACGCGGCTCGACCGGGCGCTGCGCGTGCCCGGCGTCGATCCCGCCCGCACCGCCGCCCTGGCCGTCGACCTCCGCACGGGGGAGGTGGTCTACTCGCGGAACGCCTCGCTCTCGCTGCTCCCGGCCTCGAACGAGAAGGTGCCGGTCGCGTACGCGGCGCTCTCGCTCCTCGGCAGCGCCTACCGCTTCCCCACGGACGTCGTCGGCACCGGCTCGCTCCAGGGCTCGGTGTGGAAGGGCAGCCTCTACCTGCGCGGCTTCGGCGATCCCACCCTGGCGGCGTCCGACCTCGACGAGCTCGCCGCCGAGGTCGCCGCCTGGGGCATCCGCCGCGTCACCGGCGCCGTCGTCGGCGACGAGTCCTGGTTCGACGCGCGGCGCACCGGGCCGGGCTGGAAGCCGCGCTTCTACATCCACGAGTCGGCACCGCTCTCGGCGCTCGTCGTCTCGCGCGGCTGGTACCGCGGCCGCACGTCGGACAACCCCGCGCTCGCGGCGGCGTCGCTGTTCCGGCAGGCGCTGGCGAAGCGGGGTGTGCGAGTGGCGAAGCCGTCGCGCGCCGCCGCGCTGAAGCAGACGGGCCTGCCGCTCGCGAGCGACGAGTCCGTGCCGCTCGGGAAGATCGTGCGCTACATGGGCCGCGAGAGCGACAACTTCACCGCCGAGATGCTCGTCAAGCAACTGGGTGCGCTCGAGGCGGGGCAGGGCACGACGGCGGCGGGCGTGAAGGTGGTGCGCCGCGCCCTTGCCGATGCGGGCGTGCCGCTCGCGGGCGTGCGGCTGGCGGACGGCTCCGGCCTCTCGAGCCTGAACCGGCTCACGGCGACGGCCCTCGTGACGCTGCTCGCGACCGCGCTCACCGAGCGCGAGCTCACCGGCGCCTTCGTGGCCTCCCTCGCGGTCGCCGGCGTGGACGGCACGCTCGCGCGCCGGATGCGCTCACGCCCGGCGCGCGGCCAGGTGATCGCCAAGACGGGGACGACGCGGGCCGCCTCCGCGCTGTCGGGCTTCGTGCGGGGGCGCTACGCCTTCGCCGTCCTCCAGAACGGTCGCCCCGTCTCGACCTACTGGGCGCGCCGCGCCCAGGATCGCTTCGCCACGGTGCTGGCTGCCCGTTAGCGCCGGCGCGGTGGCGGCACCACGACCGGGCGGGTCGGCGGCCCCGCCTCGGCGAGCAGCGCCTTCAGCTCGGCTTCGCCGAGGACCGGCACACCCGCCTTCTCCGCCTTCGCGACCTTGCTGCCGGGGTTCTCGCCCACGAAGACACCGGTCGTCTTCTTCGAGACGTTGTCGGAGACCTTGGCGCCGAGGCCGGCGAGAGCGGCCGTGGCCTCCTCGCGCGTGAAGTCGGCCAGCGTGCCCGTGATCACGTACTGCCTGCCGGTGAGCGGCCCCTCGACGGGCCGCTCCGCCTCCCCCACCTCGAGGGTCAGCCCGAGCGCGCGCAGCTCCTCAACGAGCGCGCGGTTCTGCTCGTCCGCGAACCACTCGGCGATCGACTCGGCGCGGTCGGGCCCGATCCCCTCCACCTCGAGGATCTCCTCCTGGCGGGCGGTGAGCAGCCGGTCGATCGTGCCGAAGTGGCGCGCGAGGCTCTGCGCCGTCACCCAGCCGACGTCGGGGATGTTCAGCCCGAAGAGGACGCGCGAGAACGGCTGCGCCTTCGACGCCTCGATCGACGCGAGCACGTTCGAGGCCGACTTCTCCTGAAAGCCGTCGAGCTCGAGCAGCTGCTCCATCGTCAGCCGGTACAGGTCTGGCATCGACCGCAGCAGCCCGAGCTCCCAGAGACGCCGCACGAACTGCTCCCCCACGCCCTCGATGTCCATCGCCGCGCTCACCCAGTTGATCAGCGTCTCGAGCCCGCGCGAGGGACAGGCGCGATTCGGGCAGCGGTGCATCACCTCGCCCTCCGGCTTCACCACCTCGTGGCCGCAGAGCGGGCAGTGCGTGGGCATCCGGAACTCCTTCGTCCCAGGCCGGTGGTCGCCGGCGGGGCCGACGATCTGGGGGATCACGTCGCCGGCCCGCTGCACGATCACGAGGTCGCCCTCGCGGATCCGCTTGCGGTTGATGTCCTCCTCGTTGTGCAGCGTCGCGCGCGAGATCGTGACCCCGCCGACCTCGACGGGCTCGAGCAGCGCCCACGGGTTGAGCGCGCCCGTCCGGCCGACGCGGATGAGGATCTTGTTCAGCGTCGTCTGCGCCGTCATCGGCGCCCACTTGAACGCGCGCGCCCAGCGCGGGCGGTCGTGGAGCGCGCCCAGCCGCGCCTGCTGCTCCAGCGAGTCGACCTTGATCACGATCCCGTCGATCTCGTAGTCCAGCTCGGTGCGCCGCAGCTCCCAGGCGCGGCACGCCTCGGCGACCTCCTCGATCGTCTCCAGCCGCTCCGCGAAGGGATTCGTCCGGAAGCCGCGCCCGGCGAGCCACGCGAGCGAGTCCCAGTGCGTGTCTGCCGGGATGCCGTCGCGGACGCCGGTGCCGTAGACCCAGATCGCGAGCTGCCGCTCGGCGGTGATGCGGGAGTCGAGCTGGCGCAGCGAGCCGGCGGCGGCGTTGCGCGGGTTCGGCGCGAGCTTCTTGCCGGCGGCGGCCAGCTGCTCGTTGAGCCGGGCGAACACGGACAGCGGGAAGTAGACCTCGCCGCGGACCTCGAGGAGCGGCGGCGGCTCGCCGCCCTGGAGGGTCAGCGGGATCGAACGGATCGTGCGAAGGTTCGGGGTCACGTCCTCGCCGCGGCGCCCGTCGCCGCGGGTGGCGCCGCGCACCAGTCGGCCCTGCTCGTAGACGAGCGAGACGGCCGAGCCGTCGATCTTCGGCTCGATCACCCACGCGACGGGCTCGTCCGAGTCGAGGCGCTTCCGCACGTCCTCGGCCCACTTCACCAGCGCCTCGTCGGTCGTCACCTTCTCCAGCGACCCCATCGGCGCGAGGTGCTCGACCTTGCGGAAGCGGTCCGACGGCGGCGCGCCGACACGCCGCGTCGGAGAGTCGTCGCTCGCGAGCTCCGGATGCTCCTCCTCCAGCTGCTTCAGCTCGTCGAAGAGCGCGTCGTACTCGGCATCCGAGATCTCCGGGTCGTCGAGGACGTGGTAGCGGTGGAGGTGGTGGTGCAGGAGCGCTCGCAGCTCCTCGGCGCGGCTCGTCGCGCTAGAGGGCGGCACGGAGCTCCTCCGCAGTGTGGACGACCGCGTCGGGCTCCTCCGCGGCCAGCCGCTCGTGGGAGTGGATCCCGCCCCAGGTGACGGCGATCGCGTGCACGCCTGCCGCCTTCGCCGCACGGACGTCGAACGGGGAGTCGCCGACGTAGACGGCCTCCTCCGGCTGCGCGCCGAGCCGGTCGAGCGCGTGCAGGATCGGATCCGGCGCCGGCTTGTGGCGCTCCGTGTCGTCGGAGCCGACGACGATGTCGAACAGATGCTCGATGGCGACGTGGTCGAAGGCGAGCGCGACCGTCCGGCGGCGCTTCGCGGTGACGATCCCCAGCCGGCGTCCCTCCTCCTTCAGCGTGGCGAGCACGTCCTCCATCCCCGCGCAGCACGCGAGCCCGGAGTGCAGCGGCTCGTTGTGGGCGCGGTAGACACGCACGAGCTCGTCGACGCGGCTCTCGTCGAGCAGCCGCATCTGCTCGCTGAGCCCGGAGCCGCCGACGGCCGCCATCAGCACCTCGTCCTCGACCTCGCGGCCGAGCACGGTTCGCGTGGCGTGCCGCATCGACGCGAGGATGATCGCGCCGGAGTCGATCACGGTGCCGTCGAGGTCGAAGAGGACGACCGGGAAGCGCATCGCTCCGATCGTAGCGTCGGCGCTAGAGTCGGATTCCATGGAGTTCCACACCGGCCGGCTGCTCGACCACGTCCACCTGCGGGTAACCGACCTCGAGGCGAGCAAGAGCTTCTACCGCGCGGTGCTCGCCGCGCTCGGACGGGAGCTGACGCTCGAGCACGAGCACGCGTTCGGGGCCGACGAGCTCTACGTCAGCGCCGACGGGCCGCCGACGCGGGGCTTCCACCTCGCGTTCCAGACGGCGGATCGCGCGTCGGTCGACCGCTTCCACGCCGCGGCGCTCGCCGCAGGCGGGCGCGACAACGGAGCGCCGGGAGAGCGGCGCTACCACCCCGGGTACTACGCCGCCTACGCGCTCGACCCGGACGGCAACAATGTCGAGGCCGTTCACCACGGACCGTTCACGCGCAGCGCCGACTCGGTCGTGATCAGGCCGGCTCAGTAGGCGACACGCTCGAGGTAGAGGCCCCACGGCGGCGCCGTCGGGCCGGCCTCGGCACGCGAGCGGCCTTGGAGCAGCGGCTCGAGGTCCTGGCCCTCGAGCATCGTGCCCACGAGGGTGCGAACCATGTGCCGCAAGAAGGAGTCCGCCGTGATCGTGAAGTCGAGCTGGTCGCCCTCCCGCTCCCAGGCGGCCGCCCGCACGACGCGACGAAAGACGGTGTGCTGCGTCTCCGTCGGCGTGAACGCCCGGAAGTCGTGCTCGCCGGCGAGCGCCTCGGCGGCGCCCGCGAGCGCCTCCTCGTTCAGCGGGCGCGGCCACCAGAGGGCGCGCCGCGCGGCCAGCGGCGAGCGCCGCCGCCGCACCAGGAGCCGGTAGCGGTAGGAACGGGAGCGGGCCGAGAAGCGCGCGTGGAAGCCCTCGGGAGCAGCCTCGGCCGCGACCACGGCGACGTCCTCCGGCAGGGCCGCGTTCAGCGCGTCGGCGGTCCGCTCCGGCGGCGGCCCACCCTCCACCTCCACCGAGACGACGTTCGCGAGCGCGTGCACGCCTGCGTCGGTACGTCCGGCGACGGCGAGGCCACCCGTGCTGGAGAACATGCCGCGTAGCGCCTCCTCGAGCACGCCCTCCACCGTGCGCGCCCCCGGCTGCCGGGCCCAGCCGCGAAACCCGGTGCCCTCGTACTCGAGGGTGAGCTTCAGCCTCACCGCGGCTCGACCACGAGCTCCAGCTGATCGATGGCCACGACCTCGACGGTGGCGCCCGCGTCCGCGCCCTCCTCGCACAGGGCCTGCCAGAGCTCGCCGGCCACGCGAACCTGACCGCGGGGGCGGCAGGCCGTGGCCACGATCGCACGTCGGCCGACGAGGGTCTCGACGCCGACGGACGGCTTGCGCCGGCGCGAGAACCACCACCAGAACCAGGCCTCGCCGAACTCGATCACCGCGCCCACGCCGACCGCCACCCAGCCCCACGGGGACGGGAGCACGAAGAGGGCGAGCAGGAACGCGACGAGGAGCGCCATCAGCCGCGGCGGTCCACGAGCTCGAACAGGCGTCCGTCGGCTGCGCGGAAGTGCCGGTAGCGGAGCTCGCCGCTCGTCGTCAGCTCACCGGCGGGCTCGAGGCCGCGGCTCGCGAGCTCGTCCGTCGCGACTTCGACATCGGCCACGAGGAAGCCGAGGTTCGTGTCCGACGGCGGTGCGACCCAGTCCGGCGGCACGAGCGCGAGCGACGTCCGGTCGGGGAACCGGACCTGGTGCCAGCCCTCCTGCTCGGAGGTGTCGGCGTCGAGCACGTCCCGGAAGAACGTCGCCAGAGCGGCAGGGTCTTCCGTGGCGATGCCGGCGAAGACGAGTCCCTCGATGCGCACGCGGCGAGCCTATCCCCAACCCATTCCCGACTCATCCCCAACGTGCCCCAAGGGGGTCGGACGCCCCCTGCAGTCAGCCTACGGGAAGGGGACGCACGCGTGGTGTACGCCTCCGTCGCGGAAGCGGAACGGCTGCGGGCCTGCGGCTGGGAGCCGTGGCCGGCGGCGGCCTACGCCCGGCCGGCGGCGGGGAGCCGTGGCCGGCGGCGGCCTACGCCCGGCCGGCGGCGGGCCGGGCGAGCAGTGTCTCGGGCTCGTAGTCGACGAGCTCGAGGTAGACCATCTCGGCGGCGTCACCCTGACGCTGCCCGAGCTTGACGATGCGCGTGTAGCCGCCCGGTCGGTCGGCGAAGCGCGGCGCGACCTCGCCGAAGAGGTGCGAGACGACGTCAGGCGAGCGCAGCTCGGAGAGTGCCCTGCGCCGGGCGGCGAGGTCGCCGCGCTTGCCGAGCGTGATCATCTGCTCGGCGAACGGCTTCACCGCCTTCGCCTTCGCCTCGGTCGTCTTGATCCGGCCGTGCTCGAGCAGCGCGCCCGCGAGGTTCGAGTAGAGCGCCTTCCGGTGCGCGGAGTCGCGCCCCAGCTTCTTGCCTGCGCGGGCGTGCCTCACGCTATTCGTCTCCTCGCAGCGAGAGACCGTGGGTCTGGAGGGTCTCCTTGACCTCTTCGATCGACTTCTTGCCGAAGTTCGGGATCGCGGCCAGCTCGTTCTCCGATTTGGTCACGAGATCGCCGATCGTCTCGATGCCGACCCGCTTGAGGCAGTTGTACGAGCGCACGCCGAGCTCGAGCTCCTCGATCGGGAAGTTCTCCATCCCGTGCGCGGCGGGCGCCTCGACGCCGGCATCGGCTGCGGCGGCGTCGCCGAAGCCCTCGATGAGGTCGAGGTCGGTGAAGATGGCCAGCTGGCGGATCAGGATGTCCGCGGCCTGGCGGATCGCGTCACGCGGCTCCAGGGAGCCGTCGGTCGTGACGTCGAGCCGGAGCTTGTCGTAGTCCGTCCGCTGGCCCACGCGTGCGGCCTCGACGTCGTACGAGACACGCCGGACCGGCGAGAAGATGGAGTCGATCGGGATCACGCCGATCGTCGTCTCCGGGCCGCGGTTCTGCTCGGCCGGGACGTAGCCGCGACCGCGGCCGATCGTCAGCGTCATCTCCAGCTTGCCCTTCTCGGACAGGTGCGCGAGCTCGAGCTCGGGGTTGAGGATCTCGAGGTCGGCGGGCGCCTGGATGTCGGCGGCGGTGACGGCGCCGGCGCCCTTCTTCGCGATGTGCACCTCGATCTCGGGGCTCTCGCCGTGGAGGCGGCAGATCAGGTTCTTGAGGTTGAGCAGGACGTCGGTGACGTCCTCACGGACGCCGGGGAGGGTGGTGAACTCGTGCGCGACGCCCTCGATCTTGACGGCGGTCACGGCGGCGCCCTCGAGCGACGAGAGCAGCACGCGGCGCAGCGAGTTGCCGAACGTGTAGCCGAAGCCGCGGTCGAGCGGCTCGATCGAGAAGACGCCGCGGTTCTCGTCGACCTCCTCGTGGACGATCCGCGGGATCTGGAACTCCATCAGGCTGGTACGGGTAGCCAATTCGATCCTTTCTTCCTTCAGTGTGCTACTTGGAATAGAGCTCGACGATCAAGGACTCCTGGACGGGGGTGTCGATCTCGGCACGCTCCGGCCACTTGAGCACCTTGCCCGTCAAACCTTCGTGATCCGCCTGCAGCCACGGCGCGACCGAGGCGGTCAGGTCGGTGGCGTCGCGGATCGTCTGCTCGGCGGGGCTGCCCTGCTTCATCGTCACGACGTCGTTCGGGCGGACGCCGTAGCTCGGGATGTTCACCCGCCGGCCGTTCACGTGGAAGTGCCCGTGGCGGACGAGCTGGCGCGCCTGCGCGCGCGAGCCGGCGAAGCCGAGCCGGTAGACGACGTTGTCGAGCCGGGTCTCGAGCATGCGGAGCAGGTTCTCGCCCGGCGCGCCCGTGCCGCGCGTCGCCTTGTCGTAGTAGTTGCGGAACTGCTTCTCGAGCAGGCCGTAGTAGCGGCGCGCCTTCTGCTTCTCGCGCAGCTGCAGCAGGTACTCGCTCTGCTTGATGCGCCCGCGGCCGTGCTCGCCCGGTGGGTAGCTGCGGCGCTCCACGGCGCACTTCTCCGTCAGGCAGCGCTCGCCCTTCAGGAAGAGCTTCATCCCCTCGCGGCGGCAGAGGC
>DASUOK010000168.1:0-25311 GCA_036276675.1 Gaiellaceae bacterium | reverse complement strand
CCCGGGAGCGCCGGGCGACGCGTCGGCGGCGCGCCGGACCGGATCGAGCGAGCCGGTGTCGAGTTCCACACCCGCGTCGCCGACGCCTACGCGCGGCTCGCGGCGCTCCACCCCGAGCGCATCGTCGTCCTCGACGGCGCGCTCCCCGCCGAGACGATCGCCGAGCAGGTTCACGATGAGCTTCGACGACCTGCCTGAACAGGCTGAGGCGAAGCGGCTGCTCGGCGCCGCGCTCGCGGAGGGAGCGGCGCACGCGTACCTGCTGCACGGGCCGCCCGGCACGGGCAAGCGCCGTGCGGCCCTCGCGTTCGCGGGCGCCGTCCTCGGCGACGTCGCCCGCGTGGAGCACGGCACCCACCCGGACCTCTACCTGCTCGAGCCGCTCGGCGAGATGATCCGAATCGACGAGATCCGCGCCCTGCGGCACGACCTGCACATGCGGCCGTTCGAGGCCGCCCAGCGCGTCTACGTGATCCTCTCCGCCCACCTGCTGAACGAGGACGCCGCCGACGCGCTGTTGAAAGACCTCGAGGAGCCGCCGCCCTACGCGCTGATCCTGCTCGTTGCCGACGAGCTCGGGCCGCTGCCGGCGACGATTCGCTCGCGCTGCCAGCTCGTGCCGTTCCGGCGGCTCTCGGAGCGGGCCGTGCGCGAGTACCTGGCCGAGCGCGCTCCCGGGCTCGACGAGACGCAGCGGACGGCGCTCGCCCGCGTGGCCGCCGGCCGGCTCGACCGCGCCGAACGCCTGCTGGACCCGGACGCGATCCGTCGCCGGGACGAGCTTCTCAGGGTGGCCCGCGCCCCCTACGCCGACGACGCCTTCGAGCCGGCCGAGGCGGCCGGCGCGCTGCTCGAGTCGGCGCGGGCAGTCGGGGCCGCGGCGCGCGAGCGGGCGGAGGCGGAGCTCGAGGGCCGCGAGCTGACGGCACGCGAGGCCGACCAGCGGCTCCGTCGCGCCCAGCGGGGAGCCGAGCGTGAGGAGCTGCTCGCCTCCCTCGAGGAGCTCGCGTCGTGGTACCGCGACCTGGTCGTCGCCGCCGTGGGGGCCGAGACGGCGGTCGTCCACGCCGACCGGCTCGAGCTGCTGCGAGGTGACGCCACGCGCGACCGTGCGGCCGACGCGGAGGCTGCGGCCGAGGTGGTGCGGGACACGTGGCGCTCGCTCGAGGAGTTCAACCTGACCCCCTCGCTCGCGCTCGAGGCGCTCTTCGTCCGTCTGCGACGGTCGTTCTCGGCGCCCGTGTCGGTCGCAACCGATATTTGAGCGGGTTGTAAAGATCCCCCGTTCGGGGTTGCGGGGTCCGCGCGGGCAGCCGAGACTGATGGTGGCGTTTCGGGCGGGGGCGCCCTTTGCCCGACCCCCAGGGAGGACGATTGGTCGCAGTACCGTCGATAGGTCGCGCGTCGCTCGTCGAGCCGCGCCGCGACGCGGCCGAGGTGACCGCCACCCACGGGCTGTACGAGCGCCACGCGGCGCGGATCCACGGCTACTGCCTGCACCAGCTCGGGTCCCGCGAGGAGGCCGAGGACGCGGTCCAGACGACCTTCATGAACGCCTTCCGGGCGCTGCGCAAGGGCGTCGTCCCCGAGGCCGAGGCGGCCTGGCTGTTCAAGATCGCCGAGAACGTGTGCCTGTCCCGGCGCCGCTCCTCGTGGCGCCGCAACCGGATCGAGAGCCCGGCCGACTTTGCGGCGATCGAGGAGATCGTGCCCGGCCCGAATCGCCAGCGCGACGAGCTGATCGGGATCGAGGATGCACTCGCGTCCATGCCCGAGCAGCAGCGCCGGGCGATCCTCCTGCGCGAGTGGCAGGGGCTGTCGTATCGCGAGATCGCGGCCGAGCTCGAGCTGTCGCAGTCGGCGGTCGAGACGCTGATCTTCCGCGCCCGCCGCTCGCTCGCCCAGGGCCTGACGGAGCCGCACAAGCCGCAGGCCAAGCGCAAGGGCTTCCGGCGTGCCCTGCACGCCTTCGACGTGACGACACTCCTCGCCGCCGCGAAGTCGCTGCTCGCCGGCTCGGCGGCCGTGAAGGCGACCACGGCGGCGGTCGCGGTCACCGCGATCGCGGGCGGGGCGGCCACGGTCGCGCCGGACTTCGTGGATTTCACGCCCAAGCCGCCGCTCGCCGTTACCGACGCGCCGGCGCTGACGCCCGCGGCGTCCGTGTCGAAGGCCTTCAGCCGCGGCGAGAGGCGCGTTCCGGCTGCGGCCGCGAGCGCGAGTGCGTCCGTCCCCGAGCTCGTGCCGGTCCGGGCGCGGGCGGCGACTTCCCGCCCGGTGCCGCGCGCCTCCAAGCCAGCGCGGCCGGCGGTCGCCGCGCCCCGACGCGGTGACGCCGCACGTGGCCCCGAGCGGCGTGCCGCGAAACCCAAGCCGGCGCCGTCGAAGAGCAGGCGCGCCACGACTCCCGCGGCCGAGCAGCCGAACGAACCCGCAAAGGCTGACGCGCCCCGCCGCAGCGCCAAGGAGAAGCCGGCACCGCCGGGGGCGCTGCAGGCGCGCACCCGTGCCAAGGCCGTGACGCCGAAGACGGGGCGCGGGCGCGCGCCGTCGGCCGCTGTCACGAGCACGGCTGCGACGAGCACGGCTGCGACGAGCAAGGCCGCGACGGAGACGAGCAAGCTCAGGCCCGAGAAGCCGGCCAAGGGGGCGGTCGCTCCGGCCGCAGCCGCCGAAACGGACGCCGGCGCCGCTGCGGACGCAGCAGCGGCTCCGGCGACGGAGCCGGCGGTGCCGAACGGCCGTGGCGCCGCGAAGGCGGCCAAGGACAAGTAGCCCGTCCGACCGGCACGCCGCGGCGTGCTCGCGCGCCCAGATCGTGGCTAAACTGAGGCGCCCCTGCCGACGTAGCTCAGCTGGTAGAGCACTTCACTCGTAATGAAGGGGTCCGCGGTTCGAATCCGCGCGTCGGCTCTGAAAGTCCCTGTAAGGACCGGCGTTTCTGTTGCCTAGCTTGAGTTGGTGTCTCGCTTAGCGACCTTCTAGTGACGAGACAGCTGGCGCCTCGCTAATCGCGCCGAGGATGGTGCTGATCATGACGTCCTCGGCTTCGGAATCCGCGAGTCGCCCTGCGCGGATCTCGTGGCTTGACGTATGGACGATCGAGCGAGTCACAGCGAGCAGCCAGGTGACCGGCAGGTCGCTCCGGAACGCGCCCTGCTTCTGGCCGCGTTCGATCAGGGGCTCCAGCTGGTCGAGCACGGGGAGGTGGCGCCGGTGAAGCTCCTCCGCTGAGAGCCGCGCCGTGTTGAGCGCGAGCAGGCCGTGGAACTGCGCGAGTTGCCGCCAGGTCGCGCGGAGCACTCGCGCCAGCGCCTCCACCGGCTCGCCACGCTCGGGGTCGGCCTCTCGCGTCGCCTCGGCGACCTGCCCGACCGCGTAGTCCATGACAGCGTCGAGCAGAGCGTCGCGAGTAGGAAAATGGACGTAGATGGTTGCCCGCACGACGCCTGCCCGGCGAGCGATCTCCGACATGCTGCTGTCGGGATCGCTCGCCAGCGCTTCGAGGGCTGCGTCGAGGATCGCGGCGACGCTCCGGTCGGCGTCTGCGCGACGACGCTTGGGAGTGGGCGCCTCGGGCGTTGTCGTCTTCTTCGCCATCAGTGGATCGGCATCGCGGCCGGGTTCAGCCGCATCTTCGGGACGAAGTGGCGCGCCCGAGGAAGGACTGCGAGAGCGACGAGGCTTGCGACACTAGCCAGCACCCCGGCTGCGATGAACGCGTTGGCGATCCCGGCTGCGGCCTGCGGGCCGGCGAGGGCGCCGCTCCCAGCCGCGATCGTCGAGAAGATCGCGACGCCGACGGTGCCGCCGATCTCGTGGCCGGTCGAGTTGAGGCCGGAGATCATCCCGGTCTCGTCGTCGCGAGCGCCGGTGAGGATGGCGATCGAGACGGAGACGACTGCGATCCCAAGCCCGAACCCGGCGACGAGCATGCCCGGGAGGACGTCAGCGAGGTAGCTGCCGTTCCCGCCGACGTGGGCCAGGAGCGTCATCCCGGCGGCTGCGATCAGGAACGCTGCGGCGAGCGGGCCGCGGACGCCATGCTTGCTGGTGATGTGGCCGGCCGCGTGCGCGCCGACGCCTGCGGCCAGCGCGAGCGGTATGAAGGCGAGGCCGGTCGTGAGCGGCCCCATCCCGAGCACGTTCTGGAGATACATCGAGCTGAGCAGGAAGAGGCCGAAGATCGAACCGGCTGCGGCGAGCATCAGGAAGAGGCCGCCGCCGACGGCGCGATCGACGAGCCGCTCGACGCGGAGCAGCGGTGTCTCGGTGCGGCGCTCGAACACCGCGAAGGCGGCAAGCCCGGCGAGGCCTCCGAGGCCGATGAGGTGCGTCTGGGCGGACGTCCAACCGGCGCTCTCGCCCTGAGTGATTGCGAAGACGATCGCGCCGAGGCTCGTCGTTGCGAGAGCGGCACCGCGGAGGTCGAGTCCTTGCCAGCGCGGCTTCTGGGTGTCGGCGGGGATGATCTTCAGCGCGGCGATCGCGAGTGCAGCGGCGACGGGGAGATTGACGTAGAAGATCAGCCGCCAGTCGAGCTCGGTCAGGACGCCGCCGACGAGCACGCCGATCGCGGCGCCGGCACCGCCGACCGCGCCCCAAGCGGCGAGAGCTTTCGCCCGCTGGTGGCCTTGGAAGGCGGTCATGATGATCGCGAGGGCAGCCGGGGAGAGCATCGCTGCACCGAAGCCCTGACCCGCGCGAGCGGCGAACAGGGCACCGGCGGTGCCCGCCACCGCCGAGGCGAATGAGGACGCGGTGAAGATGCCGAGCCCGGCCAAGAACATCCGGCGGCGCCCGAGCAGGTCGGCGGCGCGACCGCCGAAGAGGAGCAGGCTTCCGAAGATGAGCGAGTAGCTGGTGATCGTCCAGCTGATCGAGCTGCCGCTGATGTCGAGATCACGCGAGAGGCTCGGCAGGGCGATGTTCACGGCCGTGATGTCGAGGATGACCATCAGCTGGGCGACGAGCAGGACGGCCAGCAACATGAGCTTCGAGCCGCCGACGCTCGCGGCCGGCGCGTGGCCCTGACGGGTCTGGTGGTGGCCCGTGCGAGGAGGTGCCGTCGGCCGCGAGTGCGCGCCTGCCGTAGCGGATCGGAGCTTCTTCGTCTTCCCGTGCATGGTGTTCCCTTCTCTAAAGTCGGACATCGGTGTCTGGGATAATAAACCAGACATGAGTGTCCGATGTCAAGCACGGATTCGAATCGAGTCGCAGAGAAGGGCACCGCCCCCGCCGAGACACGCGCCTGGACTGGAGCCGATGTGCCGCCGTAGCAGTCGCGCGAAGGAGGCTCTACTCGGCGAAGGGCCGGCCCGACCAGGAACCCGCCCTGCTACGCGAGAGCCGCGGTCTCGTCGCTACGATCGAAGTCGGCGCGTCGGCTCGCTCGAAGGCCCTTCAGCTCCTCGCGACCGGCTGCTTTCGACTCACGCTTGCCCTCCGCCGACGTCGTCAGGCGAAGACGGTCGACCAGTCGTTCTGGATGCTGACCACCGTCCAGCCCTCCGCCCGCGCCCGTTCGAGCGACTTCTCGGCTCCGGCCGTGTAGGCGAACTCGCGCTCGCCGTCGTCGTGGAGGACGAGCAGGCGCAGCGTCGGCTTGTCCTCGTGCCGGGTGAAGTCGAGCATCTCGATGTCGCCGTTCGAGTTCCCCGCGGCGAGGATCGGCCGGCGGCCCGTGCGGCTCCAGATCCGGACCGGCTTCTCCGGGCCGTCGTCGAGCACGTCCGCTTCCGGCTTGCGCATGATCGTGCCGTCACGGTAGTCGAGCGCGGTCGAGCTCCCGATCACCCGGTCGCGCGGGATGCCGTACAGCTCGTCGCTGATCGGCCGCATGAAGTCGCGGCCGCCGCCCGAGGCGATGTAGCTGGAGAACCGGTTCGCATCCAGGTACCGCAGCAGCTCGACCATCGGCGAGTACGCGCACTCGACGTAGCCGCGGCCGAGGGTCGGATGCTGCGCCGTACGCAGGAAGGCGTCCGCCTGCTCCTCGAAGTCGTCGACGCTGATGCCCGCATGGGCGGCGATCACGCCGCCGAGGAGCGTGGGCACGTTCGTGTCGTCACCGGCGTAGTGCTCCTCGATCACCTGCCCCAGCCAGGCGTAGTCGCGCTCGTAGGCCGCCTTCCAGGGCTGTCTCTCCCGAAGGGCGGGATCGGCCTCCGCCAGCTCGTGGAGCCGGCGCAGGATGAAGTCGGCCTGGATCGGCAGCGGCTTCTCGCACCAGAGCGTGCCGTCGTTGTCGAAGACGGCCACGCGCTCCTCGGGCGGGATCTCCCCGGACACGCGCTCGACGAACGTGAGCACCGCGTCTTTGGCGGCGCCGTCGTTCCAGGTCGAGAGCGGCTCGCCCGTCCTCACCGGCCCGTGCTCGGCGCCGCCTCGCGCTTCTCGACCACGTGATCGATCGTGAAGCCGGCCGACTTCTGGCGTTGCGGGAACTCCTCGAAGGTGGCGAGGAACTGCGTCACGATGAAGGTCGCAGCCAGGACGAGGTAGGCGTTGTCGATCAGTCGGAGTAGGTGCTCGAGGTCACGTCGGCCCGCTCGAACGGGTCGGTGCGCAGATGAACAGCCTACCGCGGCGGCACGAACGGCTCCGCTCAATCCGCAGCGTCCGCTGCGTCCGGTCCTCCCTGAAGATGACTTTCAGTTGTCGAGCGCAAGGGGCGGCGTCCTCCGTTCGGTGAGTTCCGTGCTCGTGGTCGAGCCAAGGGAGGGCTAGGCCCCCCGGCTGTGCGGAGGGCCTAGCCGGACACGCTCTACGAATCGCCGGCGCAGGGACCGATCGCGTCGCCGTGCCTCAGGTGCGCAGGAACCGCCGAGGCGGCGACCGTGATCGTCACCTCTCTGCCCTGCCCTGCGACATGGCACACCGTGACCTTGCCGTATTGATACTGCGCGGCGTTGGCCGGGCTCCCGGCCGAGCCGATCCCGCCGGCCAGTCCGAACGCGGCGAGCAGCGTCGCGGTCACGATCGCGAAGCCGAGCACACGCTGCGTCTGCTCCGAAGATGCTCGACGCATTTGACCCCCCTTCTGACGACTGCCGCGCCACCACGAAGGTGACGGGCAACTCGGAATCTTGCCGCACCGGTTCGTGACAATCAATGCGAGATCTCACGCGGGGCAAATGCAGTAGTTCGCCGCAGGCGGGAGCGGCTTTCGCCCGATGGCGAGCCGGTGTCGCGGGAGCACGCTGGACGCGACCGACCATGCCGAGCGAGCGACGACACGGCGTTGACCTCTACTGGCTGCCGCTGGGTGCGGGCGGTCACTCCGTGCGGCTCAACGGACGCGTCTACGAGGCGATGGTGGCGCGCCTCGAGCGACGGACGACCAAGAGCCTCTACCACTCCGCGCTGCTCGTCGCGGTCCCGGCGGGGGAGTTCGTGATCGAGATGGCCCCTGTTCGCGACGGTCACGGAGCGCGGCGCGGCGTCGTCGCCGAGGGGCCGGTCGGCAGCCGCTGGACACGCGCGTTGCGCATCTTCCGCTACGAGATCCGGCGCTGGCCCGGCGGTGTCATCCCCGACGTCGACGAAGCGGTCGACAGCCCGAAGCGGCTGACGGACGACCCGGCTCTCGCCGAGCGCGTCCTCGAGCTCGTCCCCGAGGTGCCGACTCCGGTCTGGGGGCGGGACGAGCTCCGCGCCGGCGAGATGTGGAACTCGAACTCGCTGATCTCGTGGCTGCTGGAGCGCGGCGGCCTCGGCGTCGAGGCGGTGCAGCCGCCGGTCGGCGGACGTGCCCCAGGGTGGGATGCCGGCCTCGTGGTGGCCAGGCGCCAGTAGCATCGCCTCCATGCGCTTCAGCGAGGAGATCGTCGTCGCCCGCCCCGCAGCCGAGGCGTTCCGCTACATCGCGGACTTCGAGAACACGGCGGAGTGGGACCCCGGCATCGCCGAGGCCCGGCAGGTGACCGACGGGCCCGTGCGCGTCGGGAGCCAGTACGACGTCGTCGCGCTCTTCCGGGGCAACCGGCAGCGCTTCCGCTACACCGTCACGGAGCTCGAGGACGGCAGGCGGATCGTGCTCGAGGGCGTCGGCGACAAGGCGTTGTCGGACGACGAGATCACCGTCGAGCCGAGCGACGGCGGCTCGCGGATCCTCTACACGGCCGACATCCGCCTGAAGGGGCTCCGCCGGATCGCGGAGCCGCTGCTGCGCCCCGTGCTCAGGAAGACGGTGGACGAGGCGCTCGCCGGCCTGAAGCAGACGCTCGACCGCCCGGCCTAGCCGCGCTCAGGCGGGCTGGACGCGGCGGCGCAGCTGCTGCTCGTCCGGCACCTTCACGTCCCAGACGAGGCCGAGCCGCTCCAGGCCGCGGATCACCCACCACGAGACGTCGACCTGGCGGCGCAGGAGCCCATGACGCGCGGAGCTCGGGAAGGCATGGTGGTTGTTGTGCCAGCCCTCGCCGAAGACGAGCAGCGCGACGAGCCAGTTGTTGCGCGCCTCGTCGCGCGAGCGGAAGTCCTTGCGGCCGAACATGTGGCAGATCGAGTTGACGCTGAACGTGGCGTGCTGGTAGAGGAAGATGCGGATCAAGCCGCCCCAGACGAGACCGCCGAAGCCGGCCGCCGCGGTGCCCCCGACCGCGTATCCGATCAGGAACGGCAGCCCCAGCGTGAGCACGACCCAGACGAGGTAGAGCCGGTCGATCGTGCGGACGAGCCGGTTCTCGTACAGGTCCTTCCCGTACTCGCGCCCCTGCTCCATGCCGAGGTTCGCGAACAGCCAGCCGATGTGGGAGTGGACGAAGCCGCGGACCGCGCCCCACGCGCCCTCGCCGTGGCCGACGTGGGGCGAGTGCGGGTCGCCCGGCTGGTCGGAGAGCGCATGGTGCTTGCGGTGGTCGGTGACCCACTGCGTCAGCGGCCCCTGCATGGTCATGCAGCCGAGGATGGCGAGGACGGCCTCGACCGGCTTGCTCGTGCGAAAGCCGCGGTGGGTGAAGTAGCGGTGGAAGCCGATCGTCGTGCCGAAGGCACAGACGACGTAGAAGCCGACGAGGAGCACCAGGTCGACCCAGTGGAAGGCGACGCCCCAGAGCAGGCCCATCGCGGAGAGGATTCCCAGCGGCGGCACGACGACGGCGACGAGCGTCACCGCCTGGCTGATCCGGCTCGTGCGCGTGCGGACGGTCGCGATTCCCGGGTTCGTACCAGTTCTGTCTATACTTTGTCCGGACATGGATGGCCGTAGCGTAGCGCGTCAGACCGAACCCGCCGCGGGGCGACGGGCGGACGCGACGAGCGACCGCCGATGAGGGTCGCGGTCGTCGGCAGCGGCATCTCGGGGCTCGGCGCCGCCTACCTGCTCGGACGCGCGCACGACGTCACCGTCTTCGAGCGCGACGGGCGCGCAGGCGGCCATACGCACACGATCGTGCACGACGGTCTCGCGCTCGACACCGGCTTCCTCGTGCACAACACGCGGAACTACCCGCTGCTCGTGCGCCTGCTCGCCGAGCTCGGCGTGGCGACGCAGGAATCGGATATGTCCTTCTCGGTGGGATGCCAGGCCTGCGGCCTCGAGTACTCCGGACGGCGCCCGTTCGCGCAGCGGCGGAACTCGGCGAGCCCGCACTTCGCCGCGCTCCTCTGGGAGATCGGACGCTGGCTGCGTACGGCACGGCGCTCCCTGGACGAAGCCGATTTCGAGAACCATTCGCTCCAGGCCTACCTCGACGAGCGCGGCTACTCCAGCCGGTTCCGGCGTCACTTCCTGGTCCCGCTCACGTCGGCGTTGTGGTCGACGGCGCCGGGCCGGGCGCTCGAGTTCCCCGCCGCCTACGCGATCCGCTTCTTCGACAACCACGGCATGCTGGGCCTCCGCCGCTTCGCCTGGCGCACCGTCAGCGGCGGAGCCGACACCTACGTTCGCGCGCTGTCGGAGCGCCTCGGGCCGCGGCTGCGCCTCGGCCTCGGCGCGCGCTCGCTGCGGCGCGACGCCGACGGCGTCGACCTGACGACCGAGGACGGCGAGAGGCATCGCTTCGACAAGGTCGTCGTCGCCACGCACGCAGACCAGGCGCTCGCGCTGCTCGCAGACCCGAGCGCGGCGGAGACCCGCGCGCTCGGCGCCTTCGCCTACACGCGCAACGAGGCCGTCCTCCACACCGACGCGCGGCTGCTGCCGCGGGCACGCGCGGCGCGGGCGGCCTGGAACTACCGGCTGGGCGACGACGGCCGGCCCACCGTGACCTACTCGCTGAACCGGCTGCAGGCTCTCTCGGGCGAGACCGAGTACTGCGTCACCCTGAACGAGCCGGTGCCCGACGAGCACGTGATCCGCCGCCTCACCTACGAGCACCCGCTCTTCACCGTCGACTCGCTGAGGGCGCAGCGCGAGCTGCCGTCGTTGTCGGGGCTGCGCCACACCCACTACGCCGGCGCGCACCACGGCAACGGCTTCCACGAGGACGGTCTCGCCTCCGGCGTCCGGGCAGCGGCCGAGCTGGGGATGACCTGGTGAGGTCGGCGCTGTACACCGGCTCGCTGACCCACTCGCGGCGGACACCCACGAGGAACGTGTTCCGCTACCCGCTGTCGACCTGGCTGCTCGACCTCGACGAGCTGCCGCAGCTGGAGCGGCGGCTGCGGCTCCTCTCGGTGAACGGGCGCAACGTCGTCTCCCTCCACGACCGCGACCACTTCGACGGCGACCAGCCGCTGAAGCAGGCGGTGCTCGACTTCGTCGGCGACCCCGAGGTCGAGCGGGTGCTCGTCCTCACCCAGCTGCGGGTGCTCGGGTTCGTCTTCAACCCGGTCAGCTTCTACTGGTGCTACCGCCGGGACGGCTCGCTCGCGTGCATGGTCGCCGAGCTGAACAACACCTTCGGCGAGCGGCACCCCGAGCTGCTGCGCGGCGGCGGCCTCGCGTACGAGCACGAGAAGCATCTACACGTCTCGCCGTTCTTCGGGCTCGACGGCTCGTACGAGTACGCCTTCTCCGAGCCCGGGGAGCAGGTCTGGGCGCGCATCCACGTCAAGGAGGGGGCGGCCCGGCCGCTGACGGCCGTGCTCCACGGCCGCCGCCGCGAGCTGACGAACGCGTCGCTGGCCGCGATGCTCCTGCGCTACCCGCTGATGCCGCTGCAGGTCGTCGCGCTGATCCACTGGCAGGCGCTGCGGCTCTGGCTGAAGCGCGTCCCCTTCCACCACAAGCCGGCCTTCGTCCCGGGCCGCGGGTCGGTGAAGGAGTGAGCAGCATCGAGCGGACTCTGCGTGGCGCGCCGCGGGTCTCCCGGGTTCGGCCGCTCGAGCGGGTCGCGGTCGCGGTGCTCGAGCGGGCGCTGCAGGGGCTCGAGGGCGGGATGCTCGAGGTGCGGCTCCCGGGCGGCACCGTTCGCCGCTTCGGCAGCGGGCCGGCCCAGTCGCTGACGATCCACGACGACGCGTTCTTCCGGCGCGTGGCCACCCGCGGCAAGGTGGGCGTCGGCGAGTCGTACACGGCGGGCGAGTGGGACAGCGACGACCTGGTCGGGCTGCTCGAGCTGCTCCTCCGCAACGCCGCCGCGGCCGCCGACAGGCACGCCGGTGTCCGCCGCCTGCTCGAGGCGCGTCCGCGGCTCAACCGGCGCAACGGGATCCTGCGGGCGCGGCGCAACATCGCCTACCACTACGACCTCGGCAACGACCTCTTCGGCCTGATGCTCGACGAGACGATGACGTACTCCTGCGCCGTCTTCGACCGCTTCGACGAGCCGCTCGCCGACGCGCAGCGCCGTAAGTACCGGCGCATCTGCGAGCGCCTCCAGCTGCGGGCGGAGGATCGTGTGCTCGAGATCGGTTGCGGCTGGGGCGGCTTCGCGCGCTACGCCGCGACCGAGTACGGCTGCACCGTCACCGGGCTGACGATCTCCGCCGAGCAGGCGGCGCTGGCGCGCGAGCGCACTCGTGGGCTCGACGTCCGCATTCTCGAGGAGGACTACCGCCGTCACGAGGGCAGCTACACGAAGGTCGCTTCGATCGAGATGCTCGAGGCGATCGGCGAGCGCCAGTTCGGCACCTACTTCGAGACGATCGACCGGCTGCTCGAGCCGGGCGGCGTCGCGTGCGTGCAGACGATCCTGATCCCCGACGACCGCTGGGAGCGGTACCGGCGCTCGCCCGACTGGATCGAGCGCTACGTCTTCCCCGGCTGCCTGATCCCCTCCCTGACGGCGCTGACGCGGGCGATGACCGCGAGCAGCCGGCTGATGGTGCACGAGGTGGACGAGATCGGCGCCCACTACGCCGAGACGCTGCGCCGCTGGCGGGCGAGCTTCCTGGCGCAACTCGACGAGGTGCGTGCGCTCGGCTACGACCGCCGCTTCGAGCGCACCTGGGACTTCTACCTCGCCTTCTGCGAGGCGGCCTTCCGGACGCGGGCGCTGCGCGACGTCCAGCTGACGCTGACGCGGCCCTTCAACGAGGCCCTCTCGTGATCCTGTACCGGTTCCTGGAGCGGATGAACTTTCGCGGGATTGCCCGGCGGCTGTATCGCGTCACGATCACCGGCGCGGACCGAATCCCGTCGCGGGACGCCGTGATCCTCGTGGCCAACCACGAGTCGATGTTCGACCCCTGGTTGCTCGCGCTCGCGACGCCGCGGCCGGTGCGCTACATGGCGAAGTCGGAGTTGTGGCGGATCCCGCTCGTCGGCAGGGCGCTGGACGCGTTCGGCACCTTTCCGGTCGAGCGCGGCACCGGCGACGGCACTGCGATGTCGCGCGCTGCCTCGCTGCTGCACGAGGGCGAGGTGATCGGGATCTTCCCGCAGGGCACCTCGAAGCAGCTGCCCGAGCGGCCCTTCCATCGCGGCGCGGCGCGGCTGGCGCTCGCCACCGGGGCGCCGATCGTTCCGGTGCGGCTC
Source organism: Gaiellaceae bacterium (assembly GCA_036276675.1). GTDB lineage: Bacteria > Actinomycetota > Thermoleophilia > Gaiellales > Gaiellaceae > Gaiellasilicea. The sequence continues at coordinate 12,446 of DASUOK010000168.1, read as the reverse complement.
GTCGGCACCCGCGGCTTTCTCCGGCCCGGCCGGCGGGCCACCCAGGTGCACGTCGGCGAGCCCATCGTCGTCCAGCAGGCCAAGCCGACGGTGGTGGCGGCGCGCGCCCTCACGGCTCAGGTCGAGCAGGCGCTGACGGCGTGATCGAGTCTCGCTGGCAATTGTGGCTGCTCTGCTGGGCCGCTGCGGCGCTGCTGCTCGGTGTGCTCTATCTGATCCAGCGGCGCACGCGCGACGCGACCGCCGTCGACGCGGGCTGGGCCGGGAGCCTCGTGCTGATCGCCGTGCTCGTCGCGGTGCTCGGCCCGGGTGAGCTCGAGCACCGGCTGCTGATCCTCGTGCTCGCGGGGCTCGAGAACCTCCGCATCGCCCTGCTCGTCCGGAACCGGCTCGGGGAGGGGGAGGACACGCGCTACCGGGAGCTACGGCGGCGCTGGCGCGAGCGCGGACGCGAGCAGCTCACCTTCGCGATCTTCTACCAGGCGCAGGCGCTCGTGGCCGCCGTGCTCGCGATCCCGTTCGTCCTGATCGCGTTCAACCGCGACGAGGGCCTGGCGCCGATCGAGTGGGCGGGCGCGGCGCTGTGGCTGGTCGCGGCTCCGCTCGAGGCGATCGCCGACCGGCAGCTCGCGGGCTTCAAGGCCGATCCGGCCAACCAGGGGCGGACGATGCGCTACGGCCTGTGGCGCTACTCGCGGCACCCGAACTACTTCTTCCAGTGGTTGACCTGGGTCGCCTACGCGCTGATCGCGCTGGCCGCGCCGTGGGGCTGGCTCGGGCTGATCGCGCCGGCGTTCATCCTCTACCTGATCCTCTTCGTCACCGGCGTGAAGCCCTCCGAGGAGCAGGCGCTGAAGAGCCGCGGCGACGACTTCCGCCGCTACCAGCGCGAGACGAGCGTCTTCGTCCCATGGTTCCCCCGCTCGCAGACCGACTGATCGAGTCCGGGCGCGTCCCGGACCCGCTCCTGCGGCTCGGGATCCGGGCGAATCTCGCGCACCGGCTCGCCCGCGAGCGGCGGAAGGGGGTGAACGCGACGCGCGACTTCGTCGAGCGCCTGCGCGCCTCCCCGATCGCGGAGCAGGTCGAGCGGCCGAACGAGCAGCACTACGAGCTGCCCGCCGAGTTCTTCCAGCTCGTCCTCGGCCCGCGGCTCAAGTACAGCAGCTGCCTGTGGGAGCCCGGCGACACGCTCGCCGCGGCCGAGGAGCGGATGCTCGCGCTCACCTGCGAGCGCGCCCGCGTCGAGGACGGGATGACGCTCCTCGACCTCGGCTGCGGCTGGGGCTCGCTCAGCCTCTGGCTCGCCGAGCGCTATCCGGCGGCGCGCATCGTCGCCGTCTCGAACTCCCGCGTGCAGCGGGAGTTCCTGCTGCCGCGGGCGCCCGCGAACCTCGAGGTCGTCACCGCCGACGTCAACGACTGGGCGCCGGAGCAGCGCTTCGACCGAGTCCTCTCGGTCGAGATGCTCGAGCACGCGCGCAACTACGAGCTCCTGTTCGGGCGGATCGCCTCCTGGCTCAGGCCCGACGGGCTCTTCTTCGCGCACGTCTTCAGCCACCGGCTCCACGCGTACGCCTACGACGAGGGCTGGATGGCGCGGACGTTCTTCACCGCCGGGAACATGCCCTCGGACGACCTGCTCCTGCACTTCCAGCGGGACCTCGCGTTGCAGGACCACTGGCGCGTGAGCGGCGAGCACTACGCGCGGACGGCCGAGGCGTGGCTCGAGCGGCTCGACGGGAACCGCGAACAGGCCCTCGCGATCCTCGCCGACGCCTACGGGCCTGCGCGGGCGGGCGCGTGGCTCGCGAACTGGCGCGTCTTCTTCCTCGCGTGCGCGGAGCTGTGGGGCTACCGGCGCGGACGCGAGTGGCTCGTCTCGCACTACCTCTTCGCGCCGCGACCCACTCGGGCGTAGGCGACGCCGCCCGCTCTCTCGGTTCTGCGCACGGCGCCGGCTGCGCTGGTGCGGCTGTCGAAGACGCCGTCGAGGAGCTCGCGCCGACGGGCGGGACGCTGCTTCGGTACGACAGCACGGGGAGGGCAGTTCATCTACGACCTCAAGACGAGCGGGAAGGCCGGCGATTGCTATCGGGCGACGATGACCACGCTCGACGGCTCGAAGCTCGAAGCGAACTTCAAGCGGAAGTAGCCACGAGCGTGAGTCGAGGTGACGTCAAGGGGAGCGCCTTCGGGCGCTCCCCCCGTCGTCGAGGATCGCTTGTCTGCGGAAGAGCCGGGCGCTCGAGCCGCGGGGCTCGCCTACTGGTAGCGCAGCGCCTCCGCCGGGCGGATGCGGGAGGCGCGCAGGGCCGGCGCGAACGTCGTGCCCACGGCGACCAGGAAGACGGCCAGGAAGATGATGCCGAGGTTCAGCCACGGCACCACGAGCGTCAGGCCCTCCCAGCTCGCCTGCTCGCGCTGGTCGCTGACGATGTTGAACGCGAGCACCAGCCCGAGCGCGGAGCCGACGACGATCGAGGTCAGCGCCACGAGCGCGGCCTCGAGGATGAAGGACGCCTGCACCATGCCGCGCCGGAAGCCGATCGCGCGCAACACGCCGATCTGCTGGCGCCGCTCGACGACCGATCGCGCGGCGACGACGCCGAGCGCGGCGACGCCCACGATCAGGCCGAGGCCCATGAAGCCCTGGATCAGCCGGTTGATCGTGACCGAGGCGGCTGTCACGTCGGCGAGGACGTCCTCCACGGCCTCCGCCTCCATCCCGTTCGCGAGGAACGCCGACTCGAGCCGGGCCGCCTCGGCGCGGGCGTCGGCGCCCGGTGCGAGCGCGACGTAGTGGATCGTCGGCAGCGCGCGGTTCGGGAAGGCGACGGCCAGCGTCTCCTGCGAGGTCGAGAGGCCCATCATCTCGACCGGGGCGGTGTCGCTGAGGACGCCGATCACCGTCAGGCGCAGCGGCGGCCCACCGTCCGGGTCGCGGACGACGACCGGCACGGGATCGAACACGCCGTCGTCGTAGAGGAAGCCACTCAGCCGGAAGTCGCCGACCGGGGGGGCGAAGCCGAACTGGTCGCGGCGAGGCACGATCAGGCTGTCCGCGACCGCCAGGCCCGGCGTCTCGCGCAGCGCCGCCCAGACGTCGCGCGCCGAGGCGTACGGCCTGGCGATCGCGCCGAGCTCGAAGGTCGTGTGCGCGAGGAAGCCGCTGTCGAGCCCTCGGACGGCGTAGGTCTCGGCTGCACGCTCCGTGCCGACCTGCTTCGCCGAGACCGGCAGCACCGACTGGCTGCCGACCGCGACGACGCGCTCACGATCGACACCGGGAGCCTGCGCGATCGCGGCCTCGAGGTTCCAGATCGGAGCGGCAGGCGCCGTCGTCGCGCGCACGTCGAAGCCGCCGCCGTACGCGTCGACGTCCTGGAAGGCGGCCATGAAGGAGCCGGACGAGGTCGTGCCCGTCACGAGCGTGAAGACGACGAGCGTGAACATCGCCAGCGTCGTGCCCGTGCGGAAGCGGCCGGCGAGGGGATAGGCGAGCGCGACTCGCAGCACGGGGGCGGCGGCGCGGATGCGGCCGACCGTCCGGAACGCGAGCCCGATCACGAGGTCGGCGTTGAACATGATCACCCAGACGACGCCGGTGACGAGCATGAGGCCGCTCGCGATCCACGTCGAGAAGTCCATCGCGAGCTGGCCGAACGCCCGCTCCCAGACGCTCCACGGCAGCAACCAGAGGACGATGATCGCGATGCCGGGCACGGTGAAGGCGGCGCGATCGGGCACGCCGAGCAGGCGGGCGAACGGCACGGCGCTGATCACCAGCAGCGAGATGCCGAGCATCAGGGGCGTCGCAGCCGAGCCGGCGAGCCCCGACGCGGTGAGCAGCCCGCCGAACGTGAGGCCGACGAGGCCGAGGATCCAGCGGCCGCGGCGCCGCTGAGACGCCGGCTCGGGCAGGTTCCTGATCGCCGCCGAGATCGTCATCACGCTCACGCGCCAGGCGGAGACCGCGACCACGACGAAGGTGAGGAGCACCCCGAGCGCGTACGCGATCGCGAGGCTCCGCGCGGTGACGGCGAACTCCACCGAAAGCTCCTCGGTGGCGAAGGCGCTCGCGAGCACGAACACCATCCCGTACGCGATCAGCACCCCGAGCAGCGCCCCGACGAGCGCCGCGCCGAGGTCGTAGGCGAGGCCCTCGAACGTGTAGAGCTGGACGAGGTGGCTGCGGCGCGTGCCGATGGCACGCGCGATCCCGAGCTCGCCGCGCCGCTCGGCCGCGAGCATCACGAAGATGAGGAAGATCAGCAGGATGCCGGCCGCGATCGAGAACGAGCCGAAGGTGGTGAAGATCGCCATGAAGGCGTTGCCCGCCTCGTCCGCCTCCGCCAGGGCGTCCTGCTTGGAGGTCGCGACCTCGAGGCCGAGCACCTCGGCGACGGGCTGCAGGCGCTCGGCGACGGCGTCCGAGAGCCCGACGCCCGACATGTCGTCGCCCGTGTTCGAGACGAGCACGTGGCGGATCAGGCCCTGCCGCCGCAGCAGCTCCTGCGCCTCGCGGAGGGGCAGCAGGAGCGCGGAGCCGGTCGTCCCGGTGCCGGCGAAGCCGACGACGTCGGCGACCACGAGCTCGGCCGGCCGGCTGCCGGCGAAGAGGAGCACCTTGTCCCCGGCGGCCACGCCGAGCTCCTCGGCGGCGTCCTCGTCGAGGAACGCCTCGCCCGCGCGCAGCTCGCCGAGCGACCGTTCGGCGCCCGACGCGTCGACGATCGACACGATGTTCTCCGTGCGCGCAGGGTCCGGGGCGAAGAGCGTCACGCGCGGCTCGGTGCGGCGCTGCTGCGGCGCCTGGACTGCAACCTGCTCGACGATCGCGCCGGTGACGCCGTCGGCGAGGCCGGTGCCCTCGAGCGCGCCTTCGAGCTCGCGCACGACCGACTGGGAGACGTAGCCGAAGCCGGAGACGTCGCCGAGCTCGCCGGGTACGTCCGTGCCGGTGCCGGCGGCCGAGACGATCATGTCGGTCGCGCCGAGGCTCTCGACCGCAGTCGCGCGGACGGTGTGGGTCATCGTGTCGCCGGTCGCGAGGGCAGCCGTGATGATCGTCGTCCCCAGCATCAGCCCCAGCACGATGAGGGCGGTGCGGCCGCCTCGCCGCCCCACGTTGCGCACGCCGAGCTTCACGAGGACCGGGTTCCGCAGCGCAAGCGCCGCCAGCACCGAGACGACGAGGCCGAGCGCGATTGCGAGGCCCACCAGGAGCGAGCCGACCGGGATGCCGAAGAGCTCGCTCACCGTGCTAGGCCGGGACCCGCGGCAGGTCGAAGGACACGACGCGGTAGTACTCGCGCCCGGGCGGCGAGCGGAAGAGCGTGGCGAAGCGGTCGAGCTCGCCGCGGGCGAAGCCGGCGGGGTCGGCCGCGGCGGCTTCGGAGTCCCAGAGCGTCAGGATCAGCCCCTTGCCGTCGGGCGTGGCCAGCACGATCGCCCCGGCGTAGTCCTCCTGCTCCGCCAGCCCGGGCAGGACGTCGCGGTCGAACAGGGCGGCGGCGTCGTCGACGCCGATCCGCATCGTGTCGATCTCAAGCAGTGTCGCGCGTGCGTGCATCTGGCACCTCCAGTCGCTCGTCCTCCACGATGCGGCCGTCGAGCATGCGCACGATCCGATCGGTCTTCCGCCCGACGGAGATGTCGTGCGTGACGATCAGGAAGGTCAGGCCGCGCTCCACGTTGAGGCGGCGCATCAGCTCGACGATCTCGGCCGCGTTCTCGCTGTCGAGGTCGCCCGTGGGCTCGTCGGCCCAGACGATCGCCGGGTCGTTCACGAGCGCGCGCGCGATCGTCACGCGCTGGCGCTCGCCGCCCGAGAGCGCATCGGGCACGTGCCCGCCGCGGCCGCCGAGGCCGACCAGCTCCAGCGCCGCGACGGCGCGCTCCCGCGCCTCGCGCGCCGAGACCCGCGAGAGGAGCAGCGGCAACTCGACGTTCTCGACCGCGCTCAGGACCGGCATCAGGTTGTAGAACTGGAAGACGAAGCCCATCCGGCGGGCGCGGTAGTCGGTGCGTGTCCGGTCGGACAGCTCCGACAGGGGCGTCCCCTCGATCACGACCTCGCCGGCGTCGATCGAGTCGAGGCCGGAGAGGCAGTTGAGCAGCGTCGTCTTGCCGCAGCCGCTCGGGCCCATGATCGCGACCATCTCGCCGGGCTCGATCGCGAGATCGACCGTGCGCAGCGCATGCACCGACGCGGTACCGGCGCTGTAGGTCTTGACGACGCCTCGCGCCTGGACGATGTGCGCTCCGTCCCGAGGTGGCGTCGACAGCGGAGCCTCGCTCCGGGCGGGCTTCGACAGCGTCGCTGGCATCAGACCCTCCTCGCTTTCGTGTGTACGCAGCCAGGATCCCCCGGCAGGGACGCGGTCCCATCCGAGCGCGCGCGGATCGTGGTTCGGTGAACTACCGATCCCGGCCGACGACGAGCACGGCGGCGCCGCAGATCGTGCCGGCGCGCAGCCGGTCGAGCGCGAGCTCGGCCGCCGCGAGCGGGAAGACCTCCACGACCGGAGTCACCGGGTGCTCCCGCACGGCCTCGAACAGCTCGTGACCGTCGCTGCGCGTCAGGTTCGCGACGGAGCGCACCACCCGCTCGCCCCAGAGCAGCTCGTACGGGAAGGAGGGGATGTCGCTCATGTGGATGCCGGCGCAGACGACGGTGCCGCCCTTCGCGACGGCGGCCAGGGCGGCCGGCACGAGCTCGCCGGCCGGCGCGAAGATGATCGCGGCGTCGAGCTCCTCGGGTCTCTCGCCGGCCGCGCCGGCCCAGGCGACGCCGAGCTCGCGCGCGAGCGACTGCGCGGCCTCGTCCCCGGGCCGCGTGAACGCGAGCACGCGGCGTCCCTCGCCGGTGGCGAGCTGCGCGACCAGGTGCGCCGCCGCGCCGAAGCCGTACAGCCCGAGGCGCTCGCCCTCTCCCGCCGCCCGCAGCGCCCGGTAGCCGATCAGGCCGGCGCAGAGGAGCGGTGCGAGCTCCTCGTCGGTCGGGCCTTCGGGGAGGGGGAAGCAGTAGCGGGCGTCGGCGACGGCTTCCTCGGCGAAGCCGCCGTCGAGCGTGTAGCCGGTGAAGAGCGCCCGGTCGCAGAGGTTCTCGCGCCCGGCGCGGCAGTAGCGGCATTCACCGCACGTCCAGCCGAGCCAGGGGACGCCGACCCGCAGGCCGGGCGAGAGCGTTCCGTCACCGCCCTCGAGGACGGTGCCGACGATCTGATGGCCGAGGATCAGCGGCAGCTTCGGCTCGGGCAACTCGCCGTCGCGCATGTGCAGGTCGGTCCTGCACACGCCGCAGGCGCCGACCCGCATGCGCACCTGGCCGGGCCGGAGCTCCGGGAGCCGAACCTCGGCCTCCCGGAGCTCCCGTCCCGGTGCGTCGAGCACCAGCGCCCGCATGGGCTCACCTTCACACGAGCGCGGGGACCGGCGCCAGCACCCGCTGCGCCAGCTCCACGAGCCGGTTCGAGTAGCCCCACTCGTTGTCGTACCAGGCCACCACCTTCACGAGCGTGCCGTCGACGACGGTCGTCAGCGGCGCGTCGAAGACGGCCGAGAACGGCGACTTGACGATGTCGGACGAGACGAGCGGCTCCTCGCTGTAGTGGAGGATGCCCGTCAGCTCGTCGTGGTCGGCCCGCTCCGCGAAGAGCGCGTTCACCTCGTCCGCGGACGTGGCCCGCTCCAGCTCGACGGTCAGGTCGACGAGCGACCCGGTCGGCACCGGCACGCGCACGGCGAACCCGTGCAGCTTGCCGGCGAGCTCGGGGACGACGAGGCCGAGCGCCTTCGCCGCGCCCGTCGACGTCGGCACGAGGTTCGCAGCCGCCGCGCGGGCGCGGCGGTAGTCCTTGTGCGGGCCGTCGAGCAGCTGCTGGTCGCTCGTGTACGCGTGCACCGTCGTCATCAAGCCGTGCCTGATCCCGAGCGCCCCGTGCAGCACCTTGGCCACGGGGGCGAGGCAGTTCGTCGTGCACGACGCATTCGAGATGACGTGGTGCAGGTCGGGGTCGTACGTCTCGAAGTTGACACCGAGGGCGACGGTGACGTCGGGCTCCTTCGCGGGTGCGGAGACGATCACCTTGCGCGCACCGGCCTCCAGGTGCTTCTCGGCGTCGGCGCGCGTGCGGAAGCGCCCGGTCGACTCGATGACGACGTCGACACCGAGCTCGCTCCACGGCAGCCGGGCCGGATCGCCCTCCATCGGCGTGGCGATGCGGCGGCCGTCGACGACGAGCCCGTCCTCCGCCGCCTCGACGCTGCCGGCGAACGGCCCGTAGACCGTGTCGTAGGCGAGCAGGTGCGCGAGCAGCGCGGGCTCGGCGACGTCGTTCACCGCCACCCACTCGATGTCGGCACCGGACTCGTACGCGGCGCGAAAGGCGGCGCGACCGGTCCTGCCGAAGCCGTTGACGGCGACGCGAACAGCCATGACGTTCCTCCTCTGGTCGAAGACTCCGGCTCGACGCTAGACCCGCGCCCGCCGCCCGCCATCAGTGCATCGGAGCGGACGCGGTGCGGCTTTCCCGCACCGAGACTCGGGGCCGCCGCCGATGGCCGCGGCGCCCGCAGCGCCGAGACTTCACGCATGACCGAGGTTCTCGCCGAGCTCTCACGCGAGTTGCGCCCCCCGCTGTCGCCACACGCAGCCGCGGTGGAGGCGGACCGCTGCCTCGAGTGCGGCGGCGCGCACGAGCAGGCGCCGTGCGTCACCGGCTGCCCCGCCGGCGTCGACGTGCCGCGCTTCGTCGCCGCCATCGCCGCGGGCGACACGGCCGGGGCGGCGACCACGATCTTCGACGCGAACGTCCTGGGCGGCACGTGCGCGCGCGTCTGCCCGGTCGAGGTGCTGTGCCAGCGCGACTGCGTGCTCGTCCACGAGGGCAGGCCGGCGATCGAGATCGGCGCGCTGCAGCGCTTCGCGACCGACTGGGCCTACGCGCACGACGTGCCGCTGCGGCGCCCCCGGCCCGCGAACGGCAGTCGTGTCGCCGTCGTCGGCGCCGGCCCGGCGGGCCTGGCCGCCGCCGGCGAGCTCGCGGCGCGCGGCTACGCCGTCACCGTCTACGACGAGCGCGCCGAGATCGGCGGGCTCGTCCGCTACGCGATCGCGCCCTACCGCCAGACGAACGAGCCGCTGCCCGACGAGGCGCGGCTGCTCGCTGAGCTCGGAGTCGAGTTCGAGCAGCACACGCGCATCGACGCGGCGCGGCTCGCCGAGCTCGAGCGCGAGGCCGACGCCGTCGTCGTCGCGGTCGGGCTGGGTGCCGACGCCGACGTCGCGTACGAGGGCGACGACCTCGAAGGCGTCTGGGAGTCGCTCGCGTTCATCGAGCGCCTGAAGACCGGCCCGCCGCCGCCCGTGGGCGAGCGCGTCGCGGTCGTGGGCGGCGGCAACACCGCCGTCGACGTCGCGGTCGAGGCGAAGCGCCTCGGCGCCGAGGTGGCGCTCCTGCTCTACCGGCGCACCGAGGAGGAGATGCCGGCCTACGACCACGAGGTCGAGCTCGCGCGCAGCGAGGGTGTCGAGATCCGCTTCCTCACGAGCCCCGTCGCGTTCGTCGGCGAGACGCACGTCGAGGGCGTGCGCTGCGCGGAGATGCGGCTGGGCGCACCCGACGAGAGCGGCCGCCGGCGGCCCGAGCCGGTTCCGGGCAGCGAGTTCACGATTCCGGTCGACACCGTCGTCAAGGCGATCGGCCAGCGGCCGCGCGACGAGTTCCGCGCGCTGCTCGACACGGCGGACGCGGACGGCAGGACGGCCGACCCGAAGGTCTACGCCGCGGGTGACGCGCTCAACGGCGGCGCCGGGGTCGTGCAGGCCGTCGCCGACGCGAAGCGCGCCGTCGCGGCGCTCGACGAGAGGCTGCGATGCGCGAGCTGACCGAGATCCGCTGGCACGCGCGCGCGGGGCAGGGCGCCAAGACGGCGTCCCAGGTGCTCGCGCTGGCGCTGCTGCGGAGCGGCAAGGGCGTGCAGGCGTTCCCGGAGTACGGGCCCGAGCGCCGCGGCGCGCCGCTGCGGGCGTTCACGCGCGTCGCCGACCGTCCGATCCGGCGCCACGACACGATCACCGACCCCGACGTGGTCGTCGTCCTCGAGCCGTCGCTCGTCGGCGAGGCGGCCGTCGTGGACGGCCTGCAGCCGGACGGGTTCGTCGTTCTCAACGGCGAGTCCGCGCCGCCGGAGCTCGCAGGGCTCGACGTCCGCTGCGTTCCCGCCGACCGGCTCGCCGCCGCGCAGGGCTCCGGCTTCGTCAACGTCGTCATGCTTGGCGCCGTCGCGGCCGCACTCGGCGAGCCCACGCTCGAGCGGCTGCAGGACGCGGCCGTCGAGACGCTCGGCCGCAAGGTCGCGCCCGACGACGTGCGCCACGCGCTCGAGGAGGGGTACGCATGGGCGAGCTGACCGCCTGGACGGATCTGCCCGCCGGCGGCGCCGTCTCCCCGGCCGAGGCGCCGCGCACCGCCACCGGCGGCTGGCGCACGGGCGAGCGGCCCGAGACCGATCTCTCCCGCTGCGTCAACTGCCTCCTCTGCTGGATCTACTGCCCCGACTCGGCGATCACGCTCGACGGCGAGACGTTCACGGGCGTCGACCTCGAGTACTGCAAGGGCTGCGGCATCTGCGCCGAGGTCTGCCCGGAGGACGCGATCGCGATGGTGGCGGAATGACGGGCCTGCAGCTCCTCACCGGCGGCGAGGCGGTCGCGCACGCGATGCGCCAGATCGACCCCGACGTCGTGCCGGTCTACCCGATCACGCCGCAGACGCCGATCATCCAGGGGTTCGCGAAGTTCGTGGCGGACGGTCGCGCGGGCACGGAGATCGTCAACGTCGAGTCGGAGCACTCGGCGATGAGCGCCGCGATCGGGGCCGCGCTCGCGGGTGCGCGCACGATGACCGCGACGTCGTCGCAGGGGCTCGCGCTGATGGCCGAGGTCGTCTACATCGCCGCCTCGATGCGTGCCCCGATCGTGATGGCGGTCGGCAACCGCGCGCTCTCGGGGCCGATCAATATCCACTGCGACCACTCCGACTCGATGCTCGTCCGCGACTCCGGCGTCGTGCAGCTCTTCGCGGAGAATGCGCAGGAGGCCTACGACCTCACCCTGCTCGCGCCGCGGCTCGCCGAGCACCCCGACGTGCTCCTGCCGGTGCTCGTCTGCCAGGACGGCTTCACGATCACGCACTCGGCCGAGCCGGTGGAGCTGCTGCCGGACGAGGTCGCGCGCCGCTTCGTCGGCGAGTACCGGATCCCGCACGCGGCGCTCGACGTCGCGCGGCCGACGACGCAGGGGCCGTTCGCGATGCCCGACTACTACTACGAGTTCCGGCGCCAGCAGGGCGCCGCCATCGAGGGCGCCGCCGCGGTGCTGGCCGACCTCGCCGCCGAGCTCGAGACACTTACCGGGCGTCGCCTCGGCGCGCTCGAGGACTACCGCCTCGACGGCGCCGAGACGGCGCTCGTCGCCCTCGGCTCCACGGCCGGCACCGTCAAGGACGTCGTCGACGAGCTGCGGGCCGAGGGCGACGAGGTCGGTCTGCTCAAGCTGATCTCCTTCCGGCCCTTCCCGGCCGCGGCGGTCGCGGCCGCGCTCGGGGACGTCGAGTCGGTCGTCGTCCTCGACCGCGCCGACTCCCCCGGCGGCGCACCGCCCTTGCGCGCCGAGGTCGCAGCCGCGCTCTACGGCAGCGGCTGCCGGCTGGACGGCTCCGTCTACGGCCTGGGCGGGCGCGACCTGCACCCCGCCGACGTCCGCGCCCTGCTCGCGGGCACCGTCCCCACCCACGTCGGATTGCGAGGCCCCGCATGTCACGCCTGAAGACCCTCGTCCGCAACGAGCGCGGCGTCCCGCCGCTGCGCGGCGGCCACTCGCTCTGCCAGGGCTGCGGCGTGCCGCTCGTCGTCCGCACCGTGCTCGACACGATCGCGTCGCCCGTGGTCGTCGTGAACGCCACCGGCTGCCTCGAGGTCGCGACGACGCGGTATCCCACCACCGCCTGGAACGTCCCCTGGCTGCACGTCGCCTTCGAGAACGCCGCCGCGGTCGCGAGCGGCGTCGAGACGGCCCAGCGGGCTCTGCGGCGACGGCACGCCCTGCCCGCGGACGAGGACGTGGCCGTCGTCGTCTTCGCCGGCGACGGGGGCACCTACGACATCGGGCTGCAGGCGCTCTCCGGCGCGCTCGAGCGGGGTCACCGGTTCCTCTTCGTCTGCTACGACAACGAGGCGTACATGAACACGGGCGTGCAGCGCTCCGGTGCGACGCCGTTCGGCGCGAGCACGACGACGAGCCCCGCCGGCAGCGAGAGCTGGGGCAAGGCGCAACAGCGCAAGGACATGACCGCGATCGCAGTCGCGCACCACGTCCCCTACGTCGCCCAGGCGGCGGCGACGCACTGGCACGACCTCAGCGTCAAGGTCGAGCGCGC
>DASUOK010000167.1:0-3254 GCA_036276675.1 Gaiellaceae bacterium | reverse complement strand
TCCGGCTCGATCGTGAGCGGGTCGCGGTCGAGGACGACGAGGTCGGCGAGGAAGCCGGGCAGCAGCCGGCCGCGCCGCCGCTCGTCGCCGGAGAGCCACGCCGGCGCGACGATCTGCGCGTGCAGCGCCTGCTGGACCGTGAGCGCCTCCTGCGGCCGCCACGTCGGGCGCCCGTCGATCGTGCGCAGGACGCCGGCGGCGATCCCGCCCAGCGGGTCGAGCTCCTCCACCGGCGCGTCGGAGCCGTTCGCGAGCAGCGCGCCGGAGTCGAGCAGCGTGCGGAACGCGTACGTTCCCTCGAGCCGGTCGGCCCACAGCCGCTCCGCGAGGTCGCGGTCGGAGGGCGCGTGCGAGAACTGGACCGAGCAGGCGACGCCCAGCTCCGCGAAGCGCGGCACGTCCTCCGGTGTGAGGCACTGCGCGTGCTCGATCCGGTGCCGCAGGCCGAGCGGCTGCCATAGCTCGCGGGTCGCCTCGAAGGCGTCCAGCGCCTCGCGGTTCGCGCCGTCGCCGATCGCATGCACGCCCACGGGCCAGCCGGCCTCGGCGCCGCGGCGGACGATCTCCCGGAGCTCCTCGCCGCTCGTGATCCGCACGCCGCTGCCGTCGCTCAGCCACGCGGTCTGCGAGCCGAGCGTGCCGTCCATGAAGCACTTCAGGTAGCCGATCCGCAGGTACTCGTCACCGAAGCCGCTGCGCAGCGCCAGCCCGCGCGCGTGCTCGACCGCCTCGTGCGGGAGCGACCCCCAGACGCGCAGCGAGAGGCTCCCCTCGTCGCGCAGTCGCTGGAAGATCCCCGGCGAGCCGAGCCAGCCGTCCTTGTCGTGGATCGCGCCGACACCGCGGGAGTTCGCGAGCCTGACCCCCGCGCGCGTCGCCTCCACCCACTCGTCCTCCGTCGTCTCGACGTAGCGGTCACGGAAGCGCCACGCCGACTCCTCGCGCAGCACACCGGTCGGCTCGTCACGCTCGTCACGCTCGACGACGCCGCCCGCGACGTCGAGGTCGCCGTCTGCGGCCGCGAGCGCCGCCGAGTTGAGCCAGACAGAGTGGTAGTCCTTCGAGATCAGGATCGCCGGCGTCTCGCCCGTGACCTCGTCGAGCGCAGCCTTCGTCGGCTTCGTGCGCGGCGTCCAGTCGCCGTCGCGCCAGCCGTACCCGCGCAGCCAGCGGCCCGGCGGCACCTGCGCCTCGCGTACCCGCGCCAGCGCCTCGTCGAGCGAGCCGCAGCCGTCGAGCTTCACCTGGCGCTGCGCGAGCGACCAGGTCGGAAAGTGCACGTGCGAGTCCGTGAAGGCGGGGAGGACGCAGCGGCCGCCGAGATTGACCGTGTCCGGGCTCGCGAGCGCCGTCTCGTGCACGCCGACGCCGCCCGCGACCCGGTCACCGGCGATCGCGAGCGCGCGCGAGAGCGGCAGCGCCGGGTCGAGCGTGCGGATGATGCCGTTCTCGAGGATCACGGCGCGAGCTTAGATGCGGTCGGGCTCAGACGGGGCGCAGCTCGGTGGTGCAGAAGGCGCAGCGGCGGGCCGCGGCCGGGATCGAGCTGAGGCACTCCGGGCACTCGCGCACGGTCTCGTCGACGGGCTCCTCCGTCTTGCGCCGTGCCATCAGCGCGTTGACCGGCTTCACGACCAGGAAGTAGACGACCGCCGCGATGATCAGGAACGAGATCAGCTGGTTGAGGAAGTGCCCGTAGCGGAAGACGGAGTCGTTGATCGTGAAGGTCAGCGCGGAGAAGTCCTGCTGGCCGCCGATCGCCGCGATCAGCGGCGTGATCAGGTCCTGGACGAACGCGTCGATGAGGGCGGCGAACGCGACGGCGATGACGACGGCGACCGCCAGCTCGACGAGGTTCCCCCGCAGCAGGAACTCCTTGAACTCCTTCACAGGGCCGATTCTGAGCAGGTCCGTCGCGGCGACGCAAGTAGACTCGCGCCGTGGCGTGGGACGTCCTCACCGAGGAGCAGCGCGAGATCCGCGCCCTCGTCCGCGACCTGACGCGGGAGCGGATCGCCCCGCGCGCGGCCGAGATCGACGAGTCGCACGAGTTCCCCTGGGACGTCGTCGAGCTCTTCCGCGAGCACGAGATCTTCGGGCTCCTGTTCGACGAGGAGCACGGCGGCTCCGGCACGGGCACGTTGCTCGCGCTCGTCGCGATCGAGGAGGTCTCGAAGGTGTGCGCGACGAGCGGCCTCCTGCTCGCCGTGCAGGAGCTCGGCTCGCTCGGGCTCAAGCTCGCCGGCTCGCAGGCGCAGCAGGAGCAGTGGCTGCCGCGGCTCGCGTCGGGCGAGGTGCTGTGCGCGTACGCGCTCACGGAGGCGGGATCCGGCTCCGACTCCGCGGCGATGCGGACGACGGCGCGGCGCGACGGCGACGAGTACGTGCTGAACGGCAGCAAACGCTTCATCACGAACGCGGGCGTCGCCGGTCTCTACACCGTCTTCGCGAAGACGGATCCCGAGGCGGGTCATGCGGGCATCTCGGCGTTCCTCGTCGAGTCCGAGGCGCCCGGCTTCGAGGTGACGCGGCTCGAGCCGAAGCTGGGCATCTCCGGCTCGACAACCGGCGAGCTCGCCTTCGACGACTGTCGCATCCCCGCGGGCGGTCTGCTCGGCGAGGAGGGCGAGGGCTTCCGGCTCGCGATGCGCATCCTCGACCGCTCCCGGCCCGGTGTGGCGGCGCAGGCGCTCGGGATCGCGCAGGGCGCCACCGACTACGCGCTCGAGTACGCGAAGTCGCGCGAGACGATGGGCAAGCCGATCGGCCAGCACCAGCTGATCCAGGCGAAGCTCGCCGACATGGAGACGGCGTGCGAGGGGGCTCGGGGCCTGCTCTACCGCTTCGGTCAGATGGCCGACGCGGGCATCGACGGGCCGGAGCTGACGAAGGCGTCGGCGCAGGCGAAGCTCGCGTGCGGCGACACGGCGATGTGGGTCACGACGGAGGCGGTGCAGATCCTCGGCGGCTACGGCTACATCAAGGAGTACCCGGTCGAGCGGATGATGCGCGACGCGAAGATCACCCAGATCTACGAGGGCACGCAGGAGGTGCAGCGGCTCGTGATCGCCCGAGAGATGCTGCGCGAGAGCCGCGCGTTCCTCCTCGCCGGCGTCTGACGCGTGGAGCAGCGCGCCCGCAGCTTCGGCCGGGCGGCGGCGCACTACGAGCGCGGGCGGCCGGTGTGGCCGGTCGAGGCGGTCGACGCTGCCGGCGTCGCGCGCGACGCGCACGTGCTCGACCTCGCCGCGGGC
>DASUOK010000166.1:0-7328 GCA_036276675.1 Gaiellaceae bacterium | reverse complement strand
CGCCTTCGTCGGGCCGCCGCCGTGGTTCCCGACCCCGTAGAACACCATCAGCTCGTCGCCCTCCGCCGGCAGCTGGGCGAGAGCCTTCTCCACATGCTCGCCGAGATCGTCCCGCGGCGAGCAGTACTCGTGTGGGATCCGGTAGGCGAGGACGCGGGAGCCGTCCGGGGACTCCCACCGGAAGAGCGTCGGCAGGTCGCGCTCGTGCGGGCCGGGGCGGAGGAAGACGTAGGAGTCCAGGCCGCTCCCGCGCAGGAGCTGCGGGAGCGTCGCGGTGTGGCCGAACGAGTCGAGGTTCGCGCCCGTCGTCGCCGTGATCCCGAAGCGGTCGTGCAGCCAGCGCTGGCCGTAGAGCGCGTGACGGACGAGCGACTCGCCGGAGGGGATGTTGCAGTCGGGCTCGAGCCACCAGCCGCCGATCACCTGCCAGCGGCCCTCGGCGATCCGCTCGCGCAGCCGCGCGAAGAGCTCGGGGTCGGTCTCCTCCACCCACTCGAAGAAGACGACCGAGTCGCAGGTGAAGACGAAGTCCGGGTACTCGTCGAGCCGGTCGAGGGCCGACGCGAACGTGGCACGCACCTCCTGGTAGCCCTCTGGCCACTGCCACAGCCACACCGGGTCGATGTGCGCGTTCCCGATCATGTGCAACGTCCGCGTGCGCTTCACTCGCCCGCCGCCCAGCGGTCGACGTGGTCGATCACGAGGTGGAGGAAGAGCACGTGCAGCTCCTGGATCCGCGCCGTCGAGCCGGAGGGGACGAGCAGCGCGTGGTCGGCGTGCGCCGCCGCCGGCCCGCCGTCGCCGCCGCCGAAGAGCACGGTCGTCGCGTCCGCCTCGCGCGCCGCGGCCAGGCCGCGCACGACGTTGGCGGAGCGGCCGCTCGTCGAGAACGCGATCGCCACGTCGCCGGCGCGGACGAACGCCTGCACCGGGCGCTCGAAGACCTCCTCGAAGGAGTAGTCGTTCGCGATACAGGTGAGCGCCGCGGCGTCGACCGAGAGCGACTGCGCGGGGAGCGGCCGGCGGGCCCGCTGGTACCGTCCGACGAGCTCCTCGGCGAAGTGGTTGGCGTCGACCGCGCTGCCGCCGTTCCCGAAGGTGTAGACCCTCGCTCCGGCCTCGAACGTCCTGACGAGGAGCCGGCCGACCTCGTCCACCGATGGGAGCAGCTTCTCGGCACGGTCGAGGAGGGCGCGGTGCTCGGCGAGTGCGCTCTCCGTTGCCTCCGTCATCCGCTGGCGCGGCCGGTGCCGATGCGGTCGAAGGCGATCGCCGCCGCGCCGACGACGCCGGCGCGGTCGCCGAGCGCCGAGAGGACGACGGTGGCGCCGCGGCCCGCCGGGCCCATCGCGCTCGTGCGCACCGTCTCGCGCACCGGCGCCAGCAGCTGCTCGCCGGAGCGCGTGACGCCGCCGCCGAGCACGACCGCCTCCGGCTCGAAGAGGTTGACGATCGAGGTGACGCCGCATGCGAGCGCCGTCGTCGTGGCGTCCCAGACCTCCGCTGCGAGCGCATCGCCGGCGCGCGCGGCCGCGGCCACGTCGGCCGCGGTCGGCTCGTCGAGCGCGGCCAGCACCGACGGCTCCGTCGCCTCCGCCAGCGCCTCGCGGGCGCGCTCGGCGATCGACGTTCCGGACACGTAGGCCTCGAGACAGCCCAGCCGACCGCAGCCGTGACACGGGCGCCCGTCGAAGTCGACCGTGACGTGGCCGAGCTCGCCGCCGTTCCCCATCGAGCCGCGGTAGAGGGCGCCCTCGATCACGATGCCGCCGCCGACGCCGGTGGAGATGGTCAGGTAGACCATGTTGCGCGTGCCCGCGCCCGCGCCGTGGCGGTGCTCGGCGGCGGCCGCCGCGGTGGCGTCGTTCTCCAGCACCGCCGGGCGCCCGTACGCCACCTCGGCGAGCGCGGTCACCGGCACGTCCAGCCAGCCCGGGAGGTGGGGCGGGCCGAGGACGACGCCCCGCTCCGCGTCGAGGGGGCCGCCGCAGCCGATGCCGACCCGGTCGATCCGCTCCCACGGCGCGCCCGACTCGGCCACCGCCTGCTCGCCCAGCCGGAAGAGCCGCTCGAGCACGGCCGTGTGCCCCTCCTCGCTCCGCGTCGGCTCGAGCACGAACGAGTGCACGACGCCGTCGGCGTCGACGACGCCCGCGGCGAGCTTCGTGCCCCCGACGTCGAGCCCGAGCGCGAGCCCCTGGGTGGCCGCCGCCGCTCCGTCGGCGACGGCGGGAAGGGAGCCGACCGACGCGGCCATCAGCCCTTGCGTCCCTGGGTGGCGATGCCCTCGACGAAGTAGCGCTGGAAGATCGCGAAGAGGATCAGCATCGGCACGACCGTGACGACGGTGCCGGCCATGATGATCTCCCAGCGACCCTCGCCGCCGCCGCCGAGGCCCTGCTGGTCGAGGATCGTCTTCAGGCCCAGCGGCAGCGTGTAGAGCGCTGCGTCGCGCAGGTAGATCAGCGGCTTGAGGAGGTCGAACCACTGCGCCTGCAGCTCGAAGATGAAGACGACGATCAGGGCCGGCTTCGCGAGCGGCATCGCGATGCGGCGGAACATCGTCCAGTAGCTGTCGCCGTCGATCCGCGCCGCCTCGAAGAGATCGCGCGGGATGCCCAGGAAGAACTGGCGCAGCAGGAAGATGTAGAAGGCGCTGCCGAAGAGGTTCGGCACCCAGAGCGGGTACTGCGTGTTGACCCCGATGTCCGGCAGGAAGGCGAGGCGACCGGTCTCGCCGGTGATCAGCGTCAGCTCGTTCCAGATCAGGTAGACCGGGATCATCGTCACCGCCCCCGGCAGCATCATCGTCGCGAGGATCAACGCGAAGAGCAGGCCGCGGCCGGGGAAGCGGAAGTAGGCGAAGGCGAACGCCACGAGCGCGCTCGAGAGCGCCACCAGCACGGCGGCGAGCAGGCTGATCCAGACGCTGTTCCACACCCAGCTCAGCACCGGCAGGTCGGGGAGCGCGAAGAGGCGCTCGTCGCCCGCGACCGGGGTCGGGTCGCCGGTGTAGTTCCACTGCCACTCGCGCGGGATCAGGCGGTTGTCGAAGACGTCGCCCTGCGGCTTGAACGACGCGCTGAGCAGCCAGACGAACGGGTAGATCGCGAGGATCGAGATGCCGGTGAGCAGGAGGATGAACAGGAAGGTCCTGACGCGGCCGAAGAGCCGCCGCCCGCCGCCCCCGCCGCGACGGAGCACACCGCCGAGCAGCCCGTGCCCGACGCGCGGCGTGACGACGCCGGCGCCGCCGGTTGGGAGCCCCGCGGGCGCACTCACCGCTCGTCACCGCCCTGGTAGAAGACGAAGCGGCGGCTGACCACGAACTGGATCGCGGTGATGACCATGATGATCGCGAACAGCAGCCAGGCCATCGCCGAGGCGAAGCCCATGTTGAAGAACTCGAACGCCTGCCGGAACAGGTAGACGACGTTCATCAGCGCGGCGTCCGGGTCCTCCGCCCCCGCGGAGCCCTCCCCGAAGTAGGCGGTGAAGACCTCCGTGAACGTCTGCAGGCCGGCGATCGTCAAGACGATGAAGGTGAAGAAGAGCGCGGGGCTGATCATCGGCAGCGTCACGTTGAAGAAGCGCCGCCAGGGCCCGGCCCCGTCCATCGCGGCCGCCTCGTAGAGGTGGTTCGGCACCGCCTTCAGGGCGGCGAGGTAGATCACCATCGTGCCGCCGACGGTCCAGATGCTCATGATCGCGAGGCTCGGCTTGATCCAGTTCGGGTCGGTCGTCCAGAACGGGCCGGGGATGCCGATGAACTCGAGGGCGCGGTTGACGATCCCGACGGAGCCGTTGAACAGGACGAGGATGAGGATCCCGATCGCGACGGGCGGCGTGATGTCGGGCAGGTAGAAGACGGTGCGGAAGAACCCGGCGCCGTGCGCGAGCCGCGCCAGGATCATCGCGAGCCCGAGCGCGACCGCCATCTTCGCGGGCACCGACATCACGGTGTAGACGAAGGTGTTCTGGAGCGACGTCGCGATGCGCGGGTCGTCGAGGAGCTGGCGGTAGTTGTCGAGGCCGACGCGCTCCGTGGGGGCGAAGCCGGCGATCTGCTCGACCCCGTAGTTGGTGAACGAGAAGTAGAGGCTCGCCACCATCGGCCCCGCCGTCAGCGCGGCGAAGCCGATCACCCAGGGGAGGATGAAGAGGTACGCCGTCCAGGTCTCGCGCTCGCGAAAGCCGGACAGAGAGCGCCGGGCCCTCCTGGGAGGGCCCGGCGCGTCGGTGCTGGCGACGGTCGCCAACGTGGCCCGGGTCTAGCGAGCTCGGTTGATTGCGGCCTGAGCCTCGCGCTGCGCCCGGTCGAGCGACGCCTTCGGCGTCTGCCGACCCTCGAGCACGCGGGTGACCGCATCCGTCCACGCCTGCTTGAACTCCGCGCTCGCGGGCGAGAGCGGAATCGAGAACGCGTACCGCGGCGCCCGCACGAGCAGCGACACCGCGTTGTCGAAGTCGGGGTTGCCGACCTTCTGGTAGATGTCCTCGTAGAGCTTCACGTCCGCGGTGGTGTTCGCGGTGTAGAGCCCCGTGTAGGCCCGGCCCTGCCGCTTGCGCAGGTCGAAGCGGTCCTTGCCGACCTTCATCCACGCGTCCACCGAGGTCATCGCCTTCATGAACTTGCAGGCGAGGCCCGGGTTCTTCGCGCCTCGCGGGATCGCCCAGCCGTTGCCGCTGATCATGGTGATCGGGCCGCCGCGGCGGTTCGTGAAGTACTTCGCGGTGATGTTCACGGGTGCGCCCTCGGCGAGGACGTTGTAGTAGAAGCTCTCCATCGGCCACGCGCCGACCTGATCGGCGGCGACCTGGTTGTTGCGGCCGAAGAAGTCCCACGTGTCGCGGAACGCCTTGAAGCGGTTCCAGCCGCCGTGATCGCGGATCAGGTTGTGCGCGAACGTCAGCGCCTGCACCGCCTCCGGCGAGTTCAGCTGCGCCCGCAGGCCGTTCTTCGAGATCAGGTCCTTGCCGAACCACTTCACCCAGAGGGGGAAGAACTCCGGCAGCTTGGGATCGAAGCCGATCCGCGTCAGCCGTCCGTTCTCGACCCGCAGGAGCTTCCGGTTGGCGGCGCGGAGCCGCTGCCAGTTCGTCGTCTGGATGTCGGCGACGTTGACGCCGGCCTGCCGGGCTGCGTCGTTGTTCACGATCAGCGTGATCTGGTTCGTGAACTCGGGCAGCGCGTACAGCTGGCCCCGGTAGGTGACTTCCTGCAGCGCCGCGATGCGGTACTGCCTGCGGTCGATCCGCTCCGCCGCGATGCAGTTGGCGAGCGGGAGCAGCGCGTTCCGCGCTGCGTACGTGCCGACCTTGTCGCGGCCCATGTAGACGAGATCCGGCACGTCACGTGCCGCGAGCCGGGCCAGGAAGGCCTGGTCGTTGAACCCCGCCACCGGGTTGCTGACGCTGTGGCCCAGGTTCTGGATCACCCGGTTCGCGATGTCCAGCCGACCCTGGGCGACGTCGTCCCGGCCGCCCATGCCGTAGATGACGAGCGTGTTGCCCGCCTGGGCGGAGCTGACGCTCGCCCGCTCCGTGGGCTGCGCGACGGCAGCGCCGACGCCGACGACGGCGCACAGCGCCACCGCGAGCCCCAGCCCACTCCTCTTCCACCGACTCAACATGTGTGATGCCTCCTCGTCAGCAGGGCTGCGCCCCGGTTGACCGTGTGAGATCGATTGCACGTGACAACGTTTCCACACCTGCCGAGCGGGAGATAACCACACTCTGAGGGCGAATTCAAGGTACCGATTCCGGGTTGAAGCTGAGGTCCGCCGCGTTTCAAAGCCCGACGGGCGGCGGCCCCGAGGAGCCCCGGACGACGAGCTCCGGTTGCAGGCAGGCGAGCTGCGGCGCCGAGAGCGGCTGCTCGACGCGCCGCAGCAGCAGCTCCGCCGCCCGCATCCCCATCTCGACCGTCGGCTGGGAGACGACGGTGATCCCCGGCTCGACCATC
The DNA here is from genome assembly GCA_036276675.1 of Gaiellaceae bacterium. Lineage (GTDB taxonomy): Bacteria > Actinomycetota > Thermoleophilia > Gaiellales > Gaiellaceae > Gaiellasilicea. Next base: position 1,363 of record DASUOK010000166.1, on the reverse strand, counting down.
GCCATCCAGGGGACGTCGTCGAAGCCGACGAGCGAGATCTCGCCGGGCAGCCGCAGCCGGCGCCGGCGGAGCACGTTCCACGCCTGCTCGGCGAGCAGGTTGTTGGCGGCGAAGAGCGCCGTCGGCGCCCCCTCGTCGAGCAGCCGGCCGATCCGCTCCTCGGCGGCCGGGTCGTGGAAGGGAATGCGCAGGATCAGGCGCTCGTCCACCTCGACGCCCGCGTCGGCGTGCGCGGCGCGGTAGCCGCGGAGGCGGCCCGCGTCGCTCGTCCAGTCGGTCTCGACGACGAGGAGGCCGATGCGGCGGTGGCCGTGGTCGAGCAGGTGCGCCGTGGCGGTGCGGGCGCCGCCCTCGTTGTCGATCACGACGGAGTCGCACGGCACGTCGGCGAGCTGCCGGTCGACCTCGACGACCGCGACCCCCTGCGCGGCCAGCAGCCGCGTGGCGTCGCCGCCCACGGGGGTCATGATCACCCCGGGAGCGCGCATCGCGACGAACGTGCGGGCGGCGGCCAGCTCCTCGTCCGCCTCGCTGTTGTCGCCGAGCAGCATCATCTGGTAGCCGGCCTCGCGCAGCGCCTGCTCGATCCCGGCCGCGAGTCGCGCGTAGAACTGGTTGCCGAGGTCGGAGACGACGACGCCGACGACGCGGCTCGTCTTCTGCTTGAGCGTGCGCGCGGACGCGTTCGGCACGTAGCCGAGCCGCTCCGCCACGGCCAGCAGGCGGTCGCGCGCGACGGGGGAGACGTAGCCCCGGCCGCTCAGCGCGCGCGAGGCCGTGGACGCGGACGTGCCCGCCTCGCGGGCGATGTCCGCGAGGGTCACCGGTCGCCGGGGCAGGCCCGGCACGTCGTCGCTCGGCTCGACCGCGGTCACCGCGCGCTCCTCCACGCCGCCCAGGTGCGACGCAGCGCCTCGAAGTCCTGTGCCTCGAAGCGCTCCCCGGTCGCGTCCACGCCGCGAGCGTAGTAGAGCGACGGGACGCCGAGCGACGGCTTCGCCTCGACGTACGCGCGCCACTCCGCCAGGCTCGGCACGCTCCAGTCGTCGGTGTCGATGAGGAGCTCGGGGCAGGCCGCGCGCGCGACCGCCGCCCGGTGACGCATCTGCGCGACGACGCCGTCGCGCTCGTCGGGCGCGTCGGTGCGCAGCATGTCGTTGAGCCGGATCATGTCCGTCACGTCGACGAAGGACGGGTGCGGCGTGTGTGTGATCACGAGCGCGTCGGGCTTCGCCTCCTTGGCGGCGGCGTAGACGATCCGCAGCAGCTCGTGCAGGAGCGCGATGCCCCAGCCGGGGCCGTGCGCGTCCAGCGCCCGCCCGCTCGGCGTGCGGGCGGTGAAGTCGATCTTCAGCCCGTCCGC
>DASUOK010000165.1:0-3600 GCA_036276675.1 Gaiellaceae bacterium | reverse complement strand
GACCGCCCCCGATCCCCTTCCCAGCGGCGTGCGGCTCAGCCGTCCCGCAGGGGCGCTCTGCTCGGCGGATCCGTGCCCGAGCGAGGGTGCGTATTCCAAGGTCGCCATCGCCTCCAGAGCCTAGGACGCGCTCCCTCGTCGGCGCGGACGATTTTTCGTCCTTCTCGAGAACGACGTTTGCAGACGAGACGCGGTGCTCTTGCAACGACGATGCCGACCCCCTGCCGGGCCGCGGAACCGTCGCTCTACACGGCCAGCCGCCGCAGCGCGCCCGTGAGCGCGTCGACGGCGAGGGCGATGTCCTCCGGCGAGGAGAGCTCGTCCGGGCTGTGGCTGACGCCGCCGTTGAGACTGCGCACGAAGAGTATCCCGGACGGGACGCCGGCGCTCGCGAGGATGCCCGCGTCGTGGCCCGCGCCCGACGGGAGCTCTACGACCGGCAGGCCCAGCTCCTCGACGGCGGCCCGCGCGGCGGCGACCACGACCGCGTCCAGCACCGCCGGCTCGGTGCCGAGACCCGGCTGGAGCCCGATCGCCGCAAGCAGCTCGTCCAGCCGCGCGCGGTCGGGTGCGCGGACGTCGACGGTGAAGGACACGGCGCCGGGGATGACGTTGACGCCGCCCGGCTCGACCGTCAGCGTCCCGACCGTCGCGACCGCCTCGGGGACCCGTAGCGCGGCGTCCCTGATCGCCAGCACGCGCTCCGCCGCCGTGCACAACGCGTCGTCGCGACCGGCCATCGGTGTGGTGCCGGCGTGCCCCGCTCTCCCGGTCACGGTGACGGTCTGGCGGGAGTAGCCGACGATGGCCGTGACTACGCCGAGCGGCGCGTCCGCGTTCAGCAACCGCGGTCCCTGCTCGACGTGCAGCTCGAGGAACGCGTCCGGGAGCGCGCGCGAGTCGCAGCGCGCACGGCTGCCGGCGCAGCCGCGCTCCTCGTCCCGGAAGGCGACGACGCCGAGCCCGGGCAGGCCGAGCCGCTCGACCGCCTCGAGCCCCGCGACGACGCCGAGGGCGCCGTCGTAGCGGCCGCCGGACGGAACGGTGTCGAGGTGCGAGCCCGTCCAGACCGCGCGGCCGTCCCCGGGCCGGCGGCCGACGAGGTTGCCGGCGTCGTCGACCTCCACCTCGAGCCCGGCCTCGCGGAACCAGCCCGCCGCCAGCTCGTGCGCGGCGTCCTCCTCCGGCGAGTAGCCGATCCGGTCGCCGATGGCGGCGAGTTGCTCGAGGCGGTCGAGGACGCGCATGCAAAGAGCCTAGAGGGCGCGCAGCAGCCACACGCCCGCGAGCGGGAAGAGCGCCGCCAGCGCGAACGCGACACCCCACGAGGACGCGGAGACGGCGGCCGCGAAGGCGATCGGCGCGACGACGCCGATGCCGGAGAGCACGGTCTGCTGGAAGCCGATCGCGGCGCCGCTGCGGCGGCCGCCGAGCTCGGCCGCGATCGTGAAGGAGAGCCCGTTCCACGCCATCGAGAGGCCGGTCGCGACGGCCAGCACGGGCACGAGGACGAGCTCCGGCGTGCCGGAGACCAGCGCGACGAGGCCGACCGAGACCGCGATCGCCACACCGACGACGCGTAGCGGCCCCACACGCGAGCCGACGACGTCCGACCAGCGGCCGACGCCGATCCGCAGCGCCGCCGCCAGCACCTGACCGGCGGCGAAGACGGCGGCCGCCTCGCCGGTCGAGAAGCCGTGCTCGTCGTGCAGGAAGAGCACGACGAAACCCATCATCGCCATCTGCGCGACGAGGTAGAGGCCGCTGCCGAAACAGGCGAGCCAGAGCCGCCGGTCGCGCAGGGTCGACTCGACGTCCGAGACCTCGATGTGCTCCTCGCTGCCGGAGCGGAGCACGAGCGCACCCGCGAGCGCACCCGCGAAGACGAGCCCCGCGACGAAGAGCAGACCCGCCTTCGGGCTGCCGAGCTGCGGCAGCACGAGCGCGGCGATCCCGCCCCCGATCGGCACCGCCGTCTGCCGGATCCCCAGGGCGAGCCCGCGCTCGCCGGCGGTGAACCAGCGCATGACCGCCCGGCCGCTCCCCGACTGCACGCTGCCGCCCGCGATCCCACCGAGGCAAAGGAAGGCGACCAGCCAGCCGAAGCTCGGCGCGTACGCGGCCGCGACCAGGAATCCCGCACACGCGGTCAGCCCGCCGGCGAGCGTCCAGCGCTCGCCGAAGCGGTCGACGGCGAAGCCCCACGGCAGCAGCGAGAACGTGAGCCCGATCCACTCGGCGCTGAGGACGATGCCGATCTCCGTCAGGCTCAGGTCGTAGCGGTCGCGCAGCGCCGGTGCGAGCACGGCGATCGCGAACGCCACGGTGGAGAAGGCCGCCTGCGCCGCGGTGCCCGCCGCGAGCACCGCCCACCGGTACGTCAAGGCGCCCGGTCTCTAGAGGCCGAAGGGGTTGATCGGCCGCGTGCCCGTGTTCACGAGCACGCTCTTCGTCTCGAGGTAGAGGTCGAGCGCGTCGATCCCGAGCTCCCGCCCGAAGCCCGACTGCTTGTAGCCGCCGAACGGCAGCCCGGGGAAGGCCGTGTACGGCAGGTTGATCCCGACCGTGCCCGACTTGATCCGTGCCGCGAGGCGGTGACCGCGAGCCGGATCCGTCGTCCAGACCGACGCCATCAGGCCGTACTTGACGTCGTTCGCGATCCGGATCGCATCCTTCTCGTCGGCGAACGGGATGATCGTGACGACCGGGCCGAACACCTCCTCCTGCGCGATCGTGGCGGAGTTGTCGATGCCGGCGACGACCGTCGGCGGGTAGAAGGCGTGGTCCCCGGGCTCGCCGCCCAGCACGACGTCGGCCCCGTCGCCGCGCGCGCCCTCGACGAAGGAGTGCACGCGCTCGCGGTGCGCGGTCGAGATCAGCGAGCCCATCTGCGTCTCGGGGTCGAGGGGATCGCCCATCCTCAGCGCGCCCGCCTTCTCCGCGAACCCGCTGACGAACTCGTCGTAGAGCGGCTGCTCCACGAGCACGCGCGAGCGCGCCTCGCAGCTCTGGCCGGCGGCGTAGTAGATCGACCAGACCGCGCTCGGGATCGCCGAGTCGAGGTCGGCATCGGCGAAGACGAGGTTCGGGCTCTTGCCGCCGAGCTCGAGCGTCAGGCGCTTGATCGGCTCCGAGCAGAGGCGCATGATCTCGCCGCCCGTCCGCGTCGACCCCGTGAACGCCACCTTGTCGACGCCCGGGTGGCGGACGAGGTAGGCGCCGGTCGTCGGCCCGTCGCCGGGGACGACGTTCACGACCCCCGCCGGGAAGCCCACCTCCGCCGCGAGCTCCGCGAGCCGGAGCGCGGTCGCGGGCGTCTGGGGATCCGGCTTCAGGACGACGGTGCAGCCCGCCGCGAGCGCGGGGGCGAGCTTCCAGGTCGCCATCTGCAGCGGGTAGTTCCACGGCACGATCTGCCCCGCGACACCGACGGGCTCCTTCAGCGTGTACGAGAGGATCGAGCCGCCGATCGGGTTGGAGCGGCCGCCGATGGTCGCGATCGCCGAGGCGTAGAAGCGGAAGTTGCCGATCGCCGACGCGAGCTCGAGCTTCACGGAGGAGATCGCCTTGCCGACGTTCCGCGCCTCGAGCTCGGCCAGC
>DASUOK010000164.1:0-7260 GCA_036276675.1 Gaiellaceae bacterium | reverse complement strand
TAGAGGCGGCCTGAGCGGACGACGCCGAGCAGCAGCCAGGCGCCGAGCACACCGGAGACGAGGAAGCCGAGCACCGAGAGGAAGTGGAGGCCGAACAGCGTCGGCCCCTCCTCCGCGAAGATGCCGAGCAGCGACGAGCCGAGCAGCCCGCCGGCGACGACGAGCGCGACGACGACGCGGTTGATCGCGACGTCGAGCTTGTGCATGAACTCGTCTAGTCCCTTGTGCACGAAGCCGACCTCGATCTGGCCGTCGCGGATCTCCTGCAGGACGTCGTGCACCTGGTACGGCAGGTCCCGCGCGATCCCGACGAGCGCCCGGCCCTCCTTCTGCGCGCGATGCGCTACCCGTGCCGGCGTGAACCGCTCGAGCATCAGCGCCCGCGCGTACGGCCGCGCCACCTCGAAGACGTTGAACGCGGGGTAGAGATCGACGCCGACGGAGCCGAGGGTCGCGATCGCCTTGTCCAGCATCACGAAGCGGGTGGGCAGCCGCAGGTTCATCGCGTAGATCAACTGGAAGCCCTCGCGGATCACCTGGATCGGGTCGATCTCGGCGAGCGAGGCGCCGTAGTAGCGGTAGAAGAGGTCGTGGAGCTCGGCGGTGAACTCCTCCTCGCGCTCCTTCGGGTAGCGGACACCGAGCTCGCCCAGCCGGCGTGGTAGCGCGTCGATGTTCTGGGTCGCGGCGTCGACGAACAGCGCCGTCAGCTTCGACATGTCGTCGTCGGTGAGCTTGCCGACGAGCCCGAAGTCGACGAGGCCGATCCGCGTGTCGTCGAGCACGAGGATGTTCGCGGGGTGCGGGTCGCCGTGGAAGAACCCGTGCCGGAAGATCATCTCCATCCACGTCTCGCTCATGCGGACGGCGAGCTCCCGCCGCTCCTCGAACGAGGTCGTGTCGAGGTCGAGGTCGGCGAGCTGGACGCCGTCGAGGAACTCGAGCGTCAGCACGCGCGGGCCCGAGTACGTCCAGTAGACCTTCGGCACGCGCACGGTGTCGGAGCCGGCGAAGTTCCGCCGGAAGCCGTCGGCGTTCCGCGCTTCGAGCCGATAGTCGAGCTCCTGCCGGATCGAGCGCGCAAACTCGTCGACGAGCGCCGACGCGTCGATGAAGTCGAGGGAGCGGACGCGCTCCTTCACGATGCGCGCCGCCTGATAGAGGAGCGCGAGGTCGGACTCGATCTGCCGTGGTGCATCCGGCCGCTGCACCTTGACCACCACCTCGGCGCCGTTCGGGAGCGTGGCGCGGTGGACCTGTCCGATCGACGCCGCGGCGATCGGGAGCTCGCCGAAGCGCGTGAACGCCTGCTCGAGCGAGAGGCCGAGCTCCGCCTCGACGACCGCGCGCGCCTGCTCGAAGGGGAACGGCCGCACGTCGTCCTGGAGCGAACGCAGCTCGGCGACGATGTCGGGCGGCACGACGTCGGGGCGCGTCGAGAGCAGCTGGCCGAACTTGACGAAGGTCGGCCCGAGCTCGTCGAGGAGCTCGCGCAGGTGACGGCCGCGGTCGGAGCCCGGGTCCAGCGCAGGGTCGACGCGGGCCGTCCACGGCAGCAGGTCGGTGAGACGGTGGCGCTCGAAGAAGTAGCCGAACCCGTGTCGCACGGCCACCTGCGCGATCTCCGACAGCCTGCCGAGGTTGCGGGTGCGCGGGCGCGTGGCCATCGCGGCAGTGTTGCACGCTGCGACACCGGCTTCGGTGGCCCACCAAGATAGAGCCGTGGAAGTCGGCACCATCCTGCTGCTCGTCGGGGCGATCCTGACCGCGAGCATCGTGGTGGCGCTCGGCGCCTCGCGAACGGGCGTTCCCTCGCTGGTCGCGTTTCTCGCGCTCGGAATGCTGCTCGGCTCGGACGGGCCGGGGGGAATCGAGTTCGACGACGCGGAGCTCGCGCGAACGGTCGGTGTGATCGGGCTCGCGGCGATCCTGTTCGAGGGCGGCCTCTCGACCTCGTGGCGGCGGCTGCGCCAGGTCGCCGTGCCCGCGGCGCTGCTCAGCACGGTCGGCGTTGCCGTCACGGCGGCCTTGACGGGTCTCGCCGCCTATCTCCTTTTCGACCTCACCCTGCTCGAGTCCGTGCTCCTCGGCGCGGTCGTCTCGTCCACGGACGCCGCGGCCGTGTTCGCGACCCTGCGCTTCACGAACATCCGCCGCCGGCTCGCGCGCACGCTCGAAGCCGAGAGCGGCATCAACGATCCGATGGCGATCGCGCTGACGATCGGCCTGATCGAATGGATCCTCGAGCCGACGTCCGGCTTTGCGGAGCTCGCTCTGCTCGTCCTCCAGAAGCTCGGCCTCGGCCTGGTCGTCGGGGTCGCGCTCGGCGCGGTCGCCATGTGGGCGTTCTCGCGGCTGCCGACCTCGATCGGGGCCTTCGCGCCGGTGGCGTCGATCGCGGCGGGGTCGCTCTCGTTCGGCGCGGCCGAGGTGATCGGCGGCAGCGGCTTCCTGTCCGTCTACCTCGTCGGCCTCGCGGTGGGATCGACGCCGTCGCGGTACCGGCGCCAGCTCGTCGGCTTCCACGAAGGGCTCGCCTTTCTCGCCCAGGTAGCCATGTTCGTGGTGCTGGGTCTGCTCGTGTTCCCGCGTGACCTGCTGGACGTCGCGATCCCCGGCCTCGCGCTCGCGGCGGTGCTCGTGATCCTCGTGCGGCCGGCCGCCGTCTGGCTCTCCGTCGTGCGCCAGGACTACAGCCAGCGTGAGCGCGCGCTGCTCGGCTGGGCCGGCCTGCGCGGCGCGGTGCCGATCGTGCTCGGGACGTTCGTGCTCTCGTCCGAGGTCGAGGAGGCCGAGACGATCTTCAACGCCGTCTTCTTCGTCGTGGTCGTCTCGGCGCTCGTGCAGGGAATGACGCTGGAGCGGGTCGCGGAGAGGCTGGGGCTCGTCACCCCAGGCCCCGCCGTCGTCACGCCGCCGCTCGAGCTCGACGCGCTGAGCTCGCTCGACCTGGTCGACTTCGCCGTCGCCGGCGACCACGCGATCGCCGGGGCGGCGGTGCGGGAGCTGGGCCTGCCGCGCAGCGCGCTGATCGCCGTCGTCGCGCGCGGCGAGGACACGATCCCGCCGCGCGGCAGCACGATCATCCAGCCCGGCGACCGCCTGTTCGTGCTCGTGCCGCACGCCCGCCGCGCCGACCTCGAAGACGTCTTCGAGCGCTGGCGCCGGCGCGTCTAGGGCCGCTGCTCGAGCAGCTTCAGGCGGTGCTCGACCTGCGCGAGGCGCAGCTCGAGCGCGTCCCACTCGGCACGCGTGACGAGGCCGAGCTCGCGGGCGATCCGCTCGCCGGTCTCCTGCGGCAGGTCGCCGAGCCGCTCCGCGCCCGCGCGTAGCTGCACGCCGAGCTCCTCGACGAGCTGGCGCAGCGCGAACGCGCCGTCGCTATCGGGCGCGGCCATGCGGGCGCGACTTGCGGCGCTGCCGGCGACGCTCGCGCGCCGCAGCGTCCTGGGCCGGTCGCGACGCCTGCGCGTCGCCGTCACCGTCGGGCTCGACGTCGTCCGGCTCACCGGGCGCGGCCGCCGGCACGAGCTCAGGCGTCGGGGCCGCGGCCGCCAGCTCCTCCGCTTCCTCGAGCAACAGGCCGACCGACGTGACGCCCTGGAGGGTGTCGTCGTGCTTCTTGCGGGCGTACTCCGGCTCGCGCTCCTTGAGCACGGCGAGGAGCGGCGCGGCGATGAAGATCGACGAGTAGGCGCCGGCGCCGATGCCGATCAGCAGGGCGAAGGCGAAGTCCTTCAGCGTCTCGCCGCCGAAGAAGTAGAGCGTCGAGATCGGCAGCAGCGTGATGAACGTCGTGGCGAGGGAGCGCGGGATCGTCTCCCACAGCGAGACGTTCGCGAGCACGCGGAACGACGAGCGCCGCATCAGCGGGATGTTCTCGCGGATCCGGTCGAGGATGATGATCGTGTCGTAGATCGAGAAGCCGAGCACGGTGAGGATCGCGGCCACGGTGGCGGTCGTCACCTCCCGCCCGAGCAGGGCGTAGATGCCGACCGTGAAGATCACGTCGTGCGCGAGCGCGACCAGCACGGGCACGGAGAACTTCCACTGGAACCGCGCGGCGATGTAGCCGACGATCAGGAGGAGCGAGACGATGATCGCGAGCACGGCGCCTTCGGCGATCTGGCGGCCGAAGCTGCCGGAGACGCTGCGGACGCTCGTCTCGGCCTGGAACTCACGCTCGAGCTCGCCCGTAAGCCGCGCCTGCTCGGGCTGCGTCAGCGTCTCCGTGCGGATCGAGAACTCGCCGTAGCGGTCGCCCGGGGCGACGTCGCCGCGGCCGACGATCGTCGCGTCGGCCTGGCCGATCGTCGCCGCGCGCTCGCGCACCTGGTCGAGCCCCACCGGCTCCGCCGTCGTCATCGTCACCTGCGTGCCGCCCCGGAAGTCGATCCCGAGATTGAGGCCATTCAGGACGATGGCGCCCAGCGAGATCACCATGAGCGCGGCGGCGATCCCGAACCAGATGTTGCGCAGGCCGACGAAGTCGCGGCGGATCCACCTGGGCGGCTGGCCCTCCGCGCCCATCAGCTTCGGGTTGTCGAACCAGTTGAAGCCGGCGAGCAGGCCGAGGATCGCCCGCGTCGCCGCCACCGCGGTGAGCAGCGACAGGGCCGTCCCGATCAGCAGCATGAGCGCGAAGCCCTTCACACCGGCGGTCGCGACCAGGAAGAGGATCATCGCCGTGATCGCGGTGACGACGTTCGCGTCGATGATCGTCGCCAGGCCCTTGCCGTAGCCCGCCGCGATCGCGGCGCGCACCGATCTGCCGGCGCGGTACTCCTCCTTCACGCGCTCGAAGATGACGATGTTCGCGTCGGCGGCCACCCCCAGCGTCAGGATCATCCCGGCGAAGCCCGGCAGCGTCAGCGTCACGTTGAAGATCAGGATCGCCGCGTAGAGGAAGGCGGCGTAGATCCCGAGCCCGAGCACGGCGACGACGCCGAGGAAGCGGTAGAAGAGGAGCAGGAAGAGCGCGACGGCGATCAGGCCGGCGATCGAGGCCTTCCAGGCCTCCGAGAGCGAGTCCTTCCCGAGCGTGGCCGAGATCGCCGTCTGGTCGAGCGTGCGGAAGGTGACGGGGAGGGCACCGGTCTGGAGCACGAGCGCCAGGTCCTGCGCCTCGCCGATGTCGCCGATGCCCGTGATCTGGGCGCCGTTGGAGCCGCGGATGCCGTTCGGGTACTCGCGCCAGTCGATCGTCGGCCAGGACTTGATCTCACGGTCGAGCACGATCGCGAAGTGGTGGTTCACGTCCTGACCGAGCAGGTTCGAGGACTGGCGGCCGCGCCGCGCGATCTCGGCCGTGATCGCACCGAACTTGTCCGCCCCGTCGTCGGTGAACTGCATCAGCACGATCGGCTGGCCGGTCGTCGTGTCGAAGTCGGACTGCGTCCCCGCGAGGTTGAGGTCGTCTCCCCGCATCTCCGGGACGACCTCGTCCGGGTCGCTCGCGTTCGGCGTGTACCTGATCAGGTAGAAGTAGTTGCGCTGCGGGTTCTCGACGTTCACCCCGGGGCAGACGACCTCGCCGATGCCGCACTCGAGGATCGTCGTCCGCGGCGGCACCCCGAAGATGCGCCAGCCGTCGGGCAGCTCGCCCCGGCTCCCCGCCTTCTCGACGGGCTGGCTCTGCAGCAGGGCGTCGCGGTTGGCCACGGGGCCGGCCCGCAGCCGCTTCTGCCCGTCGAACAGGTACCAGTCGTCGCTCTCCCCCTCCTCGACGAGCGCCTGCTGGCCGGCGAGGAGCTCGTAGATCGACGGCGTCGCGACCGGGAAGCGCTGCGCGTCGATGGAGGGACGCACCAGGTTGGCCTCGAGGTCGTACAGCTCGAGCTGTGCCGTCTGGCCGAGGATGCCGATCACCTGCTCCGGGTTCTCCACGCCGGGCAGGTCGATCACGATCTGGTTGTCGCCCTGCGTGCGGATCTCCGGCTCCGAGACACCGAGCTTGTCGACGCGGTTGCGGAGGATCTCGACGGAGCGGTCGAGGTCCGCCTGCGTCAGCTCCTGGCCCTGCTCGGGAACCGCCTCGAGCGTGACCTCCAGCCCGCCCTGGAGGTCGAGGCCGAGCGTCGGGGACTGCTGGATCGGCGAGCCGGGAGTCGCGAGCAGCGCCACGCCGAGGAGGCCGGCGACGATGAGCCCAACGAGGATGAGATGCGGTCTGCGGTTCACGGGACGCGGGAGGACAGGTTAGCTGTGGAGCTCGTCGATCGCGGCCGATTCGCGGCCCGCGACCTCGTCCTCGGGCGGGACGATGCCCGCCACGGCGCGCCGCGCGAGCCGCACCTCCGTGCCCGGCGCGATCTCGACGACGAGGTCGTCCTCGTCCCCGAGCGCGCGCACGTGGCCGTAGAGGCCGCCCGCCGTGAGGATCTCGTCCCCCACCTCGACGCTGGCGATCAGCTGGCGCTGCGCGACCTGCCGCTGGCGCTGCGGCCTGATCAGGAGCAGCCAGAGCAGGACGAACATGGCGACGATGATGATCAGTTGTCCCAAGGATCCTCCTGAGGCCCACCGGCGAGCCGCGCGAGCCGCTCGGCGACGTACGCCGCGAGCGCCCCTCGTTCGATCGCCGCCCGTGCGCCCGCGGTCAGTTCGAGCAGGAAGTGGAGATTATGCAGGCTGAGCAGGCGAAGGCCAAGCAGCTCCTCCTGATTGACCAGGTGCCGGACGTAGGCGCGTGAGAAGCGCGTGCAGGCGGGGCAACCGCAGCCTTCCTCGAGCGGGCGCGGGTCGCGCGCGAAGCGGGCGTTGCGGAGGTTGAGGCGGCCGCCGCCCGTGAGCGCCGAGCCGGTGCGCGCCGTCCGGGTCGGGAGGACGCAGTCGAACAGGTCGATCCCCGACTCGATCACCCGCAGCACGCCCTCGGCGTCGCCGATGCCCATGAAGTAACGCGGCTTCGCCGCCGGCAGCAGCGGCGCCGCCCAGCCCGTCGCCTCGAACATCTCCTCGCGGCTCTCCCCGACCGCCAGGCCGCCGAGCGCGTGGCCGTCGAAGCCGAGGCCCGCGATCTCGTCGATCGAGCGCCTGCGCAGCTCGCGGTCGGCCGCGCCCTGGGCGATCCCGAACAGGAGCTGCCCGGGCGCACGCTCCGCCTCGCGCTGGCGTGCAGCCCAGAGCGTGGTGCGGCGGACCGCCTCCTCGAGCTCGGCCCGCTGCACCCCCGCCGGCGGGCAGATGTCGAGGCACATCGCCACGTCCGAGCCGAGATTCCGCTGGATGCGCGCGACGAGCTCGGGCGTGAAGCGCTCC
>DASUOK010000163.1:0-23089 GCA_036276675.1 Gaiellaceae bacterium | reverse complement strand
CAACGTCAGCCTGAGGCTCCGGGGTGGTGCAAGCCCACCGGAGGATTCCTACCGCTGGCTGATGGGCGAGGACTCCACGGCGTTCGGCGGCGCGATCCGCGACATGTGGACGCCCACCTGCCTCGGGGATCCCGGCAAGGTGTCCGATGCCGAGTACCACTGCGACGTCAGCGACGCAGGCGGCGTCCACTCGAACTCGGGCGTGCCGAACCACGGCTACGCGCTGCTCGTCGACGGTGGCACGTACAACGGCCAGACGATCTCGGCGATCGGGCTCGTGAAGGCGGCGCACCTGTACTGGCGGGCACAGTCCGTCTACCAGACGCTCACGAGCGACTTCGAGGATCACGCAGACGCCCTCGAGGCGTCCTGCGCGGATCTGATCGGCCAGTCGCTCGAGGGCCTGAGCACGAGCAGCACGCCCGCCGGCCCCTCCGGCGAGGCGATCACGTCCGCCGACTGCGCCTCGGTCGCCGCGATGATCGCCGCGGTCGAGCTCCGCACCGAGCCGACGCAGTGCAACTTCCAGCCGGCGCTCGACCCGGACACGCCGCCGCTGTGTGCGAGCCAGAAGAACCCGCCGGTCCATTACCACGAGGACTTCGAGGACGGGCTCGCGGGCTGGACGCTCAGCAACGAAGGGCGTTTCGCGGGCTGGCCCGGCACGAACTGGGTGCACGACACCTCGCTGCCCGGCGGTCGCGCAGGCTCGGCCGCGTTCGGCGAGAACCTGCAGATCGGCAACTGCGACGGTGGTGCGGGTGACGTCTCCGGCGTCATGCGGTTGACCAGCCCCGTGATCCACCTGCCCGCGGCGGCGATCCTGAGCCCGCGGCTCACGTTCCAGCACTACTTCGCGACGGAGTTCGGCTGGGACGGCGGCAACCTGAAGCTCAGCATCAACGGCGGCGCGTTCGAGGTGCTGCCGGCCGCGGCGTTCACCTTCAACGCCTACAACGCGACCCTCAACACGGCCGCGCAGGGCAACACCAACCCGCTCGCAGGCGAGCCTGGCTTCACGGGCACCGACGGCGGCCAGGTCACGGGCAGCTGGGCCGAGTCGCAGATCGACCTGACGCTCGCGGGCGTGAAGGCGGGCGACACGATCCAGCTCCGGTTCGACCTGGGGATGGACGGCTGCACGGGCATCGACGGCTGGTATGTCGACGACATCAAGCTGCAGTCGTGCAACACGAAGAAGGACGAGCGGGCCCGGGAGGACTGAGTCGCAGGCTCGACCGTTGCGGAGGGCGCCGGCTGCCGGCGCCCTCCGCGTCTCTACGGCCGGAGGCGGACGGCGGCGAGCACGCGCACGCGCGTGCCCGCGATCGTCTGCTCCGCCGTGCGCACGAAGCCGACACCCGGAGCGAAGACGAGCTCCTCGATCGCCGCGTCTGCGACCGGCTTGCGCGTCGCGAACGTGAGCCTGACGCAGTTCCGGAGCGTCCTGCCGCGGCCGTCTCGCACGACGGCCGTGCGCGAGGCGACGGTCACGGTGAGCGAGCGCCAGAGCGGTGCGCCGGAGAGAGCGACCGTGTACCGCGTCCCCGCCGGAGCCCCCAGCCGCAGGAAGGGCACCCACCTGGCGCCGGCCGTGTCCCACGCCTGGACGGCCCGCCCTGCCGTGCGCACGCGGACGTCGCCCGTACCGGGCACGCCGCGCAGGACGAGACCAGACGGCGTTCGAGCGACAGAGATCGTCGCCGTCGACCCTCGCTCGTCGTCGCGCAGCACCCAGCGGTTCCCGTCCGCGAGCGGCAGCGGCGTGGCTGAGGGCTGCGGGGCTGCCTCGTCTCCCGCTGCGGCGCCACAGCCCGCGACGACGATCAGCACGAGCGCAAGGTGCTCAAGTCGCACCGTGGGAAGGTACCGCGTCCGGCCCGTGCGCACCGTCGCGCGGGTGGCCGCCGGCCGCCCTCGTGCGGCTTGCGGGGCCCCAGGGAACGGGCTAAGGTGCGCGGAGGGTTGGGGGAGAGGCCGGCGGTCACGCTGGCGAAGCGTCTGAATCAAGGGGAGAGGATTCAATGCCACGACGGCTCAAAGGCTCCGTGCTCGTTCTGTTCGCGCTGTCCACGATCGTCCTCACGGCCTCGGTCACCCAGGCCGCTCCCGGCGGGCAGCCGGGCAAGCCCGGCAAGGTGACGTCGAAGGCCGACGCCGCCGTCGCAAAGCTCGACAGCAAGCTTCGGGCGAAGGTGGAGAGCGGCTCCAACGAGCGCGTGCCGGTGTTCGCCACGGCGGTCGGAGACGTCGCCGCCGCCAAGAACCTGCTCACGGACGCCGCGGCGGCCGAGTCGGAGGGCACGGCGCTGATCGTCGGCACGATCGCGGTGCAGCAGCTGCCGAAGCTCGCCGGCCTCGGCGGCATCGTCGCGGTCGCACCGATCGAGTTGAAGCAGACGGGCCAGCCGCTGGGCGTGCCCGATCCGGAGCTGAACAACCTTCCGAGCCAGGCCGAGCTGGCCGCGCTCGGCAAGAAGCTCCGCGACGGGGAGGTCACCTACGAGCAGGCGCCGAAGCCGAAGAAGTCGAACTTCGACAAGCTGAAGAACGACGCGGTCCTCGACGCGAAGACCCACAACTTCGTCGGGGCATGGAAGGCCGGCTTCACCGGCGAGGGCGTCACCGTGGGCGTGCTCGACGGCGGCACCGACTTCGGCCACCCCGACCTGCTGAACACGTGGCAGGTGTGGGAGAACGCGCCGGACCCGGGCTGGAACGGCTGGCCGAAGGCGTTCGACCCGTACGGGACGCTGATCTGGCTCGCCGCGCCGCAGTTCGTCGACCAGGGCCTCTCGTGGTACACGAAGACCGAGGCGAAGACGTGCCCCGTGGTCGGTCCAGGCCCGAAGAAGGGGCCGAAGGCGCAGCAGTGCGTCGTGACCTTCGACGCCCGCCAGGGACCCTCGCGCAACTTCGCCGCCCCGAGCACCTCGGTCACGCACGAGTACTCGTTCCCGGCCGCGTGGTCGAAGTCCGGCAACGTCCGGCTCGGGAACCATCCCGACGACCACCTGCTCCTCGCCTACGGTGAGCGCCCGTCGTTCCTCGTGGTCGACTCGAAGCAGGCCGGCCAGTACGACACGGTCTACGTCGATCTCGACAACGACTACAGCTTCGCCGACGAGAAGCCGGTGACGAAGGACTCGCCGGCCTCGTACCGCGACATGAACGGGGACGGTCTCAACGACATCTCGGGCGGCCTCCTCTTCTACATCTCCGACGGGGCGACCGCCGTCCCGGGTGGCCTGCACGCGTTCGGGATCCTCGACACGTCGTACGGGCCCGGCGAGCTGCTCGCCTGGACGGGCGACTACGACCCGGCGATCGGCGGGCACGGGACGCTCACCGCATCGAACATCGTCGGCCAGGGCGTGATCAACGGCCTCGCACCGCAGTTCGACGACCTCCATCCCAGCCCGAAGAAGTCGGGCACGTACGACGGCGCCGTCCTCGGCGGCGCTCCGAACGCGAAGCTCGCCCCGTACGGGGACATCTACTTCTCGTTCGAGTTCTCGACCCAGTTCGGCTACTTCCTGGCCACCCGGAACGGTGTCGACGTGACGTCGAACTCCTACGGCTCGTCGGCCGTCGACAACGACGGCTTCGACGCCGCCAGCCAGGAAGCGGACATCATCCACAACGGGCGTCGCACGACGCCGCTGTTCTCGACCGGCAACGGCGCTCCCGGCTTCGGCACCACGGCGCCGCCGAGCCCCTCGGCCGGGATCTCGGTCGGCGCGTCGACGCAGTTCGGCGCGACGGGCTGGGACTCGATCGCCAACTACAGCCAGGTGACCGACAACGACGTGATCCCGTGGTCCAACCGCGGCCCGGGCGCGACCGGCTCGACCGGCGTGGACGTCGTCGCCGACGGCGCCTACTCGTCTGGTGACGTGACGCTGAACGCGGTCTTCAACGGCGATACCGCCTGGGTCTCCTGGGGCGGCACCAGCCGCTCGGCGCCGGTAGCCGCCGGCGCGACCGCCCTGATCTACGAGTCGTACCGGAAGACATCGGGAGCCGTACCCGCCGGCTTCTACACGAAGGCGAAGGAGATCCTCAAGTCCTCCGCGCTCGATCTCGGGTACGACACCATGATCCAGGGCTCGGGATCGGTCGACGCCGGCAAGGCCGTCGCGACCGCGGCCGCCACGCGGGCGTCGGTGAGCCCGAGCGACTGGCGTGTCGGCGACTACCGGGGCACCGAGTACCCGGTGTTCTCCCACGTGATCGCGCCCGGCGGGTCCGACACCCAGACGTTCGCGGTCAACGGCCCGGGGACGTGGCAGGTCTCGGATCGCTACCTGAAGAGGACCGGCTCGACCACGATCCCGTTCACGAGCGAGAACATCGCCGTCGAGTCGCCGTACAACTTCAACGCACCCAATTACCTGATCGACGTGTCCGACGCGATCGGTGACAACGCCGACGCGGACCTGATGGTCGTGCGGATGACGTACCCGCATGATCAGTTCGATCCGGATGGAAACTACTCGCAGAACCAGTTGTGGCGCCTGCTCGCCTACGACTGGACGGACGTGAACGGCGACGGGAACCTCTGGACGGACGACGACGGTGACGGCACCGTCGACTTCGGCCAGAAGACGACCAGCTCGAACATCGACGGCTTCCTCGACGTGAACTACGAGGGCGCCGAGATCGACCAGCACGAGTACGTCCGCTTCTCGTACCTGAACAACGCGTCCAACCGCCTGCAGGTGTTCGTCCGCGATCCCGCGGAGCGGATGTCGGACGGGCTCTTCATCGGCCTCCAGCATCCGAGCCGGAGCGCCGCGATCCCGACCACGGACATGACCTTCCAGGTCGACTTCTACGAGAACGTCGACTGGCCGTGGCTGACGACGCCGTCGTCCGCGACAGGCTCCTTCGACGCCTCGATCAACGTGCCGGCCGGCACGCCGTACGGCGTCTACTCGGGCGGCATCGAGCTGACGAAGGGTGACGACGCGATCGTCGTCCCGGTCTCGGTCGCAGTCGCAGGTCGGACCGAGGTCGACTCGGAGGGGAACCTGTCCGGCAGCCTGAGCTTCGGTGGCGAGGACGTCGCCGCGGCCCAGTCCGACATGCTCTACAACAACGGCTCGATCTTCGGGGCCAATACGTGGGCCTGGCGGGCCGAGTCGGGTGACTGGCGGTTCTTCTACTTCGACGTCGTCGGAGAGCCGAAGGACGGGTCGCTGTTCCTCGTCAACACGACGTGGGACGACGCGGCGCCGCCGACGGACATCGACACGCTCGTCCTCGGACGGAGCCAGAACCAGTTCCAGGTGCTCGCGGACGGCGTCTTCGGCGCCCCGTACATCCTGGACACGGTCGGAGGCAGCCCGAACACGCACCTCGGGTCCGGTAGGTGGGCGTTCAACACGGCCACCGGCGGCGCATCCGACTTCGTGACGGCTCCTGCGCAGGAGGGCCTGCACGCGCTCGCCTTGCACGGCGTCGGCTGGGACGGCGGCAAGTTCCACGCGCCGTTCGAGAGCGTCGTCGGCTCGGCCGCGGTCAGCCCGTCGGCCGTCGACGAGGAGACGGCCACCGACACGGGCTCGTTCGACGTGACGTTCGAGGCGAGCGTCGACCTGCCCGGCCTCGTCGGCGAGGCGTTCGGCCTCAGCCAGCCGGTCGTGGAGGACGTGACGGTCCAGCAGGACAACCCGAACGACCCGAGCTCGGCCAGCGTGAAGCGGAACGTCACGATCAACCACGCCTCCCGCTTCAGCGTCGAGACGACGCTGGATCAGGACCTCGACCTCTGGGTCGTGCGTGACGCGAACGGCGACGGTGTCTTCACGAACGCGGAGATCGTCGCCTCGTCGGCCACCGGCACCGGTAACGAGTTCGTCGAGCTCGTGGCGCCGCAGGACGGCGAGTACCAGGTCTGGCTCCAGGGCTGGTCGATCACGGGAACCCCGACGGCCGGGCTGAGGATCGAGACGATCCAGGGCAACGACCTGACCGTGACGGGCCTGCCCGCCGGCCCGGTGCCTGCGGGGACCTCGGTCACGCTGACTGTCGAGTACGACAAGGCCATGACGGCTGGCGAGACCTACTTCGGCGAGCTGCTGCTCGGCCCGCCCTCGGCGCCCTCGGCGCTGACGGTGCCGATTCGGCTCACGAAGACCGCGAGCGAGTAGAGCACGCGGCAGCGCAGCACCGAGGAGGGCCGCCGTGAGGCGGCCCTCCTCTTTTCACGGGCATACTGGAAGCAATGAGCCGTCTCTCGCTCGGAGTGCTCGCGCTCGCCGCCGCCGTCGTCGTCGCGTGCGGCTCCGGCGCGACAGCGAACGGGCCGGACCTGGACCTCCCGACGGCCGGCACGAAGCCCGCCCTGACGGTCGGCAAGCTGTTCCCGCTCACGATCCGCGGCGCGCAGTTCCGCCCGCGCGAGCTGGTGACGGTGACCGTCGCCGGGGAGCGGACCTTGAGAAAGAGCGTCCAGGCGAGTCGCAGCGGCCGTTTCGCCGTCTCGTTCACGATCCGTCTCCCCCGCTGCGGCGCCGTGCTGGTCCGTGCCCGCGGCGCGCAGGGCAGCCGCGCCAGCTACGAGGTGCCCCGGCCGGACTGCCGCCGGCCCTAGCCGAGCCGCACAGGCGAGGGCGCGTCCCCTCGCAGCTCTAGACTCCTGCGGTGCCCAGCCGTAGGAGACGGCCGGTCGAGCTCGAGCGCGTCCTCGGCACGCCCGCCCTCTTCGCCACCGCCTACGGGAACGTCGGCTCCTCGATCTACTACGCGCTCGGCCTCACGGCCGTCTACGCGCTGGGGCTGACGCCGCTCGTCTTCATCGTCGCCGGTCTGATCTTCGCCTGCACCGCGGCGACCTACAGCGAGGGCACCGTGCGCTTCCCGGAGGCGGGCGGCTCGTCGAGCTTCGCGCGGCACGCCTTCGACGAGCTCGTCTCGTTCACCGCCGCCTGGGCGCAGATGCTCGTCTACGTCGTCACCGTCGCGGTGTCGGCGTTCTTCGTGCCGCACTACCTCTCGATCTTCTGGGAGCCGCTGAACACGAACCCCTGGGACGTCGTCGTCGGCGCCGCCGTGATCGTCGTGCTCGTGGCCCTGAACGTCCTCGGCGTCTCCGAGGCCGCCAAGCTCTCCGTCACGCTCGCCGTGGTCGACCTGGCCACGCAGGTGCTGCTCGTGCTGCTCGGCCTCGCGCTCGTGCTCAGCCCGGAGACGCTGACCGGGAACATCCACTGGGGCGAGGCGCCGACCTGGTCGAACCTGGCGCTCGCCGTCCCGGTGGCGATGCTCGCCTACACCGGTGTGGAGACCGTGTCGAACCTCGCCGAGGAGGTGCGCGACCCGGTGCGGAGCGTCCCGAACGCCTACCGGCTCGTCGCGCTGGCCGTCTTCGCGATCTTCTTCACGCTCCCGTTCGTGGCGCTCTCGGCGCTGCCGGTCGAGCGGATCGGCGGCGAGCTGACGACCAGGCTGGCGCTGCCGCCGGAGGAGGGAGGGTACGCGAACGACCCCGTGCTCGGCGTCGTCGAGAACCTCGGGCTGGAGGGAACCCTGCTCGACGCCGCGCAGATCTACGTCGGCGTGCTCGCCGCGACGATCCTCTTCATCGCGACGAACGCGGGCGTGATCGGCGCCTCGCGGATCACGTACTCGATGGCGACGTACCGGCAGCTGCCTGAGCTCTTCCGCCGCCTGCACCCCCGGTTCAAGACGCCGTGGCTCGCGCTCGTGCTCTTTGCCGGCGTCGCCCCGATCGCGATCCTCCTGCCGGGCGACGTCAACTTCGTCGGCACGCTCTACTCGTTCGGCGCGACCTTCTCGTTCACCGTGGCGCACGCCTCGATCGTGCGCCTGCGGATGCTGCCCGCCGACGAGGAGACGACGCTCGGCCGAGCGCGGCCGAATCTGCGCCTGCGGGGGATCGACTGGCCGGTCTTCGCGATCGTGGGCGGGCTCGCGACCGCGGCCTCGTTCCTCGTCATCCTCGTCCAGAACGAGGCGACGCGCTGGACCGGTCTCGGCTGGATCGTGGCCGGGCTGATCGGCTACGTCGTCTACCGGCGCCGCGTCTTGCACGAGCCGCTGCGTGCGACGGTGAAGGCGCCGGTCGCGTTCGGCCCCGCACTCGCCCTGGAGTACCGGCGCCTGCTGGTGCCCGTGCTGCCGGGCCAGGCCTCCGACGAGGCGCTCGACGTCGCCGCGAGCCTGGCGGCCGAGCGCCGCGCCCACATCGTCGCCCTCACCGTGCTCGAGGTGCCCCGCGAGCTCGGGCTGCTGGCGGATCTGCCGGAGGAGGAGCGGCTGGCGAACCGGGAGCTCGACGAGGCGCGTGCGATCGGCGACTCCTACGGCGTCGACGTGATCCCGCGCCTGGTGCGTAGCCGCAGCGCCGGCCAGGCGATCGTCGACGAGGCGACGCGACGCGAGATCGAGATCATCGTCATCGGAGCGCCCCGCAAGGAGCTGGGGCGCCGCCGCGCCGTGTTCGGCGACACGGTCGACTACGTGCTCAAGCATGCGCCGTGCCGCGTGATGGTGACGGCGACGGAGCCGGTGGCATGAAGGCGTATCGCGGGGCCGTGGCCGCCTTCGCCGTCATCTTCGTGGGGATCGGCGTCGCCCTCGTGGTCGCCACCGCCGCCGAGGGGGGCGGCGCCGTCGGCTACCTGCTCGGCGGGCTCTTCATCGCCCTCGGTGCGGGCCGTCTGACACTCCTGCGGCGGGGCGGGCGCTGATGGCGCGGAAGCTCGGCGGCTTCCAGCGTGTGCTCGACGCACCCGCCCTCTTCTCCGTCGCGTACGGCGAGGTCGCCTCCTCGATCTACTTCGCGCTCGGGATCGTCGCCGCCTACGCAGTCGGCTACACGCCGCTCGTCCTGCTCGGCGCCGGGCTGTTCTTCCTGCTGGTCGCCCTCTCCTATGCGGAGGGCACGGCGGCGATCCCGGAGACGGGAGGAGCGGCGACGTTCGTCCGGCGCGCCTTCAACGACCTCTTCGGCTTCCTCACCGGATGGGCGTTGTTCCTCGACTACCTGATCGTGATCGCCCTGTCGACGCTCTTCCTGCCGCACTACCTCGCCGCCGCGCTCGAGGTGGACCGACTCGGTGAGGCGCCCTGGGACGTCGTCGTCGCGGTCGGCGTGATCGCGCTCATCGCGGCCGTGCGTCTGGCGCGCCACAGCCGCCTGTACACGGTCGCGGTGGTGGTCGCCGCGCTCGACCTCGCAGTGCAGCTCCTGCTCGTGCTGCTCGGTCTCGCGCTGCTGCTCGCCCCGGAGCCGCTGGATGCGACGCTCGCGCTCGGCGAGTGGCCGGGGTGGGGAGACATCGCGTACGCCGTGCCGCTCGCCCTGCTCGCCTACACGGGTCTGGAGACGGTGGCGAATCTCGCCGAGGAGGCGCGGGAGCCCGGGCGCACGCTCCCGCGCAGTCTCTTCTCGTCGATCGGCCTCGTCGTCGTCGTCACGTGCACGATCGCCCTCGTCGGCACGTCGGCGCTCCCGGCACGCGATGGCGAGTCGCCGCTCGGCGACGAGTGGCTGGAGGCGCCCGTCGCGGGGATCGCCGCCGCCCTCGGCGAGCCGTTGCCGGACTGGGCTGCGGACGCCGTTCGCGTCGTCGTGGGCCTGACCGGAGCGCTGGTGCTGTTCGTCGCGGCCACGACGTCGATCTCCGGCCTGACGCGACTCGCCCACGCGCTGGGCGGGCACGGCCAGCTGCCGCGTGGACTGGGGCGGCTGCACCGGCGGACGCTCGTGTCGCCGCTCGCGATCGTCCTCGCCGCGCTGCTGGCGATTGCTCTCGTGGTCGCGACCGCGCTCGCCGGCTACGACGTCGTCTTCCTGGCGAGCCTCTACTCGTTCGGCGTCCTGCTCGCCTTCGCCGCGGCGCAGCTCGCCGTGATCAGGCTGCGCTACGTCGAGCCCGAGCTCGCCAGGCCCTACCGCGTCCCGCTGAACATCCGGGTCGGCACGACGTCGATTCCGCTGCCGGCCGTCGTCGGACTGCTCCTCGCCGTGGCGATCTGGGTGCTGGCGCTCGCGACGCACGCGGGAGCGCGCTACGCCGGGCCGGCATGGCTCGCGGTCGGGCTCCTCGTCTACGGGGTCGTCCGGCGCCGTGGGCGTCGCGGGCTGCTCGAGCACGTCGATCCCGCAGAGGAGCTGCCGGCCGGGGCGACGTTCCGCCGCGTGCTCGTGCCGATGAAGCTCGGGCCGGTGGGCGAGGAGATGATGGCCACCGCCGTCGCGCTGGCGAAGGAGCGGCAGGCGGCGGTGGATGCGCTCCACGTCATCCGCGTGCCGCTCGAGCGCGAGCTCGAGGCGGTGCTGCGGGAGCAGGAGGAGGCCGCTGCGGCATCGCTCGTCGAGGCGCGGCTGCTGGGCGAGGAGAACGGCGTCGAGGTGATGCCGATCACCGTGCGCGCGCGGTCGATCGGGCAGGCGATCGTGGGCGAGGCGGCCCTGCGGGGGTCGGATCTGATCGTGCTCGGCTCCTCGCCGCGCTGGCGGCGGCAGTCTGCGTTCTTCTCGCCGACGGTCGACTACGTGCTGCGAAACGCGCCCTGCGAGGTGCTCGTGGTCGCGTTTCCGCAGGGGGTGCTCGAGGAGAGCTAGGCTTTCGCGGTGAAGCTCGTCGTGATCGGCTGCGGCAGGGTCGGCGCGTCCGTTGCGCGCGATTTCCTCGCCGACGGCTGGGAGGTCGTCGCGGTCGACGAGAAGGAGGAGGCGCTCGCCCGTCTCGGCACCGGCTGGTCGGGCGGCTTCGTCGTCGGTCACGGCATGGACTCCGTGGTCCTGCAGCAGGCGGGCGTCGCCGAGGCGGACGCAGTCGTGGTGGCGACGAACGGCGACAACACGAACCTCGTCATCGGCCAGGTGGTGCAAAAGCGCTTCGGCGTCGGCTGCGTCGTCGTCCGCATCCTCGACCCGGCACGGGCGGACTTCTACGCCGCCCGCGGGATGCAGGTCGTCTGCCCGACGAAGACGGCGATCACCGCGCTCGGCGCGACGGTCCGGCGCACCACGGCCGCGTTGACCGCCTGATGTACGCGATCGTGGCAGGGGGCGGCAAGGTCGGCGCGAACCTCACGCGGTCGCTGCTGCGGATGGGCCACGAGGTGACGCTGATCGAGCAGAGCCAGTACCGCTTCGAGCGGGTGCAGGACGAGTTCGAGGACCAGATCCTGCTCGGCGACGCCACGGAGCTCCACGTGCTCGAGCGTGCCGGGATCGCGCGCCCGCCGGAGCTCGTCCTCGCCGTCACCGGCGACGACGAGGACAACCTGATCATCTGCCAGCTCGCCCGCGAGGGCTACCGCGTGCCCAAGGTGATCGCGCGCGTCAACGACCCGCGCAACCAGGAGCACTTCGACCTGCTCGACATCGACCAGACCGTCTGCTCGACGCTGAACATCCTCGGGCTCGTCGAGCACGAGGTGCCCGAGCACGGGATCGTCCGGCTGCTCGACCTCCGCAAGGAGAACCTCGAGATCGTCGAGCTCCAGGTCGACCGCGACTCGCCGGCGGCCGGGAAGCGCGTCGCCGGCCTGCACCTGCCCGAGGGCGCGCGCGTGATCTCGGTGATGCGGAACGGCCGCTCGGAGCTCGCGCTCGACTCGACCGTCCTCCGTCCGGGCGACCAGGTGCTCGCGGTGCTCGAGCCGGCGGACGAGGACCGGCTCTTCCGCACGATCGTGCGCAAGTAGCCGCGCCTACGTCGAGCGCCAGTAGTGGCGCGTCAGCAGCACCACGATCGGGATCACCTCGAGGCGGCCGAGCCACATCAGGGCGATCATCAATGCCGTGGAGAGGTCGCTGAACGGCTCGAGCGAGCCGAGCGGGCCCGCGATCCCGAACGAGGGGCCGACGTTGCCGAGCATCGCCGCGGCGACGCCGACGGCGTCGAGGACGCGCAGGTCGAGGCCGGTGCGCGACGCGTCGATCGCGAGGATCGCGGCGGCGACGATGAAGATGCCGACGTAGAGGAGGATGAAGCTCGAGACGGCCCGGAGCGTGCGCTCGTCGACGACGCGCCGGTTCAGGCGCACGGGGATCACGATCTCCGGGTGCACGGTCTGGTCGAGCTCGCGCCGGAGGATCTTGCCGAGCAG
The DNA here is from genome assembly GCA_036276675.1 of Gaiellaceae bacterium. Lineage (GTDB taxonomy): Bacteria > Actinomycetota > Thermoleophilia > Gaiellales > Gaiellaceae > Gaiellasilicea. The sequence goes on along the minus strand of DASUOK010000163.1, from coordinate 10,996 downwards.
GACGTGGCGGACGACCTTGACCGAGCCGGTCGTCGAGCCGGCGGAGCCGCCGACGAACATCAGCCCGATCAGCGTCATCACGGCGAGCGTCGGCCACACCGCGAAGTCGGTGCTCGAGTAGCCCGTCGTCGTCATGATCGAGACCGCCTGGAAGACGGCGTGGCGCACCGCAGACTCGCCACCCTCGATGACGCCGCCAAGCCACAGCTCGAGCCCCAGGATCGTCGAGCCCAGCACGAGCAGCGCGATGTAGAGGCGGAACTCGTCGTCCCGCGCGAGCCTTCCCGGCCGCCGGCGCACGAAGGCGGCATAGATGAGGGCGAAGTTGACGCCGCCCAGGATCATGAAGGCGATCACCGTCCACTGCGTGACCGCCGCGTACTCCTCGAGCGAGCGGGCGTTCGGCGAGAAGCCTCCCGTGGGGATCGTCGTGAGCGCGTGCGCCACAGCCTCGAACGCGTCCAGCTCGGGGTCGAGCCCCGAGGCGCCGTAGGCGAGCAGGAGCCCGATGAGCACGATCGTCAGGCCGACGTACAGCATCCAGAGCCGCCGCGCCGTGTCGCGGATCCGGGTGCTGAGGCTCTCGATCTCGGGGCCGGGCAGCTCCGACTCGAACAGCTGCCGCCCGCCGATCCGCAGCCGCGGCAGCACGGCCAGCGCGAGGACGATGATCCCGAGGCCGCCGAGCCACTGCGTCAGCTGCCGCCAGAGGAGCAGGGAGTGGGGGAGCGACTCGACGTCGGTGAGGATCGTGGCGCCGGTCGTCGTGAAGCCGGCCATCCCCTCGAAGTAGGCGTCGAGCGGCCGGTCGAGCTGCGTCTCGCCGGAGAAGAGATACGGCAGCGCCGCCAGCGCCGCGGCGGCGAGCCACGTGAGCGAGACGACGAGGAATCCCTCCCGCGCGCGGAGCTCGAAGTCTCCTCGCGTCGCACGCTCCACCGCGGTGCCGACGACGACGGCGACGGCACCCGCGGCGAGGAACGGCACCGGCGTCTCGCCGTAGCCGACGGCGACCGCCGCAGGGACGAGCGTCGCGGCGCTGAGGTACTTGATCAGGGAGGCGACGAGGTTGGCCGTGCCGCGGACGTTCACCGCCAGGGCGTGCGGCCGGCCGATCCGGCGGGCGCGTGCCGCCTGGGTGGGCGGGCTCACAGAGCTTGCTCGACCTCGGGGACGCGCTTCGACTCGGTGAAGATGATCGCGCGGTCGCCGGCGCGCAGGACGTCGTCGCCGCGCGGGAAGATCGCGGTGCCGTCGCGCACGATGGCGCCGATGAGCGCGCCTCGGATCGGCATCTCCTTGAAGGTCTTGCCGACGTACTCGCTGCCGGGGCGGGTGGTGATGTCGAGCACCTCGAAGCGGTCGTCGTCGAGCATCGAGACCTGCACGGTGCGCGGGTCGTGCGCGAAGCGGACGATCTCCTCGGCGGTGACGGCGCGCGGGTTGATGGTGATGTCGATGCCGGCGTGCTCGAAGACCTCGACGGCCGGCGGCTCGTGCACGAGCGCGATCGTGAAGCCGATGCCGTGCACCCGCGCGAGCGTCGCCGCGTAGAGGTTCTTCATGTCGTCGCGCATGGCGAAGATCGCCACCTGCGCGTCACCGATGCGCTCGCGCTCGAGGAAGTCCGGATCGAAGCCCAGCGCGTGGAAGACGCGCGCGCGAGGCAGCGCCTCGGCGACGAGGCGCGCGCGGTCGCGGTCGGCCTCGATCATCCGCACGCCGATCCCCTGTTCGAGGAGGAGCCGCGCGACCGCGATGCCGGCCCGACCGGCGCCGAAGATGACGACGTCGGTCACGGTGCCGGAGCCCGGCGCGATCAGCTCGCTCCACGCCTGCGCCGCCGCCGGGGAGCCGATCACGACGATCCGGTCGCCGGCGCGGACGACCTCGCCGCCGCGCGGCAGGACCATCGTCTCCCCGCGGATGATGCTCGCGATCTTCGAGTCGGGCGGCAGGCTGGCCTCGCGCAGCGGGACGCCGACGATCGCCGGGCTCGACCCCTCGACGACGTCGAACTCGACGAGCTGCACCTGCCCGTCGGCGAAGACGTCCGTCTGGCGGGCGGCGGGCACGCCGATGGAGCGGGAGATCGCGTGCGCCGTCTCGATCTCGGACGAGACGATGAAGTCGACGTCGAGCTTGCCCTCGTGCCAGACGTCGAGGTACTCCGGGTTCGTCGTGCGCACGATCGTCGTCGTCCGCGGTGCGATCGCCTTCGTGATCATCGCGGCGACGATGTTCGCCTCGTCGCGCGAGGTGCACGCGATCAGGAGGTCGGCCATGGCGACGCCCGCCTCCGCGAGCACCGCCTTGCTCGCGCCGTTGCCCTCGATCGTCGCCACGTCGTAGCGGTGTGCCAGCGGCTCCAGCCGGAGCGGGTCCAGGTCGATCACGATCAGCTCGTGCTCGTCGTGCAGGGCCTGGACGATCGTCGTCCCCACCTGCCCGGCGCCGATGAGGAAGATCTTCACCGGCGGCAGGTTACCCCTCCCGGACGCCGGTACTGCTGGCTATCGTGACGGCGTGCTGACCGCCGTCGCAGTCTCGGCAGCCGCCGCGCTCGCAGCGCTCGCACCGTCGGGAGGAGCTGCGGAGCGCACGGCCGAGCTGGGCCCGCGCGTCGTCCTGCGCGGGCTCGCCAGCCCCGTCGGGATCGCGGCGCCGCGCAACGAGCCGGGTCGGCTGTACATCGTGGAGCAGGGTGGCACGATCCGCGTCGTGGTCAACGGACGGCGCCGGGCGGCACCGTTCCTCGACGTGCGCAGCCGCGTCCGCTCCGGCGGCGAGCAGGGGCTGCTCGGGCTGGCGTTCCACCCGAACTACGAGCGCAACCGGCGCTTCTACGTCAACTACACCGACCGTAACGGCCACACGAACGTCGTCGAGTACCGCTCGAACGGCACGCGCGCGCTCCCGGGCAGCGCGCGCCGCCTGTTGTTCGTGCAGCAGCCGTACGGGAACCACAACGGTGGCGGGCTGGCCTTCGGCCCCGACGGGGGCCTCTACGTCGGCATGGGCGACGGCGGCTCGGGGGGCGACCCCGAGAACCGTGCCCAGAACATGGGCTCGCGCCTCGGCAAGCTCCTGCGGCTGGACGTCGACCGGCGGCCGGTGCGCGTCCGGATCGCGGCGCTCGGGCTGCGCAACCCCTGGCGGTTCGCCTTCGATCGCCGGACCGGTGACCTCTACGTCGCCGACGTCGGCCAGAACGCGCTCGAGGAGATCAACTTCCTCCCGCGCGCCCGACTCGGTGGGCTCCAGAACTACGGCTGGGACGTCTACGAGGGCCGCGCGAGCTTCGAGGACAAGGAGCTCGGCCCCGGGCGCCTCGTGGTGCCGGTCGCGCAGTACGGCCGCAGCCAGGGCTGCTCGGTGACCGGCGGGCTGCCGTACCGCGGCCGGGGCTCGAACCTCGCGGGACGCTACTTCTACGGCGACTACTGCACCGGCAACATCTGGAGCCTCAAGGTCTCCGGCGGCCGGGCGCGGACGTTGCGCAAGGAACGGTTCCGAATCCCGAGCGTGACCTCCTTCGGCGAGGACGCGGCGGGCGAGCTCTTCGCCGTGTCCCACGACGGCACGCTCTACCGGCTCACCCCCTGAACGCGGTCTGCGTCACCTGCGCGACGCAGTTCGCCGACTCGGAGGCTCCGCCCGAGCGCTGTCCGATCTGTGAGGACGAGCGCCAGTACGTCGGGCTCGGCGGCCAGCGCTGGACGACGCTCGAGGAGCTGCGCCGCGACCACGCCTGCGAGGTGCGGGAGGACTCCGGCTACCTCGGGGTCGGCATCGAGCCCGCGGTCGCGATCGGCCAGCGGCTGCTTGTCGTCGAGACCGGCGAGGGCAACGTGCTCTGGGACATGATCCCACTCGTCGACGACGCCGCGCTCGAGGCGGTGCGGGCCCGCGGCGAGGTGCGCGCGATCGCGATCTCGCACCCGCACTACTACTCCGGGATGGTCGAGTGGAGCCGCGCCCTGGGGCGGCTGCAGGGGGATGGTGACGTGCCGATCCTGCTCCACGAAGCCGACCGGGCGTGGGTGCAACGGCCGGATCCCGCGGTCGAGCTCTGGTCAGGGGACGTGCACGAGCTCTGGGGCGGGTCGACGCTGCTTCGGCTCGGCGGCCACTTCGCGGGTGGCACCGTCCTGCACGACGCAGCCCGCTCGACGCTCCTCTCCGGCGACATCGTGATGGTGATCCCCGATCGCCGCTACGTCAGCTTCATGTGGAGCTACCCGAACCTGATCCCGCTCCCGGCGGCCGAGGTCGAGCGCCTCGCGGCCGCGCTGGAGCCGTGGCCCTTCGAGCGCATCCTCGGCGCCTGGTGGGACCGCCTCGTGCCGCGCGACGGCAGCGAGGTCGTGCGGCGCTCGGCGGAGCGGTACGCCCGCGCGCTCACGGCGCCGCTCGGCTAGCGGTCGCTCAGCCGGTGCGGCGGCGGCGGACGGTGGGGCTCTGTCCGAGCGCGGCGTAGGCGAGGGCGTTCAGCGACTCGTTCAGGTTCCGGAGCTCGCGCGCCAGGAGGTTGAACCCCTCGGCCGTCTCGGCGTTGCGGTTGAGGCGGTCGAGCTGCGCGGCGATGCGGTCGAGCCGCTCGAGCACCGCGTCGAACTGGCGATCGGGCATCTCCTTCGCGTCCATCATGCGCAATGTAGCCACCGGGTGAGACGACGCCACGCGAGGACGCCGATCGCCACCCCGGCGGCGTCGATCAGCACGTCGACCGGCGAGCCGCGGCGACCCGGCACGAAGTGCTGGTGGAGCTCGTCCGAGGCGGCATACGCGACCCCGAGCGCGAAGGCGGGGAGAGGGCGGTCGAGCGCGCGCAGGAGCAGCGCGCCGAGGACGGCGTACTCGCCGACGTGGGCGAGCTTGCGCAGGAGCAGGTCCCAGCCGCCGAGCCCCGTCCCGAGGTCCGGGACCGAGGACAGCCCGAAGATCAGCGCCGCCCACGCGACCACGGGCAGCCACGAGCGCGCGAGGGCCGACGCCATCCGGCGATGATAGGCTCCGCCTCCACCAAGGAGCTCGGAGAGGGAACCCGGTGCGAGTCCGGGACGGTCCCGCCGCTGTGAGGGGAGATGCCCCGTCGTGAGAGCCACTGACCGCGAGGTCGGGAAGGCGCGGCGGGGGGAGCCCCGAGTCAGAAGACCTGCCGAGCCTCCTCCACACCGAACCCCTCGCGGAAGGAGGATTCGATGCTCCGCAGACCCCTCGTCCTGCTCGTCACGCTGTCGCTCGCGGCCGTCCTCGCCGGCGGTGCGCTCGCTGCGAACGTCAAGGTGCGCGTTGAAGGCAGGACGCAGACGATCTACGGCCCGGTGCAGCCGACGCTCGCGGCCGACAACGCCCTGCACGCGCTCGACGTCGCCAGCGTCGCCGGTGAGTTCCACTACGCGCTGACGACGGCGTCGTTCGGGAGCTATGTCAGCCAGATCGGGAAGTACGCCGCCGCCGAGAACAGCGGCTGGGCGTTCAAGGTGAACGGCGTCTCGCCGCCCGTCGGCGCCGACAAGGTCGTGCTCAAGGACGGCGATGTCGTGCTCTGGTACTTCGCCACCTTCGGGCCCACGGGCGGCCCGCCGACGCTCGACCTGAAGCGCCTGCCGGGCAACTGCTACCTGGTCGAGTCGGTCGCCGACACCGGCGCTCGGACGCGCGCGCGGAACGTCACGCTCGTGAGCGGGAAGAAGCGCGTACGGGCACCCCAGGGGCGCGCGTGCATCGGCCGGCACACGGCGCTCGTGAAGGCGTTCGCGCCCGGCGCGATCCGCTCGAACGCGGTGCGGTGAGGTGCGGCGCGCCTGCGCGCTGCTCGTCCTGCTCCTCGTCCTCGCCGGTTGCGGCGGCGCAGCCGGCGAGGAGGAGGGGACGGCGCAGCTGTGGGTCACGCGCGACCGCGGCGCGACGCTCCTGCTCGAGGCCGAGGTCGCGGCGGGACAGACGGTGATGCGCGCGCTCGCAGCCGAGGCCGACGTCGAGACGCGCTACGGCGGCCGCTTCCTGCAGGCGATCGACGGCCTCGCCGGGGATCTCGGGTCGCAGCAGGACTGGTTCTGGTTCGTGAACGGCTACGAGGGCGACCGCAGCGCCGCCGAGTACCGGTTGCGCGACGGCGACGTGGCCTGGTTCGACTACCGCACGTGGGCGGCGCCGGGAGAGGCGCGGGTCGTCGTCGGGGCCTTCCCGGAGCCCTTCGTGCACGGCTACGGCGGCGAGACCCGTCCGGCCGCCGTGCGCTTCGAGCCCGGGCTGGAGGAGCGCGCTCGCGAGCTCGCGGAGCAGATCGGCGCGGCGTCCGTGGAGCCGCTCGGCGTCGACGCGCCCCGCGGCTCGAACGTGCTCGAGGTGCGGGGTGGAGCGGACGCGGTGGCGGCCGAGCTGCTCGGCGAGACCGCGGGCGACCCGGTGCGCGTCGTCTGGCGCGGCGACCCTCGGCCGCTGCGGAGGTACAGCGTCCCGTGAGCCCCGGGCCCGCAGCCGCGCTGCTGGCCGCGGCCGGTGCCGCCGCGCTGCTCGCCGACCGCCTGGCAGCCGTTGCGGCGATCGCGCTCGTGCTGCTCGCCGTCTGCCTGCGCGCGCCGTCCGGGCACCGATCGGTCTACCTCTTCGGCGCGCTCTCCGCTGCCCTCGGCGTGCTCGTGCTCTCGCCCTTCCTCTGGTCGAGCCCGGAGGGAACCGTGCTCTGGGAGGGACCGACGCTGCCCGTGCTCGGGCCGCTCGACGTCACGACCGCGGAGCTGCACGCCGCGGCCCTCAGCGCCCTGCGGCTCGCGGCGCTCGGGCTCGCCTTCGCCGCATACGCGCTCCTCCTCGACCACGACCGCCTCGTTGCTGCGGCGGGGCTCGCCCGCCGTTCCGCGCTTGCCGTCGCGCTCGCGACGCGGCTGACGCCGTCGCTCGAGCGCGATGCCGTCGGGCTCGCCGACGCCGTACGCGGCCGCGGCGTCCCCCTCGCGGGAGCGCGCGGGTACGCGACGCTGCTCTCGCCGCTCGTGGCCGGCTCGCTCGAGCGGGCGGCGACGCTCGCGGAGGCGATGGAGGCGCGCGGCTTCGGACGCGGCCGGGCGACGCGGGCGCCGCGGCCGCCGTGGAGCCGCCGCGACCGGCTGGCGCTGCCGCTCGCCGCGGCTCTCGTCCTCGCGGGGGCGCTGTGGCTCTAGCACGCGTCGAGGCCGTCACCTACGGCTATCCGGGCGCGCCGCCCGCGCTCGAGGACGTCTCGCTGGAGCTCGAGGCCGGCGAGGTCGTGGCGCTGCTCGGCGCCTCCGGCTCCGGCAAGTCGACGCTCCTCCGCGTGCTCTCGGGGCTCGTGCCGCACTTCCACGGCGGCCGCTTCGCCGGCCGGGCGGTCGTGGCAGGGCTCGACACGCGCAGGACCCGCCCGGCCGACCTCGCCGGCACGGTCGCGAGCGTGTTCCAGGATCCGGAGGACCAGATCGTCATGACGGTCGTCGCGAACGAGATCGCCTTCGGGCTCGAGAACCTCGGTGTCGCACCGGGAGAGATCTGGTCGCGCGTGGAGCTGGCGCTCGAGGCGGTCGACGCGATCCACCTCTGGGGCCGTCGCACCGCCGAGCTCTCCGGCGGCGAGCTGCAGCGGGTCTCGCTCGCCTCCGCGCTCGCGCTGGAGCCGCGCCTGCTGCTGCTGGACGAGCCGACGTCGCAGCTCGACCCCGACGCGGCGGCGCTCTTCCTCGACGCCGTCGAGCGGCTCGGCACGACCGTCGTCCTTTCGGAGCAGCGCGTCGGGCGGGCGCTCGAGCTCGCGACGCGGGTGCTCTTCCTCGAGGGCGGCCGCCTCCGCCTCGACGCGCCGCGCGCTGAGGCGCTCGCGTGGCTCGCTTGTGAGCGGCCCGCGTACACGAGCGCTTGTGTTGGAACAACACAAGCGCCGTTCGTCCCGTGCAACGGTGCGGGTGGGGTGGGGGCTCGTGTTGGAACAACACAAGCCCTCCTCGTCCGCCTCGCGGACATCTCGTTCGCCTTCCGGCCGGCGCTGCCCGTGCTGGAAGGGGCCGGGCTCGAGGTCCGCCGCGGGGAGGTCGTCGTGCTCTCGGGGCCGAACGGGTCGGGGAAGACGACGCTCGCGCGCATCGCCGCGGGGCTGCTCGAGCCGGAGGCGGGGAGCGTCGAGCGCGGCGGCACCGCCACCTACCTCGCCCAGGATGCGGGCCGCTACCTCGTCCGTGAGACCGTGCTCGACGAAGTGGCGCTCGGCGTCGGCGGCGACCGTTTCCGGGGGCGAGCGGCGCTCGACCGCGTCGGCCTCGCGTGGGCGGCAGCGCGGCACCCGCGCGATCTCTCGAGCGGCGAGCGGGAGCGTCTCGCGCTGGCTGCTGTCGCCGTGTCCGAGCCCGACTTGCTGATCCTCGACGAGCCGACGCGGGGGCTCGACCCGCCCCGGAAGGCGGAGCTGGCGGCGTGGCTCGCCGCCTACGCGGCCGCGGGGCACGGCGTCCTCGTCGTCACCCACGACGCCGACTTCCCGGCCGACCGCCGGGTCGTGCTCGGCGCGGCGGAGGCTTCCCTTGCCCTCTAGGCTCGTGATCGGGTGCGCCGCCGCGGCGTTCGCGCTGGCAGCGTGGGCGGCGCTCGATCCCGCCCGCGGGGGGCTCGCGGTGCTCCTGGCCGCGCTCGCCGTCGTCGCCGCGGGCTTCGCCTGGCTGGAGTCCGGCACGCTCTCGGCGCGCGACCTGACGCTCGTGGCGACGCTCGCCGGGCTCGCTGCTGCGGGCCGCGTCCTGTTCGCGCCGGTGCCGGGCGTCCAGCCGGTGACGGTGATCGTGGCGGCGGCCGGGGTCGCGCTCGGGCCGCGCCGCGGCTTCGCGGTGGGCGCCGTCGCCGCGCTCGCGTCGAACTTCTTCCTCGGCCAGGGCCCGCACACGCCCTGGCAGATGCTCGCCTGGGGCGGCTGCGGCTTCGCGGCGGGGCTGCTCCGGCCGGTTCTGCGTGGCCGTCTCGCGTTCGCCGCCTTCACCGTCGCGCTCGGCCTCGCCTTCGGCTCGGTGATGGACCTCTGGCTCTGGTACGGCTTCTACCCGCACACGGAGGCGGCCCTGCTGGCGCGGCTCGCGGCCGGCCTGCCCTTCAACGTCGCCCACGCCGCCGGCAACGTCGTGCTCGCGCTCGCCGTCGGGCCGGAGCTCCGGCGCGTGCTGGAGCGGTTCGAGCGCAGGCGGCGGACCGAAGTGGTGTGGACGTGAGGCTGCTCGCCCTCGCGGTGGCGGCCGCCGCACTCGCCACGCCCACCGGTTACGTGCAGGCCCAACAGCGGGCGGACGGCGGCTTCGGCGACGCGCAGATCACCGCCTGGGCCACGCTGGGGCTGGTCGCCGTGGGAGCGGAGACGGGCGGCGCGGCCGCCTACCTCGCGCGCCAGCAGCCGCAAGTGGCGACGGACGTGGCGCTCGTGGCGATGGCGCGCGCGGCCGCGGGCGACCGGCCGGACGACCTGCTGCCCCGGCTGCGCGCCCACCGCCCGGGCAGGCTCGTGAACGCGACGATCTGGACGATCCTCGCGCTGCGGCAGGCGGGCGAGCCCGCCCCGCCCGTGCTCGTCCGCGCCCTCCGGAGCGCGCAGCGGCGGAACGGCGGCTGGTCCTGGCATGCCGCCGCGGCTCCCGACGCCAACGACACCGCTGCGGCGATCCAGGCGCTGCGCGCCGCCGGCGTGCGCGGCCGTCCGATCGACCGCGGCGTCGCCTTCCTCCGCCGCCACCAGAACCGGGACGGCGGCTTCGAGGTGCTCGCCGGCCGCGGCTCAGACACGCAGTCGACTGCGTGGGCCATCCAGGCCCTGCTCGCGGCGGGCCGGAAGCCGGGAACCGCCGCCTACCGCTACCTCGCTCGGATGCGGCGAGCGGACGGCAGCTACCGCTACAACGCCCGCTACGTGACGACGCCGCTCTGGGTGACCGCGCAGGTGCTGCCGGCGCTCGCGCGGAAGCCGTTCCCGCTCCGAGGCGGCTAGCCCCGCTTCCAGCCGAGGAGGGCGGCGAGCGGAACGTAGCCGAGCTTCTCGTTCACGTGCAGCATCGCGGCGTTCGTCTCGTCGTTGTAGGTGACGACCAGCTGGATGCCGCGTGCGGCCGCCCTCACGAGCGTCGCGCGCTTGACGAGCTGCGCGAGCCCGCGGCCGCGGTGCGAGCGCAGGGTGGCCGTCATCGCCGTCATGCCGCGGATCTCCGGCCCGGTGAACAGGTGCGAGAACGAGACGGGCCGTCCGTCGACGACGGCGGCCACGCTGCTCTCGAGATCGACATCGGGATTGCGCCAGTAGTCCTCGAGCCACTGCTCCAGCTCGAGGTCGTCGAGGTTCTGGTTCGGGATGTCGCGTGACGCCTCCTCGTCGAGGGCGAAGACGAGCGTCGGATCGAGCTCCGCAAGCGGCTTCAGCTCGACGTCGGCTGGCGCGCTCGCCGGCTCGACCTCATGCGGGACGACACCGGAGATCCGGCTCGTGTGCGCGTGCCGGAAACCTCTGCCCTCGAGGAAGCCGCGCGCGGCCGGGCTGTCCTCGCTCCACGTGTCCACGACCGTTGCTCCGATTGTGCGGAGGTGCTCGTCGCACCGCTCGAAGAGCGCGCCGCCGAGCCCGTGGCGGCGGTGCTCCGGCGCGACGCTCACCGCCACCGTGCCGGGACGCTCGGCGCTCTCGTAGTCGAGCGCGGCCGAAGCCCAGGCGACGAGCACGCCGTCGTGCTCGGCCGCCCAGAACCGACGTCGCGCCTCAGGGGGCTCGGCCCGCACCGAGTGCCGCCAGCCCGCGGCGGAGCCGACCCGGAACGGCCAGACCCGGTTCACGAGAGCCGTCGCCGCAGCGAAATCGGCTTCGTGGCCCTCCCTGATCACGCCGGCGAGCATAGACCGGGCGGGTCGCTAGAGTCGGGCGCGTGCCCGTCGCCTCGCCCGAGCGCTACCTCGCCGCGCTGAATCCCGCCCAGCGGGAGGCGGTGCTGCACACGGAGGGGCCGCTGCTCGTTATCGC
>DASUOK010000162.1:0-3197 GCA_036276675.1 Gaiellaceae bacterium | reverse complement strand
GCCTTGCCGTGCAGGAGCGCCCGCGCCTGCCCGACCTCGCCGCCGAAGGCCTCGACGATCGCCTGGTGACCGAGGCAGACTCCGAGCGTCGGCACCTCCGGCCCGAGGCGCCGGATCAGCTCCACCGAGACGCCGGCGTCGCGCGGGCGGCCGGGGCCGGGTGAGACGACCAGGTGCGACGGCGCCAGCCGCTCGGCCTCGTCGGCGGTGATCGCGTCATTGCGGAAGACCTTCACCTCGGCGCCGAGCTCCTCGAACAGGTGGACGAGGTTGTAGGTGAACGAGTCGTAGTTGTCGACCATCAGGATCATCGCTCGGTCACCGCTCGGCCTCCGCCAGGTCGATCGCCGCCTCGAGCGCAGCGAGCTTCGACAGGCACTCGCGGTGCTCGGCGGCGGGATCCGAGTCTGCCACGATCCCGGCGCCCGCCTGCAGCCGCGCCACGCCCTCGTGCAGGACGATGGTGCGGATGGCGATGCACGTGTCGAGTGTGGCGTCGGGGAGTACGTAGCCGACGGCGCCGGCGTAGGGGCCGCGGCGCCGGCCCTCGAGCTCGGTGACGATCTGCATCGCCCGCACCTTGGGCGCCCCCGAGACGGTGCCGGCGGGGAAGCACGCCCGCAGCAGGTCGAAGGGCGTGACGCCGTCCCGCAGCTCGCCGGCGACCTCGGAGACGAGGTGCGTCACGTGCGAGAACCGCTCCGGCTCCAGGAACCGCTCCACGCGCACCGTCCCCGCGGCGCAGACCCGCGAGAGGTCGTTGCGGCCGAGGTCGACGAGCATGACGTGCTCGGCCCGGTCCTTCTCCGATGCGAGCAGCCGCTCGGCATCGCCCTCACCCGGGTGGGTCGTGCCCGCGATCGGGTTCAGGCTGGCACGTCCGCCCTCGAGCTTCACGAGCGTCTCCGGTGAGGAGCCGACGAGCGCGAGCTCGCCGAGCTCGAGCAGGAAGAGGTAGGGCGAGGGGTTGACGCGGCGCAAGGCGCGGTAGAGGTCGAGCGCGCTCGCCGAGGTCGGCCGCTCCGCCCGCTGGGAGAGGACGACCTGGAAGGCGTCGCCGGCCCGGATCAGCTCCTGCACGCGGCGCACGCCGGCCTCGTACTCGGCCTGCGTGGGGAACCGCCGCACCGGGCCACGCGCGAACGAGCGCGGCTCGTGCGCCGCGAGCACCTCGCCGTCGAGGCGCCGCGCGATCTCGCCGGGGTCACCCGCCAGGACGGCGGCGGTGCCGCTGCCGTGGTCGTAGCGGACGAGCATGTCGGCGACGACGAAGCGGCTCTCGGGCAGGTCGTCGCCCGCATCCGGCAGCGGCACGGTCGGCTCGAGCGTGCCGACGTGGTCGTAGCCGAGGTAGCCGACGACGGGCTCGTCCAGCCCCTCGGCGTCGGCGAACGAGACGAGCCTCGAGCCGGAGCCGATGAAGGAGTGGCGCCCGAGCCGGCCGCGCTCGACGGACTCGAGCAGGAAGCTCGCTCCCTCCGGCTCGCGCAGGCGAAGGTACGCGGCGAGCGGCGTCAGCAGGTCGGTGGGGATGTTCGCGGTCGGTGTCACGGGAACGCGGGTGTCTCCGAAATGCAAGGAGACCCTGGCGGGTCTCCGGCGGAACGGGGATGGACGCGGACGGCTAGGCCGAGCGCAGGCTCCCGCTCCGCTGCCGCGGCCACTGCCAGGCCCAGGCACGGAGAGGGGTCATGCGCGGCAGCGTAGTCGCTCCGTAGACTCGCCGCAATGGCCGTTCCGGAGCTCCTCGACCGTCTCCTCCGCGCGCACGGGCCGTCCGGCCACGAGCACCTCGCGCACGATGTCGTGCGCGCGGCGGCGGGCGACGTTGCCGACGCGACGAGCGACACGGTCGGGAATCTCGTCGTGCGCCACCGCGGCGCCGAGGGCCCGCCGGCGCTCGCGCTCTTCGCCCACCTCGACGTGATCGGCCTCGCCGTGGCGCACGTCCGGGAGAGCGGCCTCCTGTCGGTGCACAAGCTCGCGGTCTGGCCGCCGGCGGTCGCCTACGGGCAACGGGTGGAGATCCACACGCGCAACGGCCCCGTCGCCGGCGTCGTCGCCCGTTCCGTGAACGACTCGGAGAAGGTCGAGTGGGACCAGCTCTACGTCGACGTCGGCGCGCGCGACCGCGACGAGGCGCTCGCCCTCGTCGAGCCGGGCGACCCGATCGTCTGCCTCGCGCCTCCAGTCGAGCTGGCGAGCGGCCGCGTCGCGTCGCGCAACGCCGACAACCGCGCCTGCGTGTACGTCGCGCTCGAGGCGTTCCGGCGGCTCGGGCCCGAGGTCGACGTCGCGGTCGTCGCCAGCGCGCAGGAGGAGCTCGGCCACGCCGGCGCCCGGGCCGCCGCGCACGCGCTGCGCCCGCGCGTCGCACTCGCACTCGACGTGACCTACGCGACCGACGTGTCCTCGGGGGACGCGGACGAGGCCGGCGACCACCGGCTCGGCGGCGGGCCGGCGATCTTCCGCGGCCCGACCGTCAACCCGCGCGTCTACGAGCTCCTGCGCGAGACGGCGCGTGCGGAGGGAATCGCCCACACGGTCGAGACCGGCTCGTCCACGTACACGGACGGCGACGACACCTTCGCGTCCCGGGACGGGATCCCGACGGGCGTCGTGTCGATCCCGTTGCGCTACATGCACTCGCCGATCGAGACGTTCCAGCTGAGCGACCTCGAGGACGCGATCCGCCTCGTCGTCGCCTTCGGGAACGGGCTGCGGCCCGACCTCGACCTCGCTCGCTAGGCTCCCACCGTGCCCCGCTCCGTCATCGTCAGCGCCGTGCGGACGCCGTTCGGCAAGCTCGGCGGCGGCCTCGCCCGCCACGAGGCGACCGAGCTCGGGGCCCGCGTGATCCGCGCCGCGCTCGAGCGCGCGGGGATCGAGGACGGCGAGGTCGAGTACGTGATCATGGGTCAGGTGCTGCAGGCCGGCGCCGGCCAGGCGCCCGCGCGGCAGGCCGCGATCGGCGCCGGCCTGCCGAAGGAGACGCCCGCGGACACGATCAACAAGGTCTGCGCCTCCTCCGTGCGCGCGATCGAGATCGCCGACGCGATGATCCGTGCCGGCGAGCACGACGTCGTCGTCACGGGCGGCATGGAATCGATGTCGAACGCCCCGTTCCTGGCCAAGAAGGCGCGGTTCGGCTACCGCCTCGGGCACGGCGAGCTGCTCGACTCGATGATCTTCGACGG
>DASUOK010000161.1:0-3177 GCA_036276675.1 Gaiellaceae bacterium | reverse complement strand
CGCGGATCACAACGCCTTCAACTGCTCGCCGTTGGCCGTGCTCAACATCAGCCGCGACAGCATGGCGCGATACGGGTTCTCGCCCGCCACGCGCGTCTTCGAGGCCGCCGGGGCGGGGGCGTGCCTCGTCACCGACGCGTGGGAGGGCATCGAGCTCTTCCTCGAGCCGGGCGAGGAGGTGCTCGTCGCGGAGGACGGCGCGGAGGTGGCGGCACTCGTGGAGCAGCTCGATCCGGCTCAGGCCCGCGCCATCGGCGAGGCCGCCCGGTGCCGGGTGCTCGCGGAGCACACCTACGCCCACCGCGCGGTCGAGGTCGAGCGACTCCTGGAGCGGGAGCTCGCCCGTGCGTGAGCTGCGCATCGTCCTGCTCGGCCTCTCGATCACGTCGTCGTGGGGGAACGGCCATGCGACGAACTACCGCGGCCTCGTGCGCGCGCTGACCGGCCGGGGGCACGACGTCCTCTTCCTCGAGCGGGACATGCCGTGGTACGCGGCGGAACGGGATCTCCCCGAGCCGCCGTGGGGCCGATTGGAGCTCTACGGGTCGGTCGAGGAGCTGCGGGAGCGGTTCTCGGAGGCGCTTCGCGACGCCGACCTCGTCGTCGTCGGGTCGTACGTACCGGACGGCGTCGCCGTCGCCGAGCACGCTCTGGACTCCGCCCGTGGCCCCGTCGCGTTCTACGACCTCGACACGCCGGTGACGCTCGCCGCGCTCGCGCGGAACCGGTGCGAGTACCTGACGCCCGAGCTCGCGGGGCGCTTCGACCTCTATCTCTCCTTCACCGGCGGCCCAACGCTCGGCCGCCTCGAGCGCGAGTTCGGCGTCCGCCGCGCCCGCGCTTTCCACTGCTTCGTGGATCCCGAGGCCTACCGGCCGCTCGAAGCCGACGCCGCCGAGCGCTGGGCGGCCGGCTACCTCGGCACCTACGGCGCCGACCGTCAGCCGGCCCTCGAGCGGCTGCTGCTCGAGCCGGCGCGGTCGCGGCCGGACCTGCGCTTCGCCGTCGCCGGGCCGCAGTACCCCGAGGCGGTGGACTGGCCCGCGAACGTGGAGCGCATCGCGCATCTCGCGCCGCCGGAGCACCCTGCGTTCTACGCGGCGCAGCGCTTCACCGTCAACGTCACGCGGGCGGACATGCGCCGCGCCGGCTGGTCGCCGAGCGTGCGCCTGTTCGAGGCCGCCGCGTGCGGCGTTCCCGTGGTGTCCGACGCGTGGGAGGGGCTCGACACGTTCTTCGCGCCCGGCCGCGAGATCCTCGTCGAGGAGACGCTCGAGCGGCTGGAGGCGCTTTCGGCGGAGGACGCGCGCGCGATCGGCGAGCGGGCGCGCGCCCGCGTGCTGGCGCAGCACACGGCCGAGCACCGGGCCGACGAGCTCGAGGCGCACGTCGGCTCCCTGGCGGGAGCCCGCGCGTGACGCTCCAGTCCCCTGGCGCCGAGGTTCCGGAGATCGCCGCGCTCGGACCGTGGTTCCACAACCTCCACCTCCCCGGCGGCGCGCAGACCGCCCCGGACCACCCGCTGGGGGACTTCCCCGCTGCGAAGTGGCAGCACCTCGCGCCGCTGCTCCCGGAGCGGCTTGACGGCTGGAGCGTGCTCGACATCGGCTGCAACGCGGGCTTCTACTCGTTCGAGCTGGCGGCGCGCGGCGCGGCGGTCGTGGGCATCGACGCCGACGAGCACTACCTGCGCCAGGCGCGGTGGGCGGCGGAGCAGCTCGACACCGGCGACCGGGTCGAGCTCCGGCAACAGCAGGTCTACGACCTCGCACGCACGGACGAGACCTGGGACCTCGTCCTCTTCATGGGCGTCCTCTACCACCTGCGGCACCCGCTGCTCGCGCTCGACCTCGTGGCACGGCGCACGCGAAGGTTGCTCGTGCTGCAGACGCTGACGATGCCGGACGCACCGGTGCCGGAGACGTGCTTCGACGTGCCGTTCGACCGGCGCGAGCTGCTCGCGGCACCCGGGTGGCCGAAGCTGTCGTTCGTCGAGCACCGGCTGGCGAACGACCCCACCAACTGGTGGGTCGCGAACGCCGAGGGCATCGAGGCGATGGCGCGCTCGGCCGGGCTCGAGCTGGTCGGTCGTGCGGGCGTGGACATCCTGCTGTGCCGGCCCCAGGGGCTTCCGCTCCACGTGGAGGCGGAGCTCGACGCCGTCCTCGGTCGGTGATGCTCTCAGGGAAGCGGGCGCTGATCACCGGCGCGGCCTCCGGCATCGGGAGAGCGGCGGCGGCGCGCTTCACGACCGAGGGCGCCGCGGTGGCGCTCCTCGACCGGGACGGTCCGGGTGTCCTCGAGGCGGCGGCGGAGATCGGTGCGCTCGGCCTGGCGGCCGACGTCCGGCTCGAGGCGGAGATCGAGGCCGCCGTGGCGGAGGCGGTCGGTGCCCTCGGAGGTCTCGACATCCTCGTGGCGAACGCCGGCGTCCAGCTCCACGGCGAGGACGACCGCGCCGACCGGCTCGCGCTCGCGGTGTGGGAGCGGACGCTCCGGATCAACCTCACCGGCGTCTTCCTCACGTGCAAGCACGGGATCCGTGCTCTCATCGACGCGGGCGGCGGCAGCGTCGTCTGCACCTCGTCCCCGACCGCGTTCTCCGGCGTCGCGCCGGGCTACGACGCCTACAGCGCCAGCAAGGCCGGCGTGCTCGGCCTCGTCCGGGCCATGGCGCGCGACTACGCGCCGGACGTGCGCGTGAACGCGGTCGTGCCCGGTTTCGTCGAGACGGCGCTCGTCGCACCCGTCACGCGCGACGCGGAGTGGCTCGCAAACGTTCTCGCGACCGTGCCGCTCGGTCGGGCGGGGAGACCGGACGAGGTGGCGGGCCTGATCGCCTTCGTCGCCTCGGACGCCTGCGCGTACGCGACCGGGGCCGCCTTCGTGCTCGACGGGGGCATGACGGGCTGACCTGTGGACACTTCGGCACGCATCCGCGCCACCTCCGTGCGCTTCCGTGACGGGTCTGACCCGTTCCCGGGCCTCGTTCGGCCGGCGTTCAATCACACCCCCTGGGAGGGCAGGTAACCGTGACGGTGACAGTCGCGGGCGGTGGGATCACCGTCTCGGTCAGAACCTCGGTCGTGGTGACGGTCTGGGTCACCGGAGCCGCCTCGGTGACGGTGCGAACGGTCGTCACCGGGACGGTGACCTGCTGCGTGCGCACGTCCGTGA
>DASUOK010000160.1:0-2420 GCA_036276675.1 Gaiellaceae bacterium | reverse complement strand
GGAGCGGCTGGGGACGCTGCTCGGCGTCGAGATCGACACGGTCGAGCTGGCCGAGGCCGAGGAGGCGTACTCGGAGCAGGTCACGGAGGCGGTGGCGAGCGACTCCGAGACGGCGGCCTACGTCGAGGAGCTCGAGCGGCGTACCGACGAGCTCGACCTCGAGGAGCACGAGAACCTGCCCTCGGGCGACTCGCTCGCCGCCGAGCTGACGCGCTTCCTGCGCGAGCGGGACGCCGCCGACGGCGACGACACCCCGCGCGGGCAGTAGCGGCTCAGCCGAACGTGAACGCGTAGGCGGCGAGGCCCGGGTCGAGACGCAGCTCGAGTAGGTGGTCGCCCACCTCCTCGCGCTCGACGAGGGTGTACAGGCGGTCGCCGGTCACGCGCACGCGCCGCTCGGCGCGCCCGTCCACGAGCACCTGCACCGAACCGGTCCCGGTGAGGACGAGGAAGACGTCGCGGGCGCGGTAGCGGAGGCGCAGCGTCGCGTCCCGCCCGGCGACGGCGCGCTCGTCCTCGACCGTCCAGAAGCCGCCGAAGGCGAGCTCGTTCTCCGCCAGCTGCGCGGGCGGCTCGTACGCCGCTTCGCGGTCGCGCTGCACGTCGGTGCCGGCATGACGCGCGAGCCGCTGCCAGCCGAGGTACGACTCGGGCGTGACCAGCTCGCGCAGGCCCTCCTCCGCCAGGCCGGAGGCAGGCGGCGCCCCGGGGCCGAGCAGCGTGCGGATCGCCGCCTCCGTCTCCTCGTAGTCGCCCTCGCCGAAGTGGTAGT
Organism: Gaiellaceae bacterium; assembly: GCA_036276675.1. Classification (GTDB taxonomy): domain Bacteria; phylum Actinomycetota; class Thermoleophilia; order Gaiellales; family Gaiellaceae; genus Gaiellasilicea. The sequence continues at coordinate 1,648 of DASUOK010000160.1, read as the reverse complement.
AGCGGACGTGGCCGTCGCGGTCGATCAGGTACTTCGCGGGCCAGTACTGGTTGCGCCAGACGGTCCAGGTGCCGTAGCGGTTGTCGAGCGCCACGGGGTAACGGATGCCCAGCTCGGCGACGTTCTCGCGCACGTTCGCGAGCTCGTGCTCGAAGGCGAACTCGGGTGTGTGGACGCCCACGATCGTCAGTCCCGCGCCGCGGTAGCGGTCGTCCCACTCCGTGATGTACGGCAGCGTGCGCAGGCAGTTGATGCAGGAGTACGTCCAGAAGTCGATCAGGACGACGCGCCCGCGCAGGCCCTGCAGCGTGAGCGGCTCCGCGTTGAGCCAGGTGGTGACGCCGTGGAACTCGGGAGCGAGGCCGTAGTCCGGCAGTGCCGTGCCGCCACCCGCCACGACCTCCGGCGCCCTGGCGCCCGTCAGCTCCTGGAGCTCGCGCTGCGCCGGGCTCGACCGCTCGAAGCGCCCCTGCAGCGACTCCGTGTACCCGGGCACCGCCGTCTGCAGGTCCTGGTCGACGCCGTAGGCGATCGCGAGCGCGGCGACGCCGACGAGGACGCCTGCGACGCGGCGCACGGTGACGGCACGGCTGCGCAGGGAGCGGGCAGCGCGCTGACCGGCGAGTGCGACGGCGAGCATCGGGACCGCCGCGCCGGCAGCGTAGGAGAGCGTCAGCAGGAGACCGTCGAGTCCCACCTCGCGCCGCGCAGCGATCACCGTGACCGCCGCCAGCACGGGGCCGGCGCACGGCACGAAGACGAGCCCGAGGCTCGCACCGAGGAAGAAGCCGCCGCCGAGCTCGCCGGGGCGACGGCGTGTCAGCGCGAGCAGCGGACGCGCGAGCAGCTCGCCGAGCCGCGGCCAGAGGAGCGTGGCGGCGACGAGCAGCAGCAGCGCGATCGCGAGATTCCGCAGCAGGTCGGTCGGGAGCCCGAGCAGGTCGAGCAGCCAGGCGGCGAAGAGCGTGAAGACGGTGAAGCTGACGACGATCCCGGCGACGATCGCGAGCGGGCGCCGCCCCGTGGCGCCGCCGGCGAGCAGGATCGGCAGCACCGGGAGGACGCAGGGCGAGATCGCCGTGACCACGCCCGCGACGAAGCCGATGGCGAGCAGCACGAGCACGCCCCCGAAACGTTAGCTGTGCCGGCTACGCGTCCGGTGCCGGCGGCGTGTCAGCCTTCGCCGCGGCGGGCTTGCGCCGGCGACGGCGCCGCTTTGGCGCGGCAGGTCGACCGTCGGACGCGGGTGCGGCGGCGGCGCCGTCTGCGCTCTCGGGCCCGGCGGGCGCCGCGCCGTTCTGGGTCGCCTCGACGCTGCCCTTCTTGCGCTTCCGCCGCCGGCGCGACTTCCGCGCCGGCGCCTTCGGCGTCGGCAGGTTGTCGGCGAGCGCGTTCGCGATCTCGGGCGTGGGCCCGAGCTCCTCGCGGGCGCGGTCGAGCGCGGCGTTCGCGCGCGGCGTGTAGCCGTCCGCCGAGGCGAGCAGCGCGGCGCCCACCTCGAGCGGGAGCGCCTTCGCCACCTGCACGAGCCGCCCCACGTTCTCCTCGTGGCGGTTGCCGCGCGAGTTCGCGACGGCACCGAGCAGCCGCTTCGCCTCCGGAAACTCCGCGCTCGCGCGCCGGTCCTGCACCTTGCGCGTGGCGCGTG
>DASUOK010000159.1:0-15086 GCA_036276675.1 Gaiellaceae bacterium | reverse complement strand
CGCCCACGCGAGATGGCGCCGTCGGCGACCAGCGACGCCTTGGCCGTGGTGCCGCCCATGTCGAAGGCGATCACGTTCGCCAGGCCGAGCTGCTCGGCGATCCCGCGTGCGGCCACCACGCCGGCGGCGGGGCCGGACTCGAGCGCGAAGACCGGCCGCAGCTTCGCGTCGTCCGAGGTCATCACGCCGCCCGAGGACTGCATGATCTGCAGCGGCCCCGTGAGGCCGACGCCGTCGAGACCGGTGCGGATGCGGTCGATGTACGAGGCCATCAGGGGCCGCACGTAGGCGTTCACCACCGTCGTCGCCGAGCGCTCGTACTCGCGCTGCTCGCGCAGGATCCTGCTCGACAGCGAGATCGTCACATCCGGCAGCTCCTCGGCGAGGATCGCGCCGAGGCGCTCCTCGTGGTCGGGGTAGAGATAGGAGTGCAGGAGGCAGACCGCGACGGACTCGACTTCCGTCGCACGCAGCCGCGCGGCGAGCAGGCGGCACTCCCTCTCGTCGAGCGCGCGCAGGATCGTGCCGTCGGCGGTGACGCGCTCGTCGAGCTCGAAGCGCAGCCGGCGTTCCACGAGCGGCGGCGGCTTGCGCCAGAAGAGGTCGTACATGTGCGGGATCCGCAGCCGGCGGAGCTCGAGCACGTCCCGGAACCCCGCGGTCGTGACGAGCGCGGTGGCGCTGCCGCGCCGCTCGAGCACGGCGTTGGTGGCGACCGTCGTGCCGTGGACGACCTCGGCGACCCGCCCGCCGTCCTCGCTCGCCAGCGCGTCGACCGCCTCGACGACCGCGCGGTCGTAGCTCGGCGGCGTCGACAGCAGCTTGCGTACCAGCACGCGCCCCTCGCCGCCCTGGAGGATCACGTCGGTGAAGGTGCCGCCGACGTCGACCCCGACGCGCGCGGCGGTTGCCTCCGCGGTCATTCCGGCAGCTCGAGCTGCTCCGCGAGACGGCCGCCCCGGAGGATGTGCGTGCGCAAGTCGTCCTCGTGCGCCTGGAGCTCACGGGCCGCTGCCTCGACCGTCGGCCAGTCGGACGCAGGGACGACGAGCACCGCGTCGCTGTCGGCGACGATCTGGTCTCCGGGTGCGATCGCCACGCCGCCGACCTCGACCGGCTCGCCGACCGAAGGCACCACCTCCTTCACGCAGGTCGCGGGCGCGAAGCCCAAGTGGAAGACGGGGAAGCCGACCACTGCGATCAGGCCGCCGTCGCGGATCGAGCCGCCGATCACGAGCCCTTGCAGGCCGCGCTCCTCGGCGTCCATCGCCATCAGCTCGCCGAAGTACCCCGCGTCGGTGCGGCCGCCCGCGTCGACGACGAGAGCGGCACCGTCAGGTGCCTGCTGGAGCAGCCGGTGCAGCGCGAGGTTGTCGCCCGGCGCGCACACGCAGGTTGCGGCGGGCGCGCAGATCGCGTCCATCAGCGTGAGCTGCGACAGCCCACGCACTACCTGCGCTCGTCCACCCGACGCCTCGAATGCGGTGGCGGCCGAGATCAGATCCGACATCTCCCGCCTAACGTCTGCTGGATGAAATTTGAAATATCATGTTGCGCGCACGGGCGAGCGTAAACGAGACTGCGGGCAAATGGAAGGCAACCTCGGCCACGACGTTCCGCTCTACCCCCTCGGGAAGCGCCAGTCCATCGAGCAGCGCGTCGCGCAGTCGCTGCGCGGGCTGATCGTCTCGGGGCATCTCAAGGAGGGCACGCCCCTGGTCCAGCGCGAGCTGGCGGCGAGGCTCGGCGTCTCGCAGACGCCGATTCGAGCGGGGCTGAGCCAGCTGGAGCGCGAAGGGTTCGTCGCGCTCGGGCCCACCGGCCGTGCCGTCGTGAACCGGCTCACGCGCGAGGACTTCGAGGAGATCTACGCGGCTCGTTACGGCCTCGAAGGGCTCGCGGCCAGAGTCGGCGCCGAAGCCGTGCGAGCGGACGAGCTCGCACTGATGCGCGAGTACCTCGCCGCGCTCCGAGACGCGGCCCGGGCGCAGGACGTCGACACGTACCTGGGGCTCCGCTGGGACTTCTACGGCACCTGCTACCGCGCGAGCGGCCGGCCGCGGCTCGTGGACGAGGTCGAGCGGCTCTACCACCGCTCCGAGCGCTACAACCGGATCGTGCTCTCGACGCCGCGGCGCTTCCGCGAGTCGGTCGGCCGCTACGCCGCCTTTCTCGCCGCCTGCAAGGCGCAGGACGGCGCCGCCGCCGAGCGCACCGTGCAGGAGAGCCTCAGCTGGGCCGTCGAGCGCGTGGCGGGCGGCCTGCCCTCCGAGTCGGAACAGGGCGGATGAGCATCGCCGCCGACGCGCTGCGGCTCGAGCTGGAGGCGGCGCTCGGTGACGGCGGCCGCGTCTCCACGGGCGACTCCGACCGCGACCTCCACGCGGCCGACATCAGCTTCCACCGACCCCGGCGGCCCGACGTCGTGGTCTATCCCGCCTCGACGGGCGACGTTTCGCGCGTGCTCGCGCTCGCCGACGAGCGCCGCATCCCGGTGACGCCGTTCGGCGCCGGCTCGAGCCTCGAGGGCCACGTGATCCCGACGCGGGGCGGCATCAGCCTCGACCTCTCGCGGCTGGATCGGATCCTGGCGATCTCGGCGGGCGACCTGACGGCGACCGTGCAGGCGGGCGTCACCCGTGGCGCCCTCGCCCGTGCCGCCGGCGAGCACGGCCTCTTCTTCCCCGTCGATCCCGGCGCCGACGCCACGCTCGGAGGCATGGCCGCCACGAACGCAGCGGGGACGACGACGATCCGCTACGGGAAGATGCGCGCGAACGTCCTGGCGCTCGAGGCCGTGCTGCCGAACGGGACGGTGATCCGGACCGGCAGCCCCGCAGCGAAGACTTCCGCCGGCTACGACCTCACCTCGCTGCTCGTCGGCTCCGAGGGGACGCTCGCGGTGATCACCGAGCTCCGCGTCCGCCTCTTCGGCATTCCCGAGCACGTCGTCGCGCAGCGCATCAGCTTCCCCCGCGTCGAGGACGCCTGCCGTACGGCAGCCGCGGTCGTCGCGGCCGGTTCCGCGGTGACGCGGCTCGAGCTGCTCGACGCCTGGTCGCTGGCCGCGATCAACCGGCACTTCGGCACCGCCTACGACGAAGGGCCGTGTCTGCTCGTCGAGGCAGCCGGAAGCGACGCGAGCGTGGAGGCGGACCTCGCGCTCGTGCGCGAGACCGCCCGAGCCGAGGGCGCCACCGCGATCGTCGAGGAGCGCGAGCCGGATGCCCGGGCGCGGCTGTGGGCAGTCCGGCACGAGGCGACGTACGCGGCGGCGGCAGCCGCCCCGGGCCGGCGTGAGCGCGCGACGGACACGTGCGTTCCCGTCTCGGAGCTCGCCGCAGCGGTCGGCTTCGCGCGCGCGGAGCTCGAGCGCCTCGGCCTCGTGGGCGGGATCCTCGGCCACGCCGGCGACGGCAACGTCCACGTCTCGCTCTGGGTCGATCCCGACGACGACGCCGAGACGGCGCGCGCCGACGAGCTCGTCGACAACCTCGTCGCCGACGCGCTCGCCCGCGGCGGGACGTGCACGGGCGAGCACGGGATCGGCCTGGGCAAGCTGCGCGCGCTCGAGCTCGAGCACGGCGACCTCGTCCCGCTGATGCGCCGGATCAAGGACGTCTTCGACCCGCACGGGATCATGAACCCGGGCAAGGTCTTCTCCCTCACACCCACCTCAGAGGAGCACTGAATGCCGCACGACGGCCTGCCGTTTCCCCGCCCCAGCAAGATCGTCTGCGTCGGCCTGAACTACCGCGACCACGCGAGCGAGTCGAAGATGGAGCTGCCGGCGGCGCCGCTGCTCTTCGCGAAGTGGCCGAACGCGCTCGTCGGGCACGGCGCGCCGATCGTGCTCCCACCGCAGGCGAGCGAGACCGACTACGAGGCGGAGCTCGGCGTCGTGATCGGGCGCGGCGGCCGTGACATCGCCGTCGGTGACGCCCTCGACCACGTCGCCGGCTACGTCTGCGCGAACGACGTCAGCTCCCGCGCGGTCCAGTTCGCGGACGGCCAGTGGACGCGCGGGAAGTCGTTCGACACCTTCTGCCCCGTCGGGCCGGAGCTCGTGCCCGCCGCTCGAGTCCCCGATCCGCAGGCGCTGCGGATCCGCTGCCTGCTGAACGGGGAGCCGCTCCAGGACGCCACCACCGCAGACATGATCTTCTCCGTCGCCGAGGTGATCGCCTACGTCAGCGACGGGATCGAGCTGCTCGCCGGCGACCTGATCCTGACCGGGACGCCGCCCGGCGTCGGCTTCGTGCGCACCCCGCCCGTCTACCTGCAGGACGGCGACGAGGTGACGGTGGAGATCGAAGGCATCGGCACGTTGACGAACCCGGTGCGGCGCGCGTGAGCGTGGCCCCGGCCTCGCTCGAGACCGCGCTGCGGGCGCGCTTCGGCGACGAAGTCGTGCTGAGGGGCGTGCCGCCGCTCTACCTCGCCGACGCGACCGAGGCGCGCGGGCTGCGCGGCAGCGCCGACGCGGTCGTCCTGCCCCGCAGCGCGGCGGAGGTGGCCGAGGTGGTGTCCTGGTGCTACGAGCACGGCGCCCCGCTCACGCCACGCGGCGGCGGAACCGGCTTCGCCGGTGGCGCCGTGCCCCTGGGCGGGGTCGTGCTCGCGCTGGAACGCGTCGCCGCCGTGCGGTCGCTCGACCCGGAGCTCTGGCGTATGGAGGCGGAGGCAGGAGTGACGACGCTCGACGTGCGGCGCCGTGCCCGCGAGAGCGGCCTGCTCTTCCCTCCGGACCCGGGCGCCGCGGAGCAGTCGCAGATCGGCGGCAACGTGGCGACGAACGCCGGCGGCCCGCACGCGTTCAAGTACGGCGTCACGGGTGACTGGGTAACCGGGGTCGAAGCGGTCGTCGCGCCGGGAGAGCTCGTCCGCGTCGGCGGCGCGATTCGCAAGGACGTGGCCGGCTACGACCTCGCGAGCCTGCTCGTCGGCTCCGAGGGGACCCTCGGTGTGATCACGTCGGTTTGGCTGCGCCTGATGCCCGCGCCCGAGGCGGTCGCGCCCGTGGTCTCGCTGCACGAGGGCACGGCGAGCGGCTGCGAGGCGCTCGCCCGCGTCCTCGGGAGCGGCCTGCCCGTCGCCGCGCTCGAGTACCTCGATGCGGAGACGGTGCGACGCGCGGCCGACGCGTTCCCGATCGCGCTCGAGCGCGGCGGGTTCATGGTGCTCGTCGACGTCGACGGCTCCGTCGAGGAGGTGGCCCGCCTGCGAGCGGACGTGCTCGAGGCGGTGGGCGAGGAGGCGCTGCTCGTGTGGGCGCCAGAGAGCGCGGCCGAGATCGCCGCGCTCTGGCGCTGGCGCGACGGCGTCTCGATCGCCGTCCAGGTGGAGCGTGGCGGCAAGGCGAGCGAGGACATCGTGGTCCCGTTCGACCGACTCGGCGAGGCGATCGAGGAGACGCTCTCGATCGGCGCGCGGCACGACCTGCCCGCGTGCAGCTGGGGCCACGCGGGCGACGGCAACCTCCACTCGACGTTCCTCGTCGATCCCACCGATGCCGCCGAGCTGGCGCGGGCCGAGGCCGCCGCGGAGGAGCTGTTCGCGCTCGCGGTGCGGCTCGGCGGCAGCGTCTCGGGCGAGCACGGGCTGGGGCTCGTGAAGGGCGGCCAGCTCGGGCGGCAGTGGGAGCCGGCCGCGGTTGCGCTGCACGACGCGGTCAAGGCCGCCTTCGATCCCGCGGGCCTGTTGAACCCCGGCAAGAAGCGCTAGGCGTCCCCGCCAGGCGAGGCTTACTGCGCGGCGATCTCCTCGTCGATGATCTCCTTGCACGCGTCACAGGCGGACCCGATCTCGGCCGACGCGCTCGAGAGAGCGTCGGTAACGGCCGTGCGGGCGAGCCCGTTCTCCTCGGCGATCCGCTCGACGGAGGCGACGAACGCCTCCGTCGTCTCGACCGATCCCGCCTCGTCGCCGCACGGAGCGATGCCGAGGTCGATGCACAGGTTGTAGGCCGCGACCTCCGTGTCGAGGAGCAGGTTGCCGCGCTCCGCTCCGCTCGGCTCGCCCGCCTGGGTCGCGGTTCCGCCGTCGTCGTCGGAGCCGCCGCACCCGGCCAGGGCGAGCGAGAAGACGAGCACGAGAAGGGCGGCGAGCTTCACGCCGGGACTATAGGCGCTCGTCCCGATGCCGACGATGGTGGATCGGTGACCGCTCCGCTTACGATCAGCCGATGGCAGCCTCGGACGTGCGTGTCTGGACGGTGCGCTACCGGGCGCACAACGGCACGGCCCGACCGGCATACATCGCCCTTCCGGGTGACGTCGGGCCTCAGGCGAATCCCCCTCTGCCGCTCGTGATCTCACCACACGGTCGGGGGCTGACCGGGCTTGCGAACCTCCGCTTCTGGGGCGATCTGCCGGCGCGCGGGCGTTTCGCCGTGATCAGCCCGGAGGGCCACGGTCGTGTCCTGCCGCTCCACTCGTGGGGGTGGGAAGGTCAGATCGCCGATCTCGCCAACATGCAGTACGTCGCCAAGGCAACCCTGCCGTGGCTGCGGGTGAGGCTGGGCGGCGTCTACGCATTCGGCGGCAGCATGGGCGGACACGAGACGCTGCTCCTCGTCGCCCGCTACCCGCGCCTCCTTGCCGGCGCCGCGGCGTTCGACGCACCGACTGACCTGGCGCGCCGCTATCGCGACTTTCCGCGCATTCCGGGCGGGCGGCACCTGCAGGCGCTGGCGCGCCGCGAGATCGGCGGCACCCCTGGAAGCCATCCAGGTGCCTACGCCCGCCGGAGCCCAATCGCTCATGTCCGCGCGATCGCCGGCTCCGGCGTTCCGCTCCAGCTTCTCTGGAGCGTGGCCGACGAGGTCGTGCTGGACCAGGTCCACCACTCGGCTCGGCTCTACCGGAGGATCATGCAGCTGAGCCCCCGCGCGCCCGTGACCGCGGTCAAGGGCTCGTGGACGCACTCCGGCGGCATGCCGCGCCTGCTGCCCGGCGTCCTGCGCCGCTTCGGACTGCTGCCCGAGGGAGAGCTCTAGCGCGATGGCTGCGTTCACCCAGAACTACAACGACGACTTCCGAGGCTGGCCCGTCCGCCCGCACAATCGCCAGCACCCGGTTCGCGGGTCGTTCCTCGACCCCCGCCCGGACCCCGAGGTCGGGGCCGTTTACCACACCGGCGTCGACATCGCCGTGCGCGACGACCGCCCCGACGCCCGCGCGCCGCGCGAGCGAACGCACCGCGTCTACGCGATCGAGAGCGGCGTCGTGGAGCACGCAACGCCGCCCGGGGTCTGCGGCAACGTGCGCGTCGGCCATTTCGGCTACGGCCATGTGGACGCGCGCGTGGCGGCCGGTGATCGCGTGCGGGCGGGCCAGCTGATCGGCTGGACCTGTCGCGGCTGGTGGCACCTGCACCTGACCGAGTGGGCCGTCGCAGGTGGACGGCGGCAGCTGGTCAATCCGCTGCGACCGGCCGGCAAGCTGAAGCCGTACGTCGACACTGCGCCGCCCGCGATCCACGAGGTCCGCTTCTACGCGCCGGCGGAGCCACGGTGGGCCAGGCGCGCCGGCAACGCCGTGCGCTTCCCGCAGGCGGGCCGGCGGCTCGACCGGTCGCGGCTCGCGGGCGTGGTCGACGCCAGGGCCCGGGTCAGCGACCCGCAGTCGTTCATCGGCTGGTTCCGGAACGTCCCGGCGCTCGCGGCGCCGCACCATCCCTACCGACTCGGCCTCCTGCTCGTCGACCGCTCGAGCGGACGCGTCGTCGTACGGCGCACCGTCTTTCTCTCACTGACGGCTCCGTCCTTCGCCGCCGGGCAGCACTACGCACCGGGAACGACGCAGAACCTCTCGGCGAAGGCCTGTCTCGCGCGCCGCGAGCCCGAGTGCGACGGCGTCTACTGGTTCCGGCTTTTCCAGCGCCCGTACTGGAACACGAGCCGCCTGCGCAACGGCCGCTATCTCCTCGTCGTCCGCGCGTGGGATGCAGCGGGCAACCGCACGCGGACGGACGTCCCGATCACGATCGCGAACCCGCCCCTCTGACCGTCCTCGAGCGTCCCGCGAACCGTGGGCCGCCTCAGTCCGCCGTCTCGTGCGCGGCCAGGAAGGTGGACGCCGCCGCCTCGCCGGCCGCGAAGCTCTTCTCCGCGAGCCAGCCGCCGTCGACGGCGAGCGCGACGCCGTTCACGTACGCCGACAGGTCGCTCGCGAGGTAGAGCGCAGCGTCGGCGACGTCGGCTGCGAGACCGGCGCGGCCCTGCGGCACGACCGTGCGCAACCCCTCCTCGAACGCGTCCTCGGCGAAGTACTGCTCGGTCAGCGGCGTCCGGATCAGGCCGGGGCAGATCGCGTTGACGCGGATCCCGTCCGGCCCCAGGTCGCGGGCGAGGCTCTTCGTCAGCCCGACGACACCGTGCTTCGCCGCCGTGTACGCCGGCCGCCGCGCGAGCCCGATCAGGCCCCCGACGGAGGCGATGTTCACGATCGCTCCCCCACCGCTCTCCCGCATGCGGCGCGCGGCGGCCTGGCAGCAGTAGAAGGTGCCGCTCAGGTTGACGGCGATCACGTTGTCCCACTCCTCGGCGGCCAACGTGTAGGGGTCGCCGATCTCGCGCACGCCGGCGCTGTTGACGACGATGTCGATCCTGCCTGCAGCTGCGACGACGTGGTCGACCGCGCGCTCGACGTCGGCGACCGAGCGGACGTCGCCGTGGACGTCGGCGTCACCGGCGCGGTCGAAGCCCGTTACGCGCGCTCCCTCGCGCGCGAACCGCTCGGCGATGGCGCGGCCGATGCCGCTCGCAGCCCCCGTGACCAGCACGATCCGACCGTCCAGCATCGAGCCCTCCTCCGCAGTACGTTAACCGCATGAGCACGTGGGCGATCGAGGGGCCTCGGCACGCGGGCATCACCGTCTCCGACCTCGACCGCTCGCTGCAGTTCTACCGCGACCTGCTCGGCCTCGAGCTGCTGTGGCGGCGGCTCTACGAGGAGCGCGAGATCACGAGGATCGTCGGCGTCCCCGAGGCGACCGGCCTCGAGATCGCGATGCTGCGCATCCCCGGGAGCGAAGTCGATGTCGAGCTGATCGAGTACCGGGGCTGCGAGCGCCACTCCGGGAGCTCCCGGCCCTGCGACTACGGCACCGGTCACTTCTGCGTGTTCGTGGCCGGCATCGACGCCCTCCACGAGGAGCTTCGCTCGCGCGGGGTGTCGTTCCGCTCGGACGGGCCGGTGGAGATGACCGGCGGGCCGAACGCGGGCGGGAAGAGCCTCTACGCGCTCGATCCCGACGGCTACATCTTCGAGCTCCACCAGCGGCCGCCTCGGTGAGCGTCGAGACGACCCCCGTCGCGGAGCGGCCCGCCGGCCGCCCCTCGCTCGTGGAGCAGTACCGCCTGATGGCGCTGATCCGCCGCTTCGAGGAGCGCGCCGCCGAGCTCTTCCAGCAGGGGGTCATCTTCGGGACGGCGCACAGCTGTGTCGGGCAGGAGGCGATCGCCGTCGGGACGGCGGGCGTGATGCGCGAGACGGACTACCTCGTCGGGCACCACCGCTCGCACGGCCACCTGATCGCAGCCGGCGCCGACCTCCGCCGGATGATGGCCGAGATGTTCGGCAAGCGGACCGGCTACTGCCGCGGCCTCGGCGGCTCCATGCACATCGCCGACCTCTCGCTCGACATCCTCGGCTGCAACGGCATCGTCGGCGCCGGGATCCCGCACGCCTGCGGAGCGGCCCTGAGCGCGAAGCTGCGTGGGACGGAGCAGGTGGCGGTCGCCTTCTTCGGTGACGGCGCAGCCGGCCAGGGAGCCGTGCACGAGGGGATGAACCTCGCTGCGACCTGGACGCTGCCCGTCGTCTTCGTCTGCGAGAACAACCAGTTCGCGCTCTCGGCCGACTGGCAGACGCAGCGCGCCGTCGAGGATCTCGCCGACCGCGCCGCCGGGTACGGCATGCCCGGCGAGATCGTCGACGGGAACGACCTGCTCGCCGTCGAGGACGCCGCGGCCGGCGCGCTCGCGCGGGCACGCACAGGGGACGGCCCGACGTTGCTGGAGCTGAAGACGTTCCGGCGGATGCAGCACTCGATGCGCGCGAACCTGCCGGACGTGCGCGACTCGGCGCTCGTCGCCGAGTGGGAGGCGAAGGACCCGCTGCCGAGGCTCGAGCGGCTGCTGCGCGATCGCGGCGAGCTCGACGACGAGCGCCTGGCGGCCGTCCTGCACGAGGTCGAGCGCGAGGTCGAGGCGGCGGTCGAGACCGCGCTCGCCGACGAGGACGCGAGCGCCGACGACCTCCTTCCCGCCGTGTTCGGCCCACACCGGCAGTACCCGGCCCCCGCCGAGGGGGAGCGGAAGCTCGGGTTCGTCGCCGCCGTGCGCGAAGCCCTCGACCTCGAGCTCGCGGCCGACCCGAGCGTGCTCGTGATCGGCGAGGACGTGGGCAAGGTCGGCGGCCTCTTCCGCGCCACCGAGGGCCTCTACGAGCGCTACGGACCAGAGCGGATCAGGGACACGCCGCTCACCGAGAGCGGCTTCGTCGGCTGCGGGATCGGGGCGGCGCTCACGGGGCTGCGGCCGGTGGTCGAGCTGCAGTTCTCCGACTTCGCCGCGGTCGCCTTCGACCAGATCGTGAACCAGGCCGCGAAGCTGCGGTTCATGATGGGCGGCACGCCGAGCATCCCGCTCGTGATCCGGATGGTGTCCGGCGGCGGGGTGCGCCTCGGCGCGCAGCACTCGCAGAGCCTGGAGGCGCTGTTCGCGCACATCCCCGGCCTCGTCGTCGCCATGCCCGCGAACCCGTTCGACGCGAAGGGCCTGCTCTCGGCGGCGATCCGGGGGGACAACCCGGTCGTCTTCCTCGAGCAGAAGCTCCTCTTCTTCGGCGAGCCCGAGCCCGTGCCGGAGGAACGCTACGGGATCGAGCTCGGCGTCGGGCGGGTCGCGCGCGAGGGCACCGACGTCACCGTGGTCGCGCTCGGCGCCCTCGTGCCCCACGCCCTGCGCGCGGCCCACGAGCTCGAGCGCGACGGTGTGAGCGTGGAGGTGCTCGACCCCCGGACGCTGGTCCCGCTCGACACCGCGCTGATCGCGACGTCGGTCGCGAAGACGGGCCGGCTCGTGGTCGCGCACGAGGCGGTGCAGTTCTGCGGCTTCGGCGCCGAGATCGCGGCGCACGCGGCGGAGCACTGCTTCTGGGACCTCGATGCGCCCGTCGTCCGCGTCGGCGCGCCGTCGCACCCGATGCCCTACCAGAAGGACCTCGAGGTGAGGACGCTGCCCAGCCCCGCCGACATCGTGGCCGCCGTACGCTCGCTCGCGTCCGGCTGAGCGCGTCGAGCGTCTGGCGACGCGCCTTGGCTTCCGGGCGCAGTAGGCTCCGGGCGATCCCTGGCGCCGTCATCCGGAGGTGGGCATGGAGGGTCTCGAAGGCAGGTCGGCGATCGTGACCGGCGGGTCGACGATCATCGGCCGGGCGGTCGTCCGCGAGCTGCACGACCGGGGCGCCGCGGTGACGATCGCGGACATCGACCCGGCCGGCGGCGAGGAGCTCGCGACCGAGCTCGGCGAGCGCGTGCTCTTCACGCATACCGACATCACCGACGACGGCCGGCTGGAGACGTGCGTCGCGGACGCGGTCGCGCGCTTCGGCGGCCTCGACATCGTCGTCAACCTCGCGGCGACCTACCTCGACGAGGGAGTCGCGTCGCCGCGGGAGGACTGGCTGAAAGCGCTCGACGTCAACGTCGTCAGCGCCGTGATGCTCGTCCGCGCCGCGCGGCCGCACCTGATCCAGCGAGGCGGCGGCGCGGTCGTCAACTTCACCTCGATCTCGTCCAAGGTGGCGCAGACGGGCCGCTGGCTCTATCCGGTCTCGAAGGCCGCCCTCGTGCAGCTGACCCGCAACATGGCGCTGGACCTCGCGCCGGACAAGATCCGGGTCAACTCGGTCTCCCCCGGCTGGACGTGGTCGAAGGTGATGGACGAGCTGAGCGGCGGCGACCGGGAGAAGACCGACCGCGTGGCGGCGCCGTTCCACCTGCTCGGGCGGGTCGGCGACCCCGAAGAGGTCGCCCGTGTCGTCGCCTTCCTCTGCTCGGACGCGGCCAGCTTCGTGACGGGGGCGGACTGGGCGGTCGACGGCGGCTACTCGGCGCTCGGCCCCGAGGGCGCGGAGCCGGCGATCCCGAAATTGGCGGAGTGAAGACGACGTGAGGAGGGACGGATGACGAAGGTGCTGATCGTCGGCGCCGGCCAGTCGGGGCTGCAGCTCGGTATCGGCCTGCTGCAGGAGGGCTTCGACGTGACCGTCGTGTCGAACCGCACGCCCGAGGACATCCACGACGGCCGGGTGATGTCGAGCCAGTGCATGTTCGCCAACTCCCTCGACACCGAGCGGCGGCTCGGCCTCGACTTCTGGGAGGAGGAGTGCCCGCCGGTCGAGGGGATCAGCTTCACGGTGCCGCACCCGGAGCAGCGGGGCGAGAAAGTCATCGACTTCGCCTCGCGGCTCGATCGGTACGCGCAGGCGACCGACCAGCGCGTCAAGTTCCCGCGCTGGCTGGAGCATTTCGAGTCGCTCGGCGGCCGGGTCGAGATCCACGAGGCCGGCGTCGAGGACCTGGAGCGCTACGCCGCCGCGCACGAGCTCGTGATCGTCGCCGCCGGCAAGGGCGAGATCGCGCGGCTGTTCGAGCGCGACCCGTCACGCTCGCCCTTCGAGCAGCCGATGCGCGCACTCGCCCTCACGTACGTGACGGGGATGACGCCGCGACCCGAGTACTCCGCCGTCTGCTTCAACCTGGCGCCGGGCGCCGGCGAGTACTTCGTCTTCCCGGCGCTGACGACGACGGGGCCGTGCGAGATCATGGTCTTCGAGGGCGTGCCCGGCGGGCCGATGGACTGCTGGGCCGACGTCGAGACGCCGGAGCAGCACCTCGTCCGCTCCGTCGAGATCCTCGACCGCTTCTTCCCCTGGGAGGCGGAGCGGAACCGGAACGTCGAGCTCACCGACCCGAACGGGATCCTCGCCGGCCGCTTCCCGCCGACCGTGCGCAAGCCGGTCGGGCGGCTGCCGTCGGGGACGCCGGTGCTCGGCATGGCGGACGCGGTCGTGCTCAACGACCCGATCACCGGGCAGGGGTCGAACAACGCGGCCAAGTGCGCCGACTCGTACCTCGACAGCATCCTCGAGCGGCCCGAGGGCCCCTACGACGAGCCGTGGATGCAGGAGACCTTCGACCGCTACTGGGCCTACGCGCAGGCCGTCGTCGAGTGGACGAACGCGCTGCTGACCCCGCCGCCGGAGCACGTCCTGCAGCTGCTCGGTGCCGCCGGCCAGGACGGGCGGATCGCGCACCGGTTCGTGAACGGGTTCGACGACCCGCGCGACTACGGGGAGTGGTTCATGGATCCCGCCAAGGCGGACGCCTACCTGGCGGAGCTCGCCGCGGCCTAGGGATGCGCCGGGTCGCGATCGTCGGCGCCGGGCAGTCCGGGGCGCAGCACGCGCTCGGGCTGCTCGGCGCCGGCTACGAGGTGACGCTCGTCTCCAACCGCACGCCCGGAGAGCTCCGCGAGGGCCAGGTGCTCTCCAGTCAGTGCATGTTCGGCGAGGCCCTCGAGGCCGAGCGCGTGCTCGGGCTCGACCACTGGCAGGACGAGACGCCGCCTGTGGAGGGGATCTCGTTCACGGTGCCCGACGGCGCGGGCGGCAGGGCGATCGAGTGGGCGGCGCGGCTCGACCGGCCGGCACGGTCGGTCGACCAGCGGCTCAAGGTCGCGACCTGGCTCGAGGCATTCGTGGAGCGCGGCGGACGGCTGGCGATCGAGGAGGCCACGCCGTCCGACCTCGAGCGCTACGCACGTGAGCACGACCTCGTCGTCGTCGCGACCGGCAAGGGCGACCTCGCGCGGCTGTTCGAGCCCGACCTCGAGAAGTCCCCGTACGACCGGCCGCAGCGCGCGCTCGCGCTCACCTACGTGGTCGGGATGGAGCCGCGGCCCGAGTTCTCGGCCGTCTGCTTCAACCTGATCCCCGAGGTCGGCGAGTACTTCGTCTTCCCCGCCCTGACGACGACGGGCCCGTGCGAGATCATGGTCTTCGAGGGCGTGCCCGGCGGGCCGATGGACTGCTGGCAGGACGTGCGCTCGCCCGAGGAGCACCTCGCGCGGTCGCTCGAGCTGCTCGAGCGCTTCCTCCCCTGGGAGGCGGCGCGAAACCGGGACGTCGCCCTCACCGACCCGAACGGGATCCTGACCGGCCGCTTCGCGCCGACCGTGCGGCGGCCGGTCGCGATGCTCGGCGAGGGCGTGCCGGTGCTCGGGATGGCCGACGCCGTCGTCCTCAACGACCCGATTACCGGGCAGGGCTCGAACAACGCAGCCAAGTGCGCGGAGACGTACCTCGAGTCGATCCTCGAGCGTGAGGCCGCGCCGTTCACGGCCGACTGGATGCAGGGCACGTTCGACCGCTACTGGCGCGGCTACGGGCAATGGGTGACGCAGTGGACGAACTCGCTGCTCGCGCCGCCGAAGCCGCACGTGCTCGAGCTGCTCGGGGCCGCGCAGGAGCTGCCCTCCCTGGCCGGCACGATCGCGAACGGCTTCGACGACCCGCGCGTCTTCTTCCCCTGGTGGTTCGACGCCGACGAGGCGGGGCGCGTGATCGAGGCGAAGCGGCGGCAGGAGACAGAGGGCCGCTTCGACCGCCGCGACCTGCGCCGCGCGCTGGGTCAGTTCGCGACCGGCGTGACCGTCGTGACGACGCTCTCCCCCGACGGCCGGCGCGTCGGATTGACCGCCAACTCGTTCACGTCGGTGTCGCTCGACCCGCCGCTCCTGCTGTTCTGCCTCGACCGCGCCGCGCCGAGCCTGCCCGCCTTCGTCGACTGCTCGCACTTCGCGGTCAACGTCCTCGCCGCCGACCAGCACCACCTCTCGCGCCAGTTCGCGACCCCGGCCGAGGACAAGTTCGCAGGGGTGGAGGTGGACGAGGGGCCGGGAGGCGTGCCGCTGCTCGAGGGGTCGCTCGCGCACTTCACCTGTCGCCACGTCGAGCACCGAGAGGCGGGCGATCATCTGATCTTCATCGGCGAGGTCGAGGCATACGAGGCCTTCG
>DASUOK010000158.1:0-5213 GCA_036276675.1 Gaiellaceae bacterium | reverse complement strand
TCCGGCAGCAGCTGCAGCTCCTCCGCGACCTTCTGCGCGTGCCAGCCGTCGGTGACGCGCGCGAGCCGCTCCAGCTCCGCGAACGGCAGCCCGAGCGCCTTGCCGACGTCGCGGATGGCCCCGCGCGAGCGGTACGTGGCGAAGCTCGCGACGAGAGCGGCATGGCGGCGGCCGTACCGCTCCGTCACGCGGACGATCAGCTTCTCGCGGATGTCGCGCGGGAAGTCGAGGTCGATGTCCGGCACGGACATCAGCTCCCGGTTCAGGAAACGGCCGAGCGAGAGGTCGTTCGCGACCGGGTCGACGTGCGAGAGACCGGTGAGGTAGCAGACGATCGAGCCAACCGAGCTGCCGCGCCCTCGCCCCGGCGGCAGCCGGCGGCGCGGCGAGCCCGAGCCGCGCACCTCGGCCGCGCACTCCTTCGCCAGCTCGAGCACCTCCCAGTGGAGCAGGAAGAACCCGGCGAGCCCGAGCTCGTCGATCAGCGCCAGCTCCTCCCGCAGCCGCGTGCGGGCCCGACCTAGTAACAGTCTGTCACTAGGTGGGTACCGGTCGCCGAACGCCGCCTCGCACACCTGGGCCAGCCGGCGGATCGCGGGCTCGGCGCCGTCGGCGAAGTCCGGGTAGCGGTAGCCGAGCTCGGCGGTGAGGTCGAACTGCAGCCGCTCAGCGAGCTCGGTCGTCCGCCCCACCGCGTCGCGGTCGTCCGGGAAGAGCTCGACGAGCTCCGCCGGCGCGCGCAGGACGCTCTCGTGGTTGCCGCGCCGCTCCCGCTCGCACGACTCGAGCGAGGTGTTGTGCCGGATCGCGACGAGGACGTCCTGGAGCGGCGTGCGCCGCGGGTGGTGCGCGTGCACGTTCCCGGTGACGACCGTGGGCGCGCCGACGTGGGCGGCAAGGTCGCGCAGGAGCGCGTTCCGCTGGGCGTCCCCGCGCTCGAACGGGCGCTGGAGCTCGACGTAGAAGCGGTCGCCGAACGCCTGCGCGAGCCGCGCCGCGGCGTTGGGGTCGCGCACGCCGAGCCCGTCGCGAGCGCACCCCGAGAGGCAGACGAGCCCCTCGGCATGGTCCGGGAGCAGCGCCGGGTCGAGCGCGGGCGGCACCGGCTCGTCGGGCTTCGGCCGCGTGCCCGCATGCGCCGCGGTGAGCAGGCGGCAGAGGTTCGCGTACCCGGCCGCGGTCTCGACGAGGAGCGTCACGTGCGCTCCTCCCACCAAAGTCACTTCGGCGCCGGTGAGCGGCCGCACCCCGAAGTGCTTCGCCGCGTGCGCGAACTCGAGCGAGCCGTAGACCCCGTCGTGGTCGGTGAGCGCGAGCGCCTCGTAGCCGAGCTCCGCCGCCCGCAGCGCCAGCTCCTCCGGATGCGAGGCGCCGTCGAGGAACGAATACGCTGAATGGGAGTGGAGCTCGACGTATCCCATCCGCTGCTCCTAGAGCCCGGCGCGGGCGAGGTGATCGGCGACTCCGAGGACCGGCGCGTCGAGATCCTCTCCGACGCGGGGCCGCTGCACGCGACGTGGTCGCGCTTCGGCGCTGGGCGCGAGGGCGCCGATCTCCACATCCACCGGCACCACACGGACCTCTTCTATGTCCTCGACGGCGAGCTGACGCTCCGGCTCGGCGTGGACGACGAGGCTCGCGTCGCAACGCCGGGGACGCTCGTGTGCGTGCCGCCGTTCGTCGTTCACGGCTTCCGGAACGGGAGCGACGCCGAGCTGCGCTATCTCAACTTCCACGCTCCGGGCGTGGGCTTCGCCGACTACCTCCGGGCGATGCGCGACGGTCGGACGGTCGCCTTCGACCAGGAGGAGCCGCCGGACGACGGCCTCCGGTCGCCCGCCCTCGCGCAGATCGGCCACGAGGAGCTCGTCACGGAGCGCCCCGGTCTCCGCGTCGCGCTTCTCACGGACGTCGAGGCGATCGGGATCGCGGAGGTGTGGAGCGAGCCCGGCTCCCCCTCGCCGCCGGCGCACCTCCACCACCGTCACGTCGAGAGCTTCTACGTGCTCGCCGGCGAGCTGGCGTTCACGGTGGGAGCGCAGGAGCTCCGCGCGGGCGCGGGCGCCTGGGTGCAGGTGCCGGCGGGCGTCCCGCACACGTTCGCCGTCGTCGGCTCGGGCGAGGCGCGCTTCCTCGATCTCCACACGCCGGGCTGCGGCTTCGGCGACTTCGTCCGCGCGCTCCACGCCGCCCGCGACGACGACGAGCTCGCGTCGGCACGGGCTCGCTTCGACCAGGCTGCCGCCTGAGTGCGTAACGCTCACGCCGGCTCGTCCGTTGGAGCATCGATGCGCATGCTCGCCGCCACGATGGCGTCGATCGCGACGATCACCTTCGCCCTCTTCGCCTACGCGCTCGTGACGTCCTCGGCGCCGGTCGCACCTGCCACGCGCGTCGTTTCGCGGTAGCGTCGCCCAACTGAAACCGGCGAGGCGCGATACTGCGCTCGTGGACGCGCGCGAGCGCTACGACGAGCTGGCCGACTTCCTCGCGTTCCGGCACGACTTCGTCCAGCTCTCGCAGATGATGGGGATGCCGTGCGTGAAGGCGCGCGGGAAGATGGTGGCGGGCTTCACGCGCGGCGCGATGGTGTTCAAGCTGACCGACTCGGAGCGGCACGCGGAGGCGCTCGCGCTCGACGGCGCCCACCTCTTCGACCCCTCCGGGCAGGGCAAGCCGTTCCGGCAGTGGGTGGTCGTGCCGGCGGCGCACGCCGAGCGCTGGGAAGTGTTCGCCGATCACGCGCTCACGCCCGCTGACTGAACCAACAGCCGGCCTCCTCGTCGCGGAAGACGCAGGCGTGCTCGCCCGACTCGAGCACGAGGTCGAAGTAGCGGCGGTCGACCGGGTCCTCCGTCCACCAGCGGTCGACGACCCGCCACTCCTCGCGCAGGCAGGCGACCCCGATCCGGTTCACGCGGCGCGGGATGCCCACCGGGCTCGCCTCGACGAGCGCGGGCCGCGGCGCGTTCAGGCGTCCCGCTCGTCGCCCGGCTACTCGTCCCTGGGTACGAACAGCGCCCGTGCCTCCGGGATCCGCGACCACGGCGCCACCTCCACGACTGCGCAGACCGATCCGGAGCCCGTGCTCGCGCGCACCTGACGCAGCCCGTCGCTCAGCCGGGCGCTCACCTCGTCGCCCGCCGGCTTGACGAGCTCGAGCTGCTGGCCGACCGCCTCCGAGAGCTCGACCGCCTCCAGGCGCAGCTCGACGACGGGCGCGGGGATCTCGAGCAGCTTCGGCCCGAGCGCCGCCCGCAGCCGCGCCCGCTCGGCGATCGGCTCGCGGAAGGTGACGGTGCGCCGCCACGAGCCGCCGCCGACGAGCCGGGCCGAGAGCGCGGCCTTGCGCAGCGGCCGTCCTGCCCGCTCCGGCCGGGCGAGCAGCCGGTCGAGGAGCGCGCCGAACGCGCGCCGGAGCGTGAGCTCGTTCGCGATCGCCTCGGGGAACTCGAGCGCCTCGGCCAGCTCGGCGGCCGGGCGCCGGCCTCGCACACGGCCCCCTTCCCCTCCGCGTGCGAGCGCCCACGCCCGCCGCCCCTCCGGGCCGAGCCGCTCGGCGACTGCTCCCCCGGGCAGCGCCGCGAGCTCTCCCAGCTTGCGCACGCCGAGCCCTTCGAGCTCGGCGTACCGGTCGGCTGTGAGCGGCAGGAGCGAGAGCGGCAGCGGCGCGAGGAAGCTCTCCTCCTTCCCGTCCGCGACGACGAGTGCCTGCCCGGGACGCGCGACGCTCGCAGCGGCGAGCGCTGCGAACCGGCGCCGCGCAGCGCCCGCGCGTGGATCCCAGGCAGCTCCGACGGCGGCGAGCGCCCGCTCGAGCGCCGCCTCCAGTCCTCCGTACAGCCGCTCGACGCCCTTCGTCTCGAAGGTGACGCGGCCCGGCTCCTCCGGGTCGACGGCGAAGCCGGAGTCCTCCAGCCGCTGCAGCACTCCCTCCCACTCGCGCTCGACCGCGGCCGGGTCCTGCTCGACCAGGACGAGCTGCGGGCACGTCGCGAGCGCCTCGCCGAGGCGCATCCCCGGCTCGACCCCGGCCGCCTCCGCTGCGGCCGTGACCGGCCCCAGCAGCGGCTCCGTCCCCGGGACCGGCGCGAGCGCGGCGGGCTCGAGCGCGAGCCGGGGCCGCTCCCGCAGCGCTGCACGGAGCTCGAAGCCGGGAATGAGGAGGCAGGCGATCACCGGAACGTATGTTCTATACCCGAACACATGTTCCTGTCAAACCGCCTCCGTGTCATCCGGGCCGAGCCGCAGCACGGGTGCGGGCGAACCGCAGCTCTCCCGTCAACAGATGCGACCGAGGCGACCCGTGTCGACGTCGTAGAGGAAGCCGCCCACGTGGAGGTCGACGAGGTAGGGCCACGACCGCACGCGCTGGACGTCGGCGCGGAGGGTCGCCTCCTGATCGCTCGTGACGAGGAAGGCGAGACTCCGCGTGTCCGGCCCACCTGCCGCCCTCACCGCGTCGTGCACGTCCTCCTCGTCCCCGGCCGCCATGCGGCACTTCGTGTGGGCGACGATCATCGCCCGCTCGACCCCGAGCAGATACGTCGCGAGCACGAGGGTGCGCAGGACGTCGTCGGTGACGCGCGCGCCGGCGTTGCGCAGGATCTTCGCGTCGCCCGGGCGCAGGCCGAGCATCGCGAGCGGCTCGATCCGCGAGTCCATGCACGTGAGCACCGCGAGCCCGCGGGCGGCGCGGGCCTCGAGCCCGGCGAGCCCGAAACCCTGCCTGTAGGCGTCGTTCGCGGCGAGCACGTCGGCGAAGACGTCGGTCACGAGAGCACGATCTCGGCGGCCGGGCCGCGCATGCCGGCGAAGCGTGGAACGGCCTCGAGGACGCTCTCGCGGGCGCAGAAGGCGATGTCCTCCTCGAGCCCGGGTGGGCCGTAAGTGCGCGCGTTCAGGCCCGCGAGCGCCGTCGGGTACGCGCGGGCGATCGCGTCCGCCGCGACCGCCGCGTCGGTGGGCTCGCCGCCGAGCAGCTGCACGACCCGGCCGGCGCAGTAGGCGTCGTCGAGCGCGAAGCGTCCCTTGAAGCCGGCGCAGAGGATCGCCACGTCCTCCCCGCGCTCGCGGGCGGCAGCGGCGACGGCGTCGAGGTTGAGGAGGCTGCCGAGGAGCACGACGTCGCAGCGTTCGGCCGCGGTGGCGACCGAGCGCGTGCCGTTCGTGGTCGAGAGGATCAGCGTCCGCGCGCGCGGCTCGAGGAACTC
>DASUOK010000157.1:0-5569 GCA_036276675.1 Gaiellaceae bacterium | reverse complement strand
CTATCGCGGCATGCTCGGGCGGCGGCGCTACAAGGCCGTCGGCCTGGCGGGGATGCCGTTCTACCTCGTCTCCGAGGTCCTGGCGCCCGTGTTCGAGGTGCTCGCCGTGCTCGCGCTCGTGACGGCGGCCGCGACCGGCCTCCTCGACTGGACCGCCGCGCTCACCATCGGCGGCGCCCTCGCCTTCGGCACCGGCCTCCTCACCGCTTCCGCGGTGCTGATCTCCGATCTCGCCGAGCGGGTGCTGCCCAAGCGGCGGCTCGCGGCGCTCGTGCTGCTCGCTCCGCTCGAGCTCGTGCTCTACCGCCCCGCGCTCGTGTACGCCCGGCTGGTCGGCACCATCCGCTTCCTCCGCGGCGACCGCCGCTGGAACAAGTTCGAGCGCAACGCGCGGCCGCGCGCGGTCGAGCGGATCGCGGCCTAGCAGCTAGCGCGAGCTGCCGGGCCGCCAGAGCGGCTCGTCGCGGCCGGCCGCGGCGTTCGCGGCGCGCGCGAGGATGAAGAGCAGGTCGGAGAGCCGGTTCAGGTAGACGAGGACGAGCGGGTTCAGCTCCACCTCCTGCGCGCCCTGCAGCACGTCTCGCTCGGCTCGCCGGCAGAGCGTCCGGGCGACGTGCAGCCGGGCCGCGGCCTCGCTGCCGCCGGGGAGGACGAAGCTGCGCAGCTCCGGCAGGCCCGCGTTGAACCGGTCGCAGAGCTCCTCGAGGCGATCGACCATCGCCTGCTCCACCCGCAGGCGGTCGGTCACGCCCCAGGGCACGGAGAGATCGGCGCCCACGTCGAAGAGCTCGTTCTGCACGAGCGTGAGCGGGCGCCGCAGCTCCTCGGGCAGCTCCCCCGCGAGCACGACGCCGAGCGCCGAGTTGAGCTCGTCGACCGTGCCGAAGGCGCCGATCCGGCAGTCGAGCTTCGAGACGCGTGAGCCGTCGCCGAGCGACGTCTCCCCTGCGTCGCCGCCCCGCGTGTAGATCCGCGTCAGGCGGACGGGCTCATCGCGCGCCCTCACGTCGCGGGGGCGGGCTCACGCTGCAGCTCGAGGATCTTGCGCGCGATCACGAGCCGCTGGATCTCGCTGGTGCCCTCGTAGATCTCGGTGATCTTCGCGTCACGGTAGTAGCGCTCGACCGGGAACTCCTTCGTGTAGCCGTAGCCGCCGAGGATCTGGATCGCCTCGGCCGTCTGGCGGCGCGCCATCTCGGACGCGAAGAGCTTCGCCTTCGCCCCCGCCTCGGTCACCTCCTCGCCGCGGTCGCGGAGCCACGCGGCGCGGTGGACGAGCAGGCGCGCGGCGTCGATCTCCGTCGACATATCCGCGAGCTTCCACTGGATCGCCTGGTGCTCCGCGATCGCCTTCCCGAACGTGCGCCGCTCCTTCGCGTACTCCCGCGCGACGTCGTAGGCGGCCTGCGCGATCCCCACCGCCTGCGCGGCGATGCCGATGCGGCCGCCGTCGAGCGTGGACATGGCGATCGCGAACCCCTTTCCCTCCTCGTGCAGGAGCCGGTCGCGGCCCACGTGCGCCCCCTCGATGACGAGGTCGACCGTGGACGAGGAGTTGAGGCCGAGCTTCTCCTCCTCGCGCGTCACCCGCACGTGCTCGGCGTCGAGCAGGAAGGCGGAGACGCCGCGGGCGCCCTCCTCGGCCCCGTCGGTGCGGGCGAAGGTGAGGAAGGTGCCGGCGTAGCTGCCGTTCGTGATCCACTGCTTCGCGCCGTCGAGCCGCCAGCCGTCGCCCTCGGCCTCCGCCCGCGTGCGCAGCGCCCCGGCATCGGAGCCGGAGCCCGACTCGGTGAGCGCGAAGGCGCCGATCGTCTCGCCCCGCGCGAGCGGCGGTACGAAGCGCGACCGCTGCTCCTCGGTGCCGAACGCGAGGATCGGCAGCGTGCAGGCGCTCGTGTGCACGGCCACGGTGACGCCGACGCCCGCGTCCGCCCGCGAGAGCTCCTCCAGCACGAGGATGTAGGAGAGGAAGTCGGCGCCGGCGCCGCCGAGCTCCTCCGGGACGCAGACACCCATCAGCCCGAGCTCGGCGAGCTTGCCGTAGAGCTCGGTCGGGAAGCGGTGCTCGCGGTCCCAGGCCGCCGCGTGCGGCTCGATCTCGGCGCGGGCGACGTCGCGCGCGAGCGCCTGGATCTCCCGCTGCTCGTCCGTCAGGGAGAAGTCCATCGCCCGGGATCGTATGCGCTACTCGGCCTTCAGCCACGCGAGGACGGCCAGCACGCGGCGGTGGTGGTCGTCGTTCGGCGGAATGCGCAGCTTCTGGAGGATCCTGGTGACGTGCTTCTCGACCGCGCGCTCGGTGACGACGAGCTCGCGCGCGATCGACGCGTTCGATCGGCCCTCGGCGACGAGCTGCATGACCTCGCGCTCGCGCGCGGTCAGCTCGTCGATCGATCGGTGCCTGACGAGGAGCTGGCGCACGACCTCGGGATCGAGAACGGCACCGCCGGCGGCGACCCTGCGCAGCGCTTCGACGAACTCGCGCACGTCGGCGACGCGGTCCTTCAGCAGGTAGCCGATCCCCTCGGCGCGGTCGGAGAGGAGGTCGCGGGCGTACCGCTCCTCCACGTACTGCGAGAGGACCAGCACCGGCGCGCCCGGGTGCGTCCGCCGCAGCTCCACGACCCCCCGGATCCCCTCGTCGGTGAACGTCGGCGGCAGCCGCACGTCGACCACGCAGACGTCGGGGTGCTCGCGCTCGTGGGCTTCGAGCAGCTCCGGCACCGTCGTCACGGCGGCCGCGACCTCGATCTCGTGGTCTGCGAGGAGCCGGGTGAGCGCGTCGCGGAGGAGGCCGGAGTCCTCCGCGAGCACTACGCGCACGGGATCACGGCCTTGACCACCGTCGGCCCGCCGGCCGGGCTGTCGACGACGAGGACGCCGTCGAGGGCCGCGACGCGCTCGCGCAGCCCGGCGAGGCCCGATCCCGCCGAGACGCTCGCGCCGCCGCGCCCGTCGTCTCGCACCTCGACGACGACGGCGTCGCCCTCGCGGGCGACGTCGACCGTGACCCGCGACGCGTTCGCGTGGCGGGCCGCGTTCGCGAGCGACTCCGAGACGACGAAGTAGGCGGCGGCCTCGACCTCGACCGGAGCGGGCTCGTGCAGCCGGACGGAGACGTCGACGGGGACGGGAACGCGCGCGGCGAGCGACGAGAGCGCGGGGTCGAGGCCTCGGTCGGCGAGGATCGCGGGGTGGATCCCGCGCGCGAGGTCCCGCACCTCGGCGAGGGCGACCTTCGCCTCCTCGTGTGCGGCGCGGACGAGCTCGACTGCCTCCGTCGGGTCCCCGCCCGCCTCCAGGCGCTCGCGCGCCCGGCCGAGGTCGACGGCCAGGCCGACGAGCCGCGCCTGCGCCCCGTCGTGCAGGTCGCGCTCGATCCGCTGCCGGTCGGCCACGGCTGAAGCGACGGCGGCGCTGCGGCTGGCCTCGGAACGTGCCGCGGCTCGCTCGAGCTCGCCCCGCGTCGGCCCGAGCAGCGCGCGCCGGAGCACGCCGTGGCCCCGAACGAGCGCGTGCACGATCCACGGCGCCGCCACGAGCGCGATCGCTCCCAGGACGAAGGTCCCGC
Source organism: Gaiellaceae bacterium (assembly GCA_036276675.1). Classification (GTDB taxonomy): domain Bacteria; phylum Actinomycetota; class Thermoleophilia; order Gaiellales; family Gaiellaceae; genus Gaiellasilicea. The sequence continues at coordinate 1,998 of DASUOK010000157.1, read as the reverse complement.
CGAGCTCCACCGCACGACCGAGTGCGCCGCCGTCCTCCCAGAGCAGCTCGGACTGCGGGATCGCCCAGTGCCAGGCCGGCGCGGTCAGGCCGCCGAGCGCCACCGACCAGACCGTCACGGCCGCGGCGAACAGCGCGACTCCCGCGGGCAGCTGGAGCAGGAGGTAGAGCGTCTCGCGCCAGACCGCGCCCTCCGAGACGACCGCCCAGAGCCGCCGCCACCACGGATCTGGCCCCTGCAGGCCCGGCCGGGCCGTCGAGGAGGAGATGCGCGCGCCGAGGACGAGCTCCGCCCAGCGACGCTCCAGCCCTGCCGCGACGCGCACGAGCCCGAGGGTCAGCAAGAGCAGCGGGACGCCGACGAGGGTGATCGCAAGGCCGGCGCTCAGGGCCAGCAGCGTCACGACGGTCGTGAACCAGAGGACGCCGAGCGGCAGCGCCGCGAGCGCGTAGAGGGCCTCCCGCGCCGAGCGGAGCCAAAAGGACGTGGTCAGCATCACCCGGGCGGTCATGCCCTCGACTGTACGGCGGCCGCAGTGGCCCCGCCATGGCGCGGCCAGGCGTCTCGCGGTGTAGCTACCCGCACCGTCGGCGGTCAGGCGGCGGTGAGGAACTCGCGGCGGATCTCGTGCAGGACGTGCTCGCGGTCGCGGAACGCGGCGACCACCTGGGGGTCGAACTGCTTGCCGGACTCCGCCACGATCACCTTGTGGGCCGCCCGCCAGCTCTGCGCGCTCCGGTAGGGGCGGTGGCTCGTGATCGCGTCGAGCGCGTCGGCGACGGCGAAGATGCGGGCGCCGATCGGGATCTCCTCGCCGGCCAGCCCGTCCGGATAGCCGCGGCCGTCCCAGCGCTCGTGGTGCGAGCGCACGATCTCGACGCCCGCGCCCTGCAGGAAGGAGACGCGGCCGAGCAGCTGCTCGCCGAGCACCGTGTGCATCTGCATCTGCCGCCACTCGCCCTCGTTGAGCGAGCTCGGCTTGCGCAGGATCTGGTCGGGCACGCCGATCTTGCCGATGTCGTGGAGGAGGAACCCGTACTCCACGGAGGGATGGCCGGCGACGAGGGGGTCGAGCGCCTTCGCCAGCTCGAGCGCGTAGAGCTGCACGCGCTGCGAGTGCTGCCGCGTGCCGGTGTCCTTCGACTCGAGCGCGCTCGCGAGCGCGGAGACGGTGTCGCGGTAGGCGCGCTCCAGGAGCACGCGCTGGCCCCGCTCCAGCTCGACGAGGTCGCGGAGGTCGCGCGCGTACAGGAGCAGCTGCTCCTCCTCGGAGCGGGCGTTCGAGGAGCGCAGCGGCAGCCCGGCCCGGCCCGCCGCCAGCCGCTCGACGACGGTGAGCAGCTCCAGCGGGCGGAACGGCTTCAGCACGAGCGCGTCCGCGCCGGCCGCGGTCGCGACGTCCTCCACGTCGTCGAGGCCGGTGAGCAGGACGACGCGGATGTCGGCCGTCTCGGGCGCCGCCTTCAGCTGGCGGCAGAAGGCGATCCCGTCGATGCCGGGCATGCCGACGTCGAGCACGATCACCTCCGGCGGCGACGCGGCCACGCGCTCGGCGGCCTCGCGCGCGTTCGCGGCCTCGTCCACCTCGACGGCGACAGCCTCGAAGGTCGTCCGCAGGAGTGCGCGGAGCCCCGAGTCGTCGTCCACCAGCAAGAGTCTCATTCGGCTTCCCCCCGGAAGTCTTCTGCACGTGATTATCGGCACCTGCCGGACCGGAGGACCTACCCCGAATGGGGGATCAGGCGGAGTACTCGTAGAAGCCGCGGCCGCTCTTGCGGCCGAGCCTCCCGGCGGCCACGTACTGCCGCAGCAGCGGGCACGGTGCGTACTTGGGGTCGCCGAGGCCGTCGTGCAGCACCTCCATGATCGCGACGCACGTGTCGAGGCCGATCAGATCGGCGAGGGCGAGCGGGCCAAGCGGGTGCGCGAAGCCGAGCTTCGCGATCGTGTCGATCGCCTCCGCCTCGGCCACGCCCTCCATCAACGCGTACGCGGCCT
>DASUOK010000156.1:0-21864 GCA_036276675.1 Gaiellaceae bacterium | reverse complement strand
AAGATCTGGTAGATCTCGTCCGGATCGGCCTCCACTGCCGCGGGGATCGCGCCGCTGACGTCGATCTCGACGTCGAGCCGAAGCTCCTCGACCGCCGTCCGCGCCGACTCCGCCAGATCGACCGGCTCGCGGATCTTGGAGACCCGCCCGGTTCGGATCCGGGAGAGGAGCAGCACCGTGTCCACGAGCCGGTTCAGGCGTTTCGCCTGGTGGTCGATCGTGTTCAGGAACGTGAGCTTGTCTTCCTCGGCCAGCTGATCCCAGCGTGCCGTCATCGTGGCTGCGAAGCCGCTGATCGCCGTCAGCGGGGTTCGAAGCTCGTGCGAGACCGAGGCGACGAAGCCGTCCTTCATTCGATCCAGCTCGAGCAGCTGCTCGTTGCGCTCGCCGAGCTCCTGCCGCAGCCGCTGCTCGGCCCGCAGCAGGAGGGCGAGGCGCGTGATCACGAGCAGCGAGAGGACGGAGGTGATCGCGACCGTTCCGGCCGAGTTCACCTCCTCCCTCGACAGCAGCCCGTAGCCCGTGACGGCAGTGCTGCCCAGCAGCGCCACCGTGAGCAGCGCGAGAAACGGCCAGCGGACACGCGCAGCGCGGGGCGCCCGGGCGGCCGCCAGCACACGCATGGACGGGTGGAGCGCCGCTGCACCACTCAGCGCGTAGAAGACGAGCCAACCCGTGTCCGCGGACGACCCAGGGACATAGCTGCCGATCGACGTCAGCCAGATCCAGACGACGTCGGAGGCGATCCAGGCCATCGTCGCGCCGACCAGCAGCTGGAGCGACGGCGTCTCCGCCTCCGGCGTCATCAGGAGCCGCAGCGCGAGGGCGAGCAGGCAGACGTCGGCGAACGCCGACGCGATCTGCACCGCCCGTCCGATCGTCGTCAGGTCGTTCGTCGCGATGTACGGGTCGACGAGGACGAGCAGTGTCAAGAGCATCCCGCCGGCGGCGAAGATCGCCGCGTCGAGAATTGCCTGGCTCCCGCGCTCGGAGCGATGCAGCGCCGCGAGGAGCGCCGCCCCCAGGACGACGTAGAACGCGATGAAGAACACGTCCTGGCTGCCGCCGGGCAGCGGCGGGGCATCCTGCGAGGCGAACTTCGCCTGCCAGACCCCCGCCCCCAGCGCCCCGAGGACCTGCGCGACCGCGACGAGATACCAGACGGCCGGACGCTCCGGCCGGTAGGCGACGATGCCGGCGACCACGGCCAACGTCGAGGCCAGCGGGATCGCGACGAGCGAGACCGTGCGAAACGAGGAGTCGGCGAAGTTCACCGAGGCTGCGACCGCGAGCAGCATCAGCACGAGGAAGGCGACGGAGCCGGAAGCCGCGCCGAAGCCCGGGATTCGCCGCAGGCGCATCACCGGCCATTCTCTCAACTGCGGCGGCGTCACAGAACGACCCCGCCCGCTGCTCCGAGCGGCAGTTGGCTAGGCAGGTGGTCTCCGGCGCGGTAGCGTGCCCCCTCGTGCGCGGGACACTCGGATCGAAGAGGCCACGTCGGTGACGAAGGTCGCCCTCCGCAGCATGGCCGGACGCAAGCTCCGCACGGCGCTGACCGCGCTCGCGATCGTGCTCGGCGTCGCGATGATGAGCGGCGCCTACGTCCTCACCGACACGATCGACGCGGCGTTCGACACCATCTTCGTCGAGTCGTACGCGGGCACCGACGCCGTCGTCAGCGGGAAGGACGCAGGGATCAGCTTCGAGGGCGAGTCGGCGCAGGCGCCGCCGATCCCGGAGGAGACCCTCGAGCGCGTTCGCGAGGTGGACGGCGTCGACGTGGCCACCGGCGCCGTCCAGGACTTCCAGACGAAGCTCGTGGGGCCAGACGGCGAGTTGGTCACCTCCGGCGACTCGTTCTCCCTCGCCTTCGGCATCGACCCGGCCGCTGAGCTCGAGCGCTTCAACCCGCTCAACCTCGTCGAGGGGAGCTGGCCGAGCAGGAACGCCGAGGTCGCCGTCGACGAGGGGGTAGCGGGCGATCAGGACTGGGAGCTCGGGGATCGGATCGGTGTCGCCGGGACAGGCCCGACGCGGGAGTTCGAGATCGTCGGCATCGCCAAGTACGGCGAGCTGAGCTCACTCGGCAGCGCGATGTTCGTCGTCTTCGACGTCGAGACCGCGCAGGAGCTGCTGGGCAAGGAGGGCCGGCTCGACGCGGTGCAGGTGGCGGCCGAGGAAGGAGTCGACCCCGAGGAGCTGACCCGGCGCCTGCAGGCGGAGCTGGGCGGGGACGTGACCGTGCGGACCGGGGTCGAGCAGGCGGAGGAGGCGTCCGGGGAGATCGCGACGTTCACGAAGATCATCCGCTACTTCCTCCTGACCTTCGCGGGCGTCGCGCTCTTCGTCGGTGCATTCGTCATCTTCAACACGCTCTCGATCACGGTCGCGCAGCGGATGCGCGAGTTCGCCACCCTGCGGACGATCGGCGCGTCGCGGCGGCAGGTGCTCGCCGCAGTGATCATCGAGGCCCTCGTGATCGGGCTGCTCGCCTCGCTGATCGGCCTCTTGAGCGGCCTCGGGCTCGCGATCGGGCTCAACAAGCTGTTCAGCGCCTTCGGCTTCGAGCTGCCGCAGACCGAGACGGTGTTCGCCACCCGCACGATCGTCGTCTCGCTCCTCGTCGGCACGCTCGTGACGCTCGTGGCCGGGCTCGTCCCGGCTCTCCGCGCGACCCGCGTGCCGCCGATCGCCGCGGTGCGCGAGGGCGCCACCCTGCCGCACGGCCGCTTCGCGCGCTACACGCCCTACGTGGCCAGCGTGATCGTCGCGCTCGCGGTGCTCGCGCTCTCGTACGCGACCCTGGCCGACGACCTCGGCACGGGCGACCGCTTCATCCTGCTCGGGGCCGGGGTGCTCGCGCTCTTCGTCGGGGTGGCGATGCTCTCGTCCCGCCTGGTCGCGCCGCTGACGAAGGTCGTCGGCATCCCGGCGCGTCGCATCGGCGGCGCCGCGGGAAAGCTGGCCGACGGGAACGCGCGGCGCAACCCCGGCCGCACCGCGGCGACCGCGGCGGCGCTGATGATCGGGATCGCGCTCGTCACCTTCGTGGCCGTCCTCGCCCAGGGCCTGAGAGTCTCGAACCGCGACGCGATCGAACGCCAGATCCAGTCGGACCTGATCGTCACCTCGCAGGACGGGTACTCCGAGTTCCCCGCCGCCGCCGGCGACGCGATCGAGGGCGCCGACGGTGTGGAGACGGTCAGCAACGTCCGTCAGGAGATCGCCGAGATCGCCGGCAGCGGCGCCAACCTCACCGGCCTCGACGTTCGCATCGGCGACGTCTACGAGTTCCGCTGGGAGGAGGGCTCGGACGAGCTGCTCGCCCAGCTCGGCGACGACGGCGCCGTCGTGCCCCACAACGTCGCGGAGGACGAGAACCTCGCCGTGGGCGACACGATCACGGTGCGCTCGACCGAGGACGAGACGAGGGAGTTCGTCGTGCGCGGGATCTACGAGGGCAGCCCCTTCTACCCGCTGCTGGGCTCGGCGAGCGTCTCGCAGGAGGCGTTCGACTCGCTGTACGAGCGGCCGCGCAACCGCTTCACGCTCGTGAACGTGCCGGGTGGAGACGGCGAGGCGGCGAAGGCGGAGATCGCGGCGGCGGTCGAGGAGTTCCCGGATGCGCGCATCCAGACGCGGGAGGAGTGGATCGACAAGGAGGACCAAGAACTGGGCCAGTTCCTCACCGCGCTCTACGTCCTGCTCGCGCTCTCCGTGATCGTCAGCCTCTTCGGCATGGTCAACACGCTCGTGCTCTCCGTGTTCGAGCGGACCCGCGAGCTCGGGATGCTGCGCGCGGTCGGGATGACGCGGCGGCAGGTGCGGCGGATGGTGCGGCACGAGAGCGTGATCACGGCGCTGATCGGCGCGGCGCTGGGGCTGCCGCTGGGGATCTTCCTGGCGCTGCTCGTCACGCAGGCCCTCTCGCAGTTCGACCTGCAGTTCGCGATCCCGACCGGCTCGCTGATCGCCTTCGTCGTGGTCGCGGTCATCTCGGGCCTGTTCGCCGCGATCCTCCCGGCGCGCCGTGCGGCGCGCCTGCGCGTGCTCGAAGCGCTGCAGTACGAGTAGCGATCCGGACTGGGCCCTGACGCACGGAGAGGGCCCGGCGAACCGGGCCCTCTCCTCGATCGTGGTGCGGTCGAGCTACGCGACGAGCGCGTGCTCGCGGTTACGGGCGACGACCGGGCCGCTCATGATCTTGGGCTCGTTCGGCACGATCGCGTCGAGCTTCTCCTCGCGGAGCCACTTGGCGACGAACTTCGTCGACTCCATGCTCTGCTCGGGGGTCTCGAAGAGGTCGAACGCGGTGAAGCTGCCGTTGCCGGCGTCGACGAGGAAGTAGCCGGCGAAGCCAGAGAGCTCGCTGAGCCGCGGGACGAGGACATCGTTGATCTTCGACGTCAGCTCGGCGGTGCGATTCTGGTCCAGGCCGTGGTAGCTGCGAATGGTCGCATACATGTGAAGCTCCTTCGGTAAGGGAGTCCTGTGAGGAACTCCCGCTGCGCTCGAGCCAGGTGTGACGCTCCAGGAGGACGTACAGAGAACCTCCGAGACTCAACGCTTGAGCCCGCGCGCTGAGACCACCATAGCCGCGATCCGGCGGCACCGTGTGCGTAGTTCCCCGCATTCGCCCTCGAGGCGCTCTCTTCGGGGGCTTCATTCAGCGCTTGCGGCCGGTTAGACTCGCCCGTGGAGCAGGGCTCCACCACCTCACGAAGGCGGGCCGCAGACCGTTGTACGACACCGAGCAGGACTCAGGCGATGCCGGGCTCACGAAGTGGCTGGCGGCGCGGACGCAGACCGACCCGGAGCAGATCGAGGCCGAGCTGCAGCTGGGCGAGCGCCGGCGGGCCGTGGTCGTGGACGAGCTCGTGGCGGCCGGGCTCGCCGGCTCGGAGCTCCTCGAGCAGGTGATGGGGCTCACGGGCCTCGACGCCGCCGGGGCGCGGGCGCTGATCACCGCTCGCAGCGGGGCGCCCGGCAGCCGCGAGCCGACCGTGTCGAAGCGCGACGAGCGCCTGGCGCAGAACGAGGTCATGTTCCGCCGCGTGAACGAGCGCATCGTGGCGGACCTGCGAGGCCGGCGGGACGGGACGTCCCATGCGCTCGAGATCGTCTGCGAGTGCTCGGACCGCGATTGCCTCAGAGTGCTCAGGATCGAGCTGGCGGAGTACGAGTGGCTGCGGCTGAACCCGCGGCGGTTCGCCGTCCTGCCCGGCCACGAGGCGCCGGCCGTCGAGGACGTCGTCGAGCGGCACGACCGCTTCGTCGTCGTCGAGAAGCACGCCGAGACGCACGGTCAGGTCGACGCCGCCGACCCCCGGTCGTAGGGGTGGGTCTAGCCGCTCGGGGTCGCGGCGGCCGGGGGCGTCGTGGCCGGCGGCTCGGTCAGGATCTTCACGGCGGCCGGGTGGCGCCGGGCCCACTGCGCGTAGGAGACGCCGCGGATGCGCAGCCACGCCTCCAGCTCGAGCGGGTTCGCGAACACCGCGTCGCCCCAGACGAGCAGGCCAGGCTGGCCGGGTGCCGCGGGATTGCCCTGGACGGGGCGCGGCCAGAAGATCGCGAACGCGGTCGCGATCAGCACGACACCGGCGACGACCCACGGGAGCACGACGCTCCAGGGAATCCCCGACCGCTTGGGGCCGATCCGCTGCGCCTCCGCCGACATCATCCCTCTCATCATCGCACGCCCGTTCTGGATTTCAACTTGGAAAATGGTATAGGCCGCTGCTTCGCGCCGGCCGGCGACCAGGGAGGCGGAGCGGCGGGCACGCCCTCGCCGACGATCCCGGCGACGGCCCCGACGCACGACGCGTCGAACTGCGTGCCGGCGAGCGCGGTCAGCTCGGCCACGGCCTGCTCGGTCGTGCGCGTCTCCCGGTACGGGCGCTCGCCCGTCATCGCCTCGAACGCGTCCGCGACGGCGATGATCCGCGACTCGAGCGGGATCGCCTCGCCGCTCAGCCCGTCGGGGTAGCCCTGGCCGTCGTAGCGCTCGTGGTGGTGGAGGACCCAGGTCGCCTCCTCGACGAAGCCTGCCGCGACGAGGAGATCCCGGCCGACCGCGACGTGCTCCTTCATCAGCTCGCGCTCGCTCGTCGCCAGCGCCGCCGGCTTGTGCAGGATCACGTCCGGGATCGAGATCTTCCCCACGTCGTGCAGGAGCGCAGCGACCCGGATCCGCTCGAGCCGCTGGCCCGTGATGCCGTGGGAGGCGGCGATGCCGGCGGCGAGCTCCGCGACGATCTCCGAGTGGCTGCTCGTGCCGTGGTCGCGTGCGTCGACGGTGCGGGCCAGGGCGGAGGCGAGCGCCTTGAGGTGCGCCGAGAGCCCGACCATGCTCGTGTCCGCGTCGGCGGGCTCGAGCCCGGACTGGTAGGCGACGACCGCGAGCTTGGCGCGCTTCGCCTCGTAGAGCGCGAGGTCCGCCTGGCGGATGAGGACGGTGCGGTGCTCGGTCGCCTTCGACTCGGTGACGCCGATGCTGAGCGCCCTCGTTCCCGTCTCGGAGGCCGTCGCGGCGTGGATCTTGTGCGCGAGGTTGATCGCGTGCCAGTTGCGGAGGTTCGGCAGCAGGATCATGAACTCGTCGCCGCCGGTGCGGAAGACGGTGCCGTGCTCACTCGTCTCGGCCTGCAGCGCCTGCGCCATCCGCACGATGTGCGCGTCGCCCGCCTGGTGGCCGTGCGTGTCGTTGACGGCCTTCAACCCGTCGAGGTCGACCGCCATCAGGCTGAAGACCGAGCCGGTGGTGTTCCGGCGCTCGATCTCGGCGGCGAGGCTGTCGTGGAACGAGCGGTGGTTGGCCAGCCGCGTGAGGCTGTCGGTGCGAGCCTCGGAGACCAGCCGCGCGAGCTCCGGGTCGTCGCTGCGGACGGTGGTCCGTGCCGGCCTCGTCAGCGCCGAGAGCGACCGGGTGATCATGGTCACGATGCCGACGGCCGCGGTCAGCGCCACGGCCGCGAGCGCGAGGTCCTCGCCGATACGGCCCGGACGCAGCCCCGAGGCCTCCACCTCGAAGCGCCAGGTGAGGAGCGCGTCGACGCCGGCCACGGCCGCCCACACCGCCGTCGACGCGAGCACGACCGAGACGCAAACCGTGAGCAACCGCCGCAGATTCTTGATCGGATCAGCCCCTTGTTCTCCCACTACAGGCACCCCCGGCAGGCCGACGGTGTTCGGACTGACGGATTCTGTTTCGGGAGCGACGCTTGATCGATCGCCCTTTGGGTGGTTCAGCGCCCTACTTCACTCGCTACAGATCCTCGAGCGTCCTCGTCAGGCCCGAGAGCTGCTGCTTCAGGGCCTCCGTCAGCTCGGTGCGCTGTAACAGCTCCTGCTCGAGTCGCTCCATCCTCTCCTCGTGCTCGCGGGCGCCGGCAGTCTCGCCCAGCCGTGCTGCCGCGGTGGTGGCCTGCTCGACGAGCTCGGCGAGCCGGCCGGCGAGCTCGCTCATGCCGGCGCTCAACTCCGTGGCCTCCGCCGCGGCCCGCTCGAGCTCGGTGAGGACGTGGTCGAGCTCCGGCTCTCGCGAGTCCGCCGAGGCTGCGCGGCCGCGGCGCGCTCGCTTCGGCAGCGGCGTGACGACGGCCCGGCGCTCCGGCTGGGGCGGTGGAGGCGGGGCGTGCACCGGCTCTGCCGGCGGCTCTTCGGGCTCCGCGGCGCCGCTGTCGGCGGAGCCTGAGCCTCCCGGTGCGCCGGACAGCAGCTCGCTGCGCAAGCCGGCGTCGAGTGCAGTCTTCGGGACGACGACCACGACCGTGTCCTCGCCGATCACCTCGCGCAGGTCGGCGAGCCGCTGCTCGGTCGGCTCGGCGACGGCGACGACCACCCGCCCGTCTTGGACGCGGGTCGGCAGCGCCTCGAGCCGCTGCGCCTCCTCGCGGGTCAGCCGGCCGAGCGCGTCGGCGTCGAAGAAGATCGAGGAGCGCTCCACGTAGCCGAGCTGCCACTGCTCGGCGAGCAGCTTCGCGATCTCGTCCTCGGTCGCCCAGCCACGGCGCACGACCACCTCGCCGATCCGCTCGCCGGTCTCAGAGCCCTCGTGCAGCGCCTCCGCGAGCTTCGCCTCCGTGATGTGCCCCGCGGCGATCAGGAGGGCGCCCAGCGGGAGCCTGCTCGACGGCGCTTCCGAGCCGTCGCCTGTGCCGTCGTCGCTGATCGCCTCCTCGGCCATTTCTCCACGTCTTTGTCGGCTCCGCCGCGGCATTGCTTGAGGCCCGTGAGGCCCGTGAGAACCTCGGAAAGCGCCGCAAACAGCGCGATGCGGCTACTCTCGTTCACCTCATGGAGCCGAGTCACCGTGAAGAGCTCGCGCGCTGGGCCCAGGCGCTGGAGCGATCGGAGGCCGAGGACGTGCGGGCAGCCGGGCGCGCGATCGGCTCGCTGTGCGAGGCGAACGCCGAGCTCCTGCGCCGTCAGGGGGCGGAGGCCGGCGACGCCGCGCCCGGCCCGACACAGGCCGAGCGCCAGGAGCTCGAGCGCTGGGCCAAGGGTCTCACCCGCAGCGAGGTCGCCGAGCTGCGGGCCGCCGGACGGGCGCTGCGCACGCTGTGCGCCGAGAACGCGGCGCTGCAGAGGGGGGCGCCCTCGGCGCCTGCGGAAGAGGCCGTGCCGGCCGAGCGTCCGCCGAGGGAGCGGCGCCGGCCGACGATCGCGATTCCGCGGCGTGTGCCGGCGATCGCCGTCGCCGCGCTGGCCGTCCTCGCCTGCGCCGTTGTCGTCGGCGCCCGCGCGGCCGCACCCGATCTCGAGGTGACGGGGCCGCCCGGGGACGCGGTGGTCGGCCCGGCCGCGCTCGCCTCCCTCTCCTTCACGGCGCGCGCTCCCGGAGCGACCTGGACGCTGGACGGCCGTCCGGTGGAGCCCGTCCGGCAGGGCGACCGCTTCATCTTCCGGCCGGGTGAGCTCGCCGACGGGGAGCACGCGCTCGTCGTCAGGCGCACCGGCCGCATGTTCGGCTCCGCCGAGCGCACGTTCCGCTTCACGGTCGACACGACCGCTCCGACTCTGCGCCTCGACGGCCCGGCGACGGTGCGCGCCGGCGAGGAGCTGCGCATCGCCGGCCGGATCGAGCCCGGAGCGACGCTCGAGCGAGCCGGCGAGCCCGTCCCGCTCGACGACGAGGGTGCCTTCACGCTGCGTCCGGCCTCGATCCCGAAGCAGCTCGTGGTCGTCGCCACGGACGCGGCCGGCAACAGCAGCCGCTGGCGTATCCCGGTGACGGTCGTTCCGCGCCGCCCGGCCCAGCCGATCCGCGCCGTCCACGTCACCGCCTACGCGTGGGCGGACGACGATCTCCGCGAGGGCGTCATGGCGCTCATCCGGGAGGGGAGGATCAACGCGGTCGAGCTCGACCTCAAGGACGAGTCGGGCGAGGTCGGCTGGGCCTCGGGCGTCCCGTATGCGAAGCGGGTGGGCGCGCAGCTCGACATCTACGACCTGAAGGCGAGCGTCGACGAGCTGCACGCGCTCGGCGTCCGCGTGATCGGCCGGATCGTCTGCTTCCGCGACCCGATTCACGCCGCGTCGGCGTGGGGAGCCGGGCGGCGTGACGAGGTCGTGCAGGCGCCCGACGGCTCGCAGTACTCCAAGTACGGCGGCTTCACCAACTTCGCCCACCCGGTCGTGCGGAAGTACAACGTCGACCTCGCCGTCGCCGCGGCGAAGCTCGGCGTCGACGAGATCCTCTACGACTACGTCCGCCGCCCGGACGGCCCCACCTCGTCGATGACGTTCCCCGGCCTGAAGGGCACGCCGGAGGCGGCGATCGTGAAGTTCCTCGCGGAGAGCCGCGCCGCGCTCGCGGGCACCGAGGCGCTCGTCGGCGCGTCGGTCTTCGGCGTCGCGGCCACGCGTCCGGAGGAGGTCGCCCAGGACATCCCGGCGATGGCCCGCCACGTCGACTACATCGCCCCGATGCTCTATCCCTCCCACTGGGGGCCGGGTGAGTACGACACCGCCGACCCGAACGGGGAGCCCTACCGGATCGTCGTCCGCTCGACGAAGGACTTCGTCCGGCAGGTGCGCGGCACCGGCGCTCGGATCGTCAACTGGCTCCAGGACTTCTCCTACGGTCGCGATTACGGCCCCGCCGAGGTGCGGGCGCAGATCGAGGCCTCCAAGGACGCCGGCGTCGACGACTTCATCCTCTGGGACGCCGCCGTGACGTACACGGCCGACGCGCTCGACCCGACGGCGAAGCTCCCGGCGCTCGGGCTGACGACGGCGCCGCCGAAGAACGCGCCGATGCCGGTGCGCCTGCAGGATCCGAAGCCGAGCGCGCCGCCGGCCGCCGCGCAACCGGTCGGCGCGAGCGCTGCGAAGCGGCCGCTGCCGGGGCTGCCGGCCAACGAGCTCGGCCAGGTACCTGTGGTGATGCACCACATGATCCGGCCCGACCGCGTGGGCGAGTACGACCAGACGCCCGCCGAGTTCCGGGCCGAGCTCGACTACCTCTGGCGGCACGGCTACGTGCCGGTGAACGTCGGCGACCTGCTCTCCGGCAGGCTCGACGTCCCGGCGGGCACCACCCCCGTCGTCTTCACCTTCGACGACGCCACCACCTACCAGCTCGACTTCACGGCGGCCGGAGAGGTGAAGCCGCAGACGGCGGTCGGCATCATGCTCGACTTCGCCCGCACGCATCCGGGCTTCGTCCCCAAGGGCACGTTCTACGTCAACCGCACGCCCTTCGGCAGCGACGCGAAGGCGAAGCGCGCGCTGGAGTGGCTGGTCGCCAACGGCTTCGAGATCGGGAACCACACCCACGACCACATCCCCCTCCACACGCTCGCGGGCGCGGACGTGCAGAAGCAGCTCGTGACCGGGGCGGAGGCGATCCACGAGGTGCTCCCCCACTACGAGATCGCCTCAATGTCGCTGCCGCTCGGCGCGCTGCCGAGCGACGAAGAGCTCGCCGTGCGGGGTAGCTGGCAGGGGAAGCGCTACGGGCCCTACGCCGTGCTCCTCGTCGGCGCGAACCCGGCGCCGTCGCCGTACGCGAAGGCGTTCGACCCGAGCGCGATCCCGCGCATCCGAACCTCGCACGCCGGCTGGAACGGCGAGGCCGACTTCGCCTTCAGCTACTGGATGAAGGAGCTCGAGCGCAACCCGCGCGCCCGTTTCGTCTCGGACGGCGACCCCGAGTCGATCACCGTCCGCGAGGGCGAGCTCGAGCAGGTGCAGTCGCGGTTCCGCTCCCGCGTCGCCCGGTCGTAGGCCCGACCTCTACTCTTCACCCCCTGTGAGGGCGGCACGCGAAGCGGTCGAGATCGTCTTCGACGGTGCGACCAAGCGGTACCCCGGCCGCGAGACGCCCGCGGTCGACGACCTCACGTTCACGATCCCCGCGGGTGAGATCTGCTGCCTCGTCGGTCCCTCCGGCGGCGGCAAGACGACCGCGATGAAGCTGGTCAACCGGCTCGTCGAGCTCACCTCCGGTGACATCCGCATCGGCGGGCGCAGCGTGCGCGACCTCGACGAGACCGAGCTGCGGCGCGGGATCGGCTACGTGATCCAGCAGGTGGGGCTCTTCCCGCACATGACGGTCGCGGAGAACGTGGCCACCGTGCCGCGCCTGCTCGGCTGGCGGCGCGACCAGATCCGGGAGCGCGTGGACGAGCTCCTCGACCTGGTCGAGCTGCCGGCCGAGGACTACCGCGGCCGCTACGCCTCGCAGCTTTCCGGTGGCGAGCGTCAGCGCGTCGGCCTCGCCCGCGCGCTGGCCGCCGATCCCCCGGTGATGCTGATGGACGAGCCCTTCGGTGCCCTCGATCCGATCACGCGCACGCGGCTCCAGAAGGAGCTGCTGCGGATCCAGGCCGAGGTGCGCAAGACGATCGTCTTCGTCACGCACGACATCGACGAGGCGATCCTCATCGGCGACCGGATCGCGATCCTGCGCGAGGGCGGACAGCTGGTGCAGGTCGACACGCCCGAGCAGCTGCTCGCGCACCCGGCCGACGAGTTCGTGGCGCGGTTCGTCGGCGCCGACCGCGGCCTGAAGCGGCTCTCGCTGACGACGCTCTCCGAGGTCGAGCTCGACCCGCCGAACGGCGCCGTCGCGCCCACGGCCGCTGCCGACACGACGCTGCGGGACGCGCTCTCGCTGATGCTCTCGGAGGGCTCGAGCTCGCTCGTCGTCCTCGGCGGCGACGAGCGGCCGCGCGGGGTGCTCACGTTCGACCGGTTGAGCGAGCTGCTGCGGTGAACGACGGCCCCGTCATACCGGACTTCGGGCAGGCGACCGAGTGCGTGCGTGAGAACCGCCTCTTCTGCACCGAATGGGTGCGCGACAACTGGGAGCCGGTGCTGCAGCCGGCGCTCCTGCAGCACGTGAAGCTGACGGTGATCGCCGTCCTCGTTGGCTTCGCGATCGCCTTCGGGGCGGCGCTGCTCGCACACCGGTACGGCTTCGTCGAGCGCCCCTTCGCCCTCGTCAGCGCCGTCCTCTACACGATTCCCGGGATCGCGCTCTTCCAGCTGCTCGTCCCGATCACGGGCATCAGCGTGCTCACCGTCGAGGTCGCGCTCGTCGGCTACACGCTCCTGATCCTGTTCCGCAACGTGCTCGAGGGGCTGCGAGCGACGCCCCCCGAGGTGCTCGAGGCTGCGCGCGGGATGGGGCTGACGACGCGGCAGACGCTGTGGCGCGTGGAGCTGCCGCTCGCGCTGCCGGCGATCATCGCCGGGCTGCGCGTCGCGACCGTCTCCACGATCGCGCTCGCGACGATCGCCGCCTTCGTCATCCCCGAGGGGCTCGGGCGGCCGATCTTCACGGCCCTGCGCGAGTACTTCAAGACGGAGATCATCGCCGCGGGGGCGCTCGCGATCCTCCTGGCCGTGACGGCCGACCTGGGGCTCGTGCTGCTCCAGCGGGCGCTGACGCCGTGGGCCTCGGCCCGGCGGGTGGCGGCATGAGCACGTTCGGCGGCGCACTCGAGTTCATCGTCGACCGGCACGAGCTCGTGCTCGACAAGACCTGGGAGCACCTCGTGCTTTCCGGGGCCGCGCTGGGCGTGGCGCTGGCGATCGCCGTGCCGCTCGGGGTCGGCCTCGGCCACCTGCACCGGGGCTCGTTCGTGGCGATCAACCTCGCCAACGTGGGGCGGGCGCTCCCCAGCCTCGCGGTGATCGGGCTCGGGCTCGCCTTCCTCGGCTTCGGCTTCGCGAACGTGCTCGTGGCGCTCGTGATCCTCGCGGTGCCGCCGATCCTCACGAACGCGTACGTCGCCGTCGACGAGGTCGAGCCGGAGGCGGTCGACGCGGCGCGGGGGATGGGGATGACGTCGTGGCAGATCCTGCGCCGCATCGAGCTGCCGCTCGCGCTGCCGCTGCTCTTCGCCGGCATCCGCACGGCGTCCGTGTACGTCGTCGCCTCGGCGACCCTCGCGGCGATCGCGGGCGGCGGCGGGCTGGGGGAGATCCTCTTCAACCAGGCGAGCTACCGCCTCGAGGGCGTCGTCGGCGCGGCGATCGTCGTCTCCGCGCTCGCCCTCGCGGCCGACGCGCTCCTGGGCCTGCTCCAGCGCGTGCTGACGCCCCGCGGCGTGCGCAGCGACGTGCCGGCCTTCGAGCCCGACGTCGTGCACGCCGGCACTGCCTGACGTGTAAGGCTCTCGCCGACAGCGAAACGAGGAGGACCACGTGAAAGCTCTGCTCGTCGCGCTTGCGGCGCTCCTGCTCGCCCCGGCGGCCTTCGCGGCGCCGAAGGAGGCGGACGTGCGCTTCGCGACCTTCAACGCGTCGCTCAACCGGAGCTTCGCCGGCCAGCTCGTCGCCGACCTCTCGACGCCGGCGAACCAGCAGGCGCGGAACGTCGCCGAGACGATCCAGCGGATCAGGCCGGACGTGCTGCTGATCAACGAGTTCGATTTCGACGCGACCGGCACCGCGCTCCGGCTCTTCCAGGACAACTACCTCTCGATCTCGCAGAACGGTGCCGCCCCGATCGTCTACCCGTACCGCTTCACGGCCCCGTCGAACACCGGCATCCCGTCGGGCTTCGACCTCAACAACGACGGCGTCGTCGGCGGCCCGGACGACGCCTTCGGCTTCGGCTTCTTCCCGGGTCAGTTCGGCATGGCCGTGTACTCGATGTACCCGATCGACCAGCTGGGGATCCGCACGTTCCAGCACTTCCTCTGGCGCGACATGCCGGGCGCGCTGCTGCCGGACGATCCGAGCACGGCCGCACCCGCAGACTGGTTCTCACCGGCTGAGCTCGACGTCGTCAGGCTCTCGTCGAAGAGCCACTGGGACCTGCCGATCGTGATCGGCAAGAAGGTCGTGCACTTCCTCGTCAGCCACCCGACCCCGCCCGTCTTCGACGGCCCGGAGGACCGGAACGGCCGGCGCAACTTCGACGAGATCCGCTTCTGGGCGGACTACATCACCCCGGGCGGCTCGGGCTACATCTACGACGACGCCGGCCGCACGGGCGGCCTCAAGCCGGGCTCGCTGTTCGTGATCGCCGGCGACCAGAACTCCGACCCGCTGGACGGCGACAGCATCCCCGGCTCGATCCAGCTGCTGCTCGAGCATCCGCTGGTGAACACGAAGCTGACCCCGGAGAGTGCCGGGGCGGTGCAGCAGGCGGCGCTCCAGGGCGGCGCGAACCTGACCCACCGCTCCGACCCGCGCTTCGACACGGCCGACTTCTCCGACTCCGCGCCGGGCAACCTGCGGGCCGACTACGTGCTGCCGCGCAAGAACCTGCAGCTCGTGGACGCGGGCGTCTTCTGGCCGCTCACGACCGACCCGCTGTTCCGGCTCGTCGGCACGTTCCCGTTCCCGACCTCCGACCACCGGGCCGTCTGGATCGACGTGACGATCCCGAGCTTCAAATAGTCGCGCTCAGGCTGCGACTGCCGCGAGGTCTCGACCGGACTCGTGGCAGTCGCGGCAGCGCGCCTCGTACTGCTCGTTCGCGCCGACGACGATCGTGTCGCCGGAGTACGGCGCCGGCGCGCCGTCGACGAGCCGCTGCGTCGTCGTCGCCGGACCGCCGCAGCGGTGGCAGACGGCCTGGAGCTTGTCGACGAACTCGGCGTGCGCGAGCAGGTCGGGCATGGCGCCGAAGGGCAGGCGGCGGAAATCCTGGTCGAGCCCGGCCGCGATCACCCGCACGCCCGCGTTGGCGAGCCCGAGCGCCGCCCCGACCACGTCGGCCTCGAAGAACTGCACCTCGTCGATCCCCACCACGTCGAATCCGTCCGCGCGGGCCAGCAGCTCGCCGACGCCGCCCACGGGCACGCCGCGCATCCGCGCGCCGGCGTGGCTGACGACGTCGGCCGCGTCGTAGCGGTCGTCGATGCGCGGCTTGAAGATGACGACGCGCTGGCCCGCGATCTCTGCGCGGCGCAGGCGCCGGAGCATCTCCTCGCTCTTGCCGCTGAACATCGGCCCGCAGATCACCTCGAGCCAGCCGCCGCTGGGGTTGTGCCGGATCACGATCGCGATGCTAGGAAACCCGCCGGACGAGGGAGCCGAATGGGGGCCTCCGACGGGGCTGCGCGCGGCGGCAAACGGCTCCGCGAAGTTGCTACACTCGGTCGTCCGCGGCGGCGTAGCTCAGTTGGTTAGAGCAGCGGAATCATAATCCGCGTGTCGCAGGTTCGAGTCCTGCCGCCGCTACTCCTCAGCAACGCTTCTTCCACCAGACCGAGAGAACACGAGCCCAGAATGGCAGCCGGAGTACGAGTCGCGATCACGCTCGCCTGCACCGAGTGCAAGCGGCGCAACTACCAGACGAACAAGTCCAAGCGGAACACGCCCGACCGCGTCGAGTTCCGGAAGTACTGCCGCTGGTGCGGCACGCACACGCCGCACCGGGAGACGCGCTAGTGGCCAGGGAAACGCGGGGGCAGCGCCGCCGCGCCAAGGCCAAGGCGGCCGGCAAGGAGCTGGAGCAGAAGCAGCCGGCGCCCAAGAGCGCCTCGCAGCGGGCCCGGCAGCGCCAGGCCCAGGTCCGCCCGGCCGCGCAGCCCGTCTCCACCCAGACCGGTCGCCGCGAGCCGCGCGAGCGCGGCCGCTTCGTCAAGGAGTCGTGGGGCGAGCTCAAGAAGGTCGAGTGGCCGGGTCGCGGGCAGGTGGTCCAGGGGACGATCGTCGTGATCATCGCGTGCGCGATCGTGGGCGCGTACCTCTACGGCGTCGACCAGGCGTTGAAGCCGTTCGTCCGCAACGTTCTGCTGGGCGAGTAGAGAGGGCGACGAGATGTTCCGCTGGTACGTGATCAACACCTATTCCGGGCACGAGAACAAGGTCAAGGCCAACCTCGAGCACCGGATCGTCTCGATGAACCAGGCGCCGCGGTTCCGCCGCGTCGTCGTGCCGACGGAGCAGGTGATCGAGACGAAGGACGGGCAGAAGGTGCAGACCGAGAAGCGCGTCCTCCCCGGCTACGTGCTCGTGAACATGGACCTGAACGACGACGCCTGGTCGGTCGTGAAGAACACGCCCGGCGTCACCGGCTTCGTCGGCGCCGGCGCGAAGCCCGTGCCGCTCTCGCAGCCCGAGGTGGACAAGATCCTGCACACGGGCGCCGCCCTCGGCGCCGCCGCGCTCCGCTCGCAGGTGGCATTCGAGCTGGGCGAGTCGGTGAAGGTAACCTCCGGGCCGCTCTCCGACTTCGACGGCGAGATCGTCGACGTGAACGCCGACCAGCAGAAGCTGAAGGTGCTCGTCGACATCTTCGAGCGCCAGGTGCCGGTGGAGCTCGCGTTCGACCAGGTCAAGAAGCTGGACTGAGACAGGAAGCCATGGCGAAGAAAGTTCTCACACTGATCAAGCTCCAGATCCCCGGCGGACAGGCGAACCCGGCGCCGCCGGTCGGTCCCGCGCTGGGACAGCACGGCGTCAACATCATGGAGTTCTGCAAGGCCTTCAACGCACAGACGGCGCAGGAGAACGGCCGCATCACGCCCGTCGAGATCACGGTCTACGAGGACCGCTCCTTCACGTTCATCACGAAGACGCCGCCCGCGGCTGTGCTGATCAAGGAGGCGCTCAACCTCGAGAAGGGCTCGGCCGAGCCGAACCGGGACAAGGTCGGGAAGCTCACGCGCGACCAGGTGCGCTCGATCGCCGAGGCGAAGCTCGTCGATCTGAACGCACGCGACGTCGAGCAGGCGATGCTCGTCATCGCCGGCACCGCGCGCAGCATGGGCGTCGAGGTGGAGCGCTGATGGCGACTCGAGGCAAGCGCTACACGGAGGCCCGCGCGAAGTTCGATCGCGAGCAGCTCTACTCGCCGGCCGAGGCGATCCGCATCCTCAAGGAGCTCCCGGACGCGAAGTTCGACGAGACGGTGGAGGTGCACTTCCGGCTCGGCCTGAACGTGCGCCACGCCGACCAGCAGCTGCGCGGCACGCTGATGCTCCCGCACGGCACGGGCAAGAGCGTGCGCATCGCCGTCTTCGCCGAGGGCGACAAGGCGCGAGAGGCGGAGGAGGCCGGCGCGGACGTCGTCGGCTCGGCCGACCTCGCGAAGCGGGTCGAGGAGGGCTTCACCGACTTCGACGTCGCGATCGCCACCCCCGACCAGATGGGCAACGTCGGCAAGCTCGGGCGCGTGCTCGGCCCGCGGGGGCTGATGCCGAACCCGAAGACCGGCACGGTGACGTTCGACGTCGGCAAGGCCGTCTCCGACGCGAAGGCGGGCAAGCTCGAGTACCGCACCGACCGCGGCGCGAACGTGCACGTCTCGATCGGCAAGAAGAGCTTCGACGAGCGCAGCCTGCTGGAGAACTACGCGTCGCTCGTGGAGGAGGTCATCCGGGCCAAGCCCGCGGCCGCGAAGGGCCGCTACATCCACCAGATCACGCTCACGAGCACGATGGGGCCCGGCCTGCGCGTCGACCCGGCGCGCGTCCGGGGCATCGTCGAGGAGCTCACGCAGGAGGCCGTTCCGGCCTAGGTTTCCCATCCACAGCCCGTCGCCGGAGACAGGAGGCAGTCGCGAGACAGAGGTCCTCCCGAGGTGGCGCTCAGAACGGTGCACGCGCACCTCTTCCGAGCCCGCCTCCGTGCGGGCTCGACCGTTTCACGAGGAGGTGAAGGATGCAAAAGCACGAGAAGGAGCAGGTCGTCGCAGAGCTGACCGAGCGGCTGCGCACGGCGGAGACGCTGATCGTGGCCGACTACCGCGGCCTCACGAACGCGGAGATCGACGGGCTGCGCACGAAGCTGATCGAGCACGGCGCCCGCTTCGCCGTCGTCAAGAACACGCTGACCCGGCGCGCGGCCGAGGCCGCCGGTGCCGACGCGCTGCTGGCGCTGCTGGAGGGCCCCTCCGCGATCGCGTTCGTCGAGTCCGGCGGTGATCCCGTCGCCGTCGCGAAGGCGCTCGGCGACACCGCCCGGGACACGAAGGTGCTCGCGATTCGCGGTGGTGTGCTCGAGGGCGCCGCGATGTCGGCGGCCGAGGTCGAGAGCCTGGCGAAGCTGCCGCCCGCCGACGTGTTGCGGGCCCAGCTCGTGAGCGCGATCGTCTCGCCGCTCACGACCGTCGTCATGCTGATCGCGGCACCGCTGCGCGACCTCGTCGGCCTGATCGACGCCCGCATCGAGCAGTTGCAGGCGCAGGGTGACACGAGCGGCGAGGCCGCACCAGCCGTCGCGGCGGAGACCTCGGCCGAGCCGGAGGCGGCCGCCGCAGCCGAAGCGGAGGTCGAGGCCGAGGCGACGGTCGAGGAGGCCGTCGCCGAAGCGGAGCCCGACGCAGAGGCGGCCGCGGAGACGAGCGACCAGTCCAACGAAGAGACCACTGACACGCAGGAGGAGCAGGAGTAATGGCAACCGATACCGCCAAGGTGCTCGAGACGCTCGGGAGCATGACCGTCCTCGAGCTCGTCGAGCTGAAGAACAAGATCGAAGAGGAGTGGGGCGTCACCGCCGCCGCTCCCGTCGCGGTCGCGGCGCCCGGTGGCGCCGCGGCGGCCGAAGGCCCGGCCGCGGCCGAGGAGAAGACGGCGTTCGACGTGGTGCTGACGGCCGCCGGCGACAAGAAGATCCAGGTGATCAAGGTCGTCCGCGCGGTGACCGGGCTCGGCCTCAAGGAGGCGAAGGACCTCGTCGACGGCGCGCCGAGCGCGGTCAAGGAGGCCGTCGCCCAGGACGAGGCCGACTCGATCAAGTCGCAGCTCGAGGAGGCCGGCGCCTCCGTCGAGCTGAAGTAGCGACGGAGCGACCGCGGAACCAGGACAACCCCGCGGTCGTTACAGCTAGGGGTCTGTGCCGCGGGCGCCTGAGGGGCGCCCGCGGCCGTCTTGTCCGCCACGAACGGAGGCGACGCGGAGCTTCCCCGCTATACTGGGCGCTCAGATGGCCGCCGCAGCTCGCGCTTGCGGTGGGAGGGTCGTGTCCGCTACTCTTCGGGGTTGCGCCGACGCACCTCGCGTTTTCACGCTGCCCGTCCCGAACCCGCCGTTCCGCCCTGCCCGTTCCGCACGCACGTCCCACACATCCTGGTCGCTCACAACCCTGCACGCCGTAGAGGGAGGCTGTAACCACCTTGAGCAGCACTGCCGTCGCGCCACGCGCGCGTAAGAGCTTTTCACGCCTGAAGCACGTCCTCGACCTCCCCAACCTGATCGACATCCAGAAGGCCTCGTTCGCCTGGTTCCTGGCCGAGGGCCTGCGCGAGACGATCGACGACATCTCGCCGATCGAGGACTACACCGGCACGCTCGCGGTCGAGTTCGGCGAGTACGAGTTCGGGGACCCGCAGTTCTCGATCCAGGAGTGCCGCGAGAAGGACCTGACCTACCAGGCGCCGCTCTCGATGACCGTCCGCTTCGTCAACAAGGACACGGGCGAGATCCGCGAGCAGCGCGTCTTCATGGGCGACTTCCCGATGATGACCGAGCACGGCACGTTCATCATCAACGGCACCGAGCGCGTGATCGTGACGCAGCTCGTGCGCAGCCCCGGCGCCTACCTGATGGAGCCGAAGGACGCCACGAAGCAGGTCTTCACGGCGAACCTGATGCCGAGCCGCGGCTCGTGGCTCGAGCTCGAGATCGACAAGAAGGGGATCGTCTACGCGCGGATCGACCGGAAGCGCAAGCTGCCGGTGACGACGCTCCTGCGCGCGCTCGCGCGCGAGGAGTTCTCGGACGGTCTCGCCCTCGACTCGAACGAGGACCTGCTGAAGCTGTTCGACAACTCCCCGTTCATCCAGAACACGCTCGACAAGGACACGACGACGCGCGAGGAGGAGGCGGTCGTCGAGGTCTTCAAGAAGCAGCGCCCGGGCGAGCCGCCGACGCTCGACAACTCGCGCAACCTGATCAAGGCGCTCTTCTTCGACCCCAAGCGCTACGACCTGACGAAGGTCGGTCGCTACAAGCTGAACCAGCGCCTCGGCGTCGACGTCCCGGACGACACCCGCACGCTGACGACGACGGACATCGTCGCGCTCGTCAAGAAGCTCGTCGACCTGCCGATGAAGCTCGGCATCGACCTCGAGTCGAAGGACTTCGCCGCCGACGCGGTCGTGCTCAACCGCGACCCGATCCGGGGCGAGCTCGACGAGTACGAGCACTTCGGCAACCGGCGGCTGCGCACGACGGGCGAGCTGATCCAGGAGGCGTTCCGCGTCGGCCTCTACCGCATGGAGCGCGTCGTCCGCGAGCGGATGACGACGGAGGACGTCGACACGATCACCCCACAGACGATCATCAACATCCGGCCGGTGGTCGCCGCCCTGAAGGAGTTCTTCGGCTCCTCGCAGCTCTCGCAGTTCATGGACCAGACGAACTCGCTCTCCGGCCTCACGCACCGCCGCCGCCTCTCGGCGCTCGGCGCGGGCGGCCTCACGCGCGAGCGCGCGCCGATCGAGGTGCGCGACGTGCACCCGACCCACTACGGGCGCATGTGCCCGATCGAGACCCCGGAGGGCCCGAACATCGGCCTGATGGGCTCGCTCGCCTCGATGGCGACCGTGTCCGAGTTCGGCTTCATCCAGACGCCGTACCGGGTCGTCAAGGGCGGCAAGGTGACGGACGAGATCGTCTACCTCGACGCCGCCGCGGAGGCGCAGTACACGATCGCGCAGGCCTCCGAGCCCGTCGACGCGAAGACGGGCAAGCTCCTGAACGAGTCGGTGCTCTGCCGCTCGAGCCTCGGCGAGGCGGTCACGGCCACGCCGAAGGACGTCGAGTTCATGGACGTCGCGCCGGCGCAGATCGTCTCGGTCGCGACGGCCTTGATCCCGTTCCTCGAGCACAACGACGCGAACCGCGCGCTCATGGGTGCGAACATGCAGCGGCAGGCCGTGCCGCTGATGATCCCGCAGGCACCGCTCGTCGGCACCGGGCTCGAGTACCGCGCCGCGATCGACACCGGCGACGTCGTCCTCTCGAACACGGACGGCACCGTCATCGACGTCGACGCCGAGCGGATCGTCGTCGAGGGCCGCGGCTCCCGTGAGGAGTACGACCTGACGAAGTTCATGCGCTCGAACCAGGGCACGCTGATCCACCAGAAGCCCGTCGTCGGCCTGAACGAGAAGGTGAAGACCGGTCAGGTGCTCGCCGACGGCAGCTCCACCGACGGCGGCGAGCTCGCGCTCGGCGCCAACCTGCTCGTCGCCTTCATGACCTTCGAGGGCTACAACTTCGAGGACGCGATCGTCCTCTCCGAGCGGCTCGTCAAGGACGACGTGCTCAGCTCGATCCACATCCACGAGTACGAGATCGACGCCCGCTCGACGAAGCTCGGCGACGAGGAGATCACGCGCGACATCCCGAACCGCTCGGAGGAGTCGCTCGCGAACCTCGACGACCGCGGCGTCGTCCGCATCGGCGCCGAGGTCGGCTCCGGCGACCTGCTCGTCGGCAAGGTGAC
>DASUOK010000155.1:0-6088 GCA_036276675.1 Gaiellaceae bacterium | reverse complement strand
TTCGCGATCCCGATCAACTCGGCGCGCCGCTCGATGGAGCAGCTCGTCGCGAACGGCCGCGTCGCGTACGCGTACGTGGGGATCACGACGCAGGACGTGACGCCCGCGCTGGCGCGGAAGTACGAGCTGGGCGCCGAGCGCGGAGCCATCATCGAGGAGACGGTCGACGACTCGCCCGCCGCTCGCGCGGGGCTGCGGGGGTCGCGGCGGCAGGAGGTCTTCAACGGCTCGCCGGTGCCGGTGGGCGGCGACATGATCGTCTCCGTCGCCGGCCGTGCGGTCGAGCGGGCCGACGACGTCTCGCGGATCGTGACCGAGCACCTGCGGCCCGGCCAGGTCGTCGAGGTCGAGGTGCTCCGCGGCGGCAAGGGGGAGCCGGAGACGGTGCGGCTCCGCCTCGGCGAGCGGCCGGTGGATCCCTGAGCCGGTTTAGCGGCACGCGCCGCCAGGAATACCGAAGCTTCAGCGGGCTGCAGGGTTCTTGAGCTTTCGGAAGACTTCGAGAAGGGTTGACACGACGTGAGCGAGCGATCCGCGGCGGCCCACACCGTCGACGAGAGCCGGACGGTCCGGCTGACGATTCCCGCGAAGCCGGAGTACATCACGCTCTCGCGCCTGGCCCTGACGGGGCTGGCACGGGTGCGTCCGCTGTCGGACGACACGCTGGCGGATCTCAAGCTCGCGCTCACCGAAGCCTGCTCGAACTCGGTTCGGCACGCCTACGGTGAGGCCGGCGGTCAGGTCGAGATCAGCTTCGAGCTCAGGGAGGACCGGCTGGTCGTCGAGGTCGCCGACGAGGGTGCGGGGTTCGATGCGACCGGCGCCGCTTCGCAGCGCGACGGCGAGGAGCTCGCGGAGGGCGGGCTCGGAATCGCGATCATCCGCTCGATCGCCGACGAGGTGGAGATCGGGGGGCGCGCCAACGGGCGCGGCTCCCGGCTGCGCTTCGTGAAGCTCCTCTGACGCCGCGGTCTGCGGTGGAGGACGGCCGCGAGCTGATCGTCGTCTCGAACCGCGGCCCGCTCGGCTTCGCGGTCGACGAGAACGGCGAGCGGATCGTCTCGCGCGGCGCGGGCGGGCTCGTGACCTCGCTGCGGCCGCTCGTCGCCCGCTACGACGTCACGTGGGTGGCGAGCGCACTCACGCCGGAGGAGCGGCGGCTGGCGGCGCGCGGCGGGCTCGAAGCCGAGTTCGCGGCCGGAGCGCCCTTCCGGCTGCGGTTCGTGGCCCACGATCCGGAGGCCTACGAGCTCTACTACAACGTCGCCGCCAACCCGACCCTCTGGTTCGTCCAGCACGGCTTGTGGGTGCTGCGGCGCGAGGACGGCCCCGCCTTCACGCAGGCCTGGGTGGACGGATACGTCCGCGTCAACGAGGCGTTCGCCTCCGTCGTGCTCGACGAGCTCGAGCGCCGGCCGACCGTGCCGGTCTTCTTCCAGGACTACCACCTCTACGTCGCGCCGAGCCTCGTTCGCGAGCGGCGGCCGGACGCGGTGCTGGCGCAGTTCGTCCACGTCCCGTGGCCGCGCCCGGAGGAGTGGTGCGTCCTGCCGGAGGACGTCGTGCGGGCCGTGCACGAGGGCCTGCTCGCCAACGACCTCGTCGGCTTCCACACCGAGCGGTGGCGCTCCGCTTTCCTCGACTCCTGCGCCGGGCTGGGGCTCGACCCGACCGGCACGCTCGTGACCGCCCATCCGATCTCCGTCGACCCGGCGGAGTTCGACGGGCTCGCGGAGAGCCCGGCGGTGCTCGAGAGCGAGCGCGAGCTGGTGGCGCGGCGGCCGGAGCGGCTGATCGTGCGCGTCGACCGCACCGACCCGTCGAAGAACATCGTCCGCGGCCTCGAGGCGTTTGGTCTCCTGCTCGACCGCCGCCCCGACCTGCGCGGCGTCGTCGGGATGCTCGCCCTGCTCGACCCGTCGCGGCAGACGATCCCGGAGTACGTGGCGCATCGTCTGGAGATCGAACGGGCGGCTGCCGACGTCGGGGCTCGCCATCCTGGCGCGCTCGAGCTGCGCATCGCCGACGACTTCCCGCAGTCGATCGCCGCGTACAAGCAGTACGACGTGCTGCTCGTGAACGCGGTCCGCGACGGGCTCAACCTGGTCGCCAAGGAGGCCGCCCTCGTCAACCGGCGGGACGGCGTGGTTGTCTTATCCGAAAACACAGGGGCCTTCGAGGAGCTCCGGGAATGGGTGGTCGCGGTGGATCCGTACGACCTCGACTCGCACGTCGCGGCGCTCGAGCAGGCGCTCGCGCTGAGCGCGGACGAGCGTCGCTCGCGGTCGGCCGCCCTGAGCGCGCACGTGCGTGCCCACGACCTCGACGACTGGGTGGACGCGATCGACGGCGAGCTCAGACGCGTCAGTACGATGCGCGCGTGACCGACCCCACGCGCACCGGCCTGTCGCACGTGGACGACTCGGGCGGAGTGCGTATGGTCGACGTCGGCTCGAAGCCGGTCTCGCGACGCCGCGCGACGGCGCGGGCGACGGTGCGGATGGCGCCCGAGACGGCGCGCAGGCTGCGCGACCTGCCCAAGGGCGACGCGCTCGCGACGGCACAGCTCGCCGGGATCATGGCGGCGAAGCGGACCGCGGAGCTGATCCCGCTCTGCCACCCGCTCCCGCTCTCGCACGTGGACGTCTCGCTCGAGGTCGGCGACGAGTCGGTGGAGATCGTCGCGGTCGCGGAGACGACAGCGCAGACCGGCGTCGAGATGGAAGCACTCACGGCCGCCGCGGTCGCGGCCCTGACGGTCTACGACATGGCGAAGGCGATCGACAAGGCGATGGTGGTCACCGACGTCCTCCTCGTCGAGAAGACGAAGGAGGCCCTGTGAAGGCGGCCGTGCTCACCGTCTCGGACGGTGTCGTCGCCGGCACGCGGCAGGACGACAGCGGCGATCTCCTCGCCGCGTTGCTCGAGAGCGACGGCTTCGAGGTCGAGCGGCGGGTGGTGGCGGACGAGGCGAGCGAGATCGCGTCCACACTCGTGGAGCTCGCGGAGGCGGCGGTGGTGGTGCTCACGACGGGAGGCACCGGCGTGGCTCCACGCGACGTGACACCCGAGGCGACGCGCTCCGTGATCGACCGCGAGGCGCCCGGGATCGCCGAGGCGATCCGCGCCGACTCGCTGACGAAGACGCCCCACGCACTGCTGTCGCGCGGGGTGGCGGGCGTGCACGGACGCACGCTCGTCGTCAACCTGCCCGGGTCGCCCGGGGGCTGCCGCGACGGCTTCGCCGTGCTGCGCCCGGCGCTCGCACACGCCGTCGGCCTGCTCGCCGACGAGCAAACGGCGCATCGACAGACGTGAGGAGACGAGGGTGAGCGACACCGCCATCGGTCTGCCGCGGCGCTTCGCCTCGCTCGTCAAGCTCGAGCACACCGTCTTCGCCCTGCCGTTCGCCTACGTCGGCGCGCTGCTGGCGCTCGCGGAGGTGCCGGACGCCGCGGAGCTGCTGTGGATCACGGTGGCGATGGTGGGCGCGCGGACGCTCGCGATGGCGCTGAACCGGCTGCTCGACGCCGAGCTCGACGCCCGGAACCCCCGGACCGCGTCGCGTGAGCTCCCGACGGGAGCGGTCACGCGCACCCAGGTGCTCGGTCTCTGCGCCGTCTCGCTCGGGCTCTTCCTCGTCGCCGTCTTCCAGCTCGATCCGCTCGTGCGCTGGCTCTGGCCGGTGCCGGTCGTCCTCTTCGTCGTCTACCCGTACCTGAAGCGGCTGACCTGGTGGTGCCACCTCTGGCTCGGCGCCACCCTCGGTCTCGCGCCCGTCGGCGCGTGGGTCGCGCTGACCGGCGAGCTGCCCTGGCAGGCGTGGGCGCTGGGCGGTGCGGTCGCGCTCTGGGTCGCCGGCTTCGACCTCTTCTACGCCCTCTTCGATCTCGAGCACGACCGTGCCGAGGGGCTGCACTCCTGGCCCGTCCGCTGGGGCGAGCGCGGGGCCTTCGCCGGTGCCCGGTTGTTCCACGTCGGTACGGTCGCGCTGCTCGCGCTCGCAGGGGCGGGGCTCGACGCCGGTCTCCTCTACTGGCTGGGCGTCGCCGCCGTGGCTGCGCTCCTGGGCTACGAGCACTCGCTCGTCCGCCCCGGCGACCTGCGCCGGCTCGACGCGGCCTTCTTCACCGTCAACGGCGTCATCAGCATCGTCTTTCTCGGCTTCGTCCTCGCCGACGTGCTCACACGGTGATCGCCGCCCGCGCGCTCGAGAAGCGCTACGGCGCGAAGCGGGCGCTCAGGCCGGTCGACCTCGACGTCGAGCGGGGCGGCTTCGTGGTCGTCACCGGCGCGAACGGCTCCGGCAAGACGACGCTCCTGCGCCTGGTGGCGGGCCTCGCCGCGCCGACCGGGGGCGAGCTCGAGGTGGACGCCGAGCGCGGAGGGCTCGGCTTTCTCGGGCACGAGCCGCTCGTCTACCGCGAGCTCACGGCGGTCGAGAACCTCGATCTCTACGGCCGGCTCTACCGCGTGCCCGAGCGGCGCGAGCGGGTTGGCATGCTCCTCGAGCGCTTCGGCCTCTGGGAGGCTCGGAACGACCGCGCCGGCTCGTACTCGCGCGGCATGCTGCAGCGACTCGCGCTCTGCCGCACCCTCCTGCACGACCCGGAGCTGCTCGTGCTCGACGAGCCGTTCACCGCGCTCGACTCCGCCGGCGCGGAGCTGCTCGACCGCCTGCTCCAGGAGGTCGCGGGCACGCGGACGATCCTGCTCTCGACCCACGATCCCACCCGCGTCGCGCCGCTGGCGACCGGAGGGCTCGCGCTCGCATGAGCTACGCGGCCGACGTCGTCGCGCTCGCGCGCAAGGACCTGCGGCTCGAGCTGCGCGCTCGGGACACCCTGCCCGCGATGGCGCTCTTCGTCGTCTCGACGCTCGTCGTCTTCCACTTCGCCCTGCCGGCGGGAGCGGACGAGCTCGCCGCGCAGGGGCTGCTGTGGGTCGCGCTCGTCTTCACGGCGCTGCTCGGGCTCGCCCGTGCGTGGGCGCCGGAGCGAGAGAGCGGTGCGCTCGAGGGGCTCGTGCTGGCGCCGTGCGACCGCAGCGCGATCTGGCTCGCCAAGGCGCTCTCGGTGCTCGTCTTCCTGGCCGCGATCGAGGTCGTGGCGCTGCCGGCCTTCGCGCAGTTCTTCTCGCCCGTCGGCTGGGAGACGGTCGCGGGCGTCGCGCTCGCGAACATCGGCATCTGCACGGTCGGGACGCTGCTCGCGGCGATGGCGGCCGCGAGCCGCACCCGCGAGCTCGTGCTGCCGCTGCTCTTCCTGCCGCTGGCGATCCCGCTCGTCGTCGGCGGCGTCGGCGCGAGCGTCTCCGAGGAGCCGGGTCGTTTCCTCGCTTTCCTCGGTCTCTACGACGCCCTCTTCGCAATACTGTGCTGGGCCTCCTTTGAGTACGTCGTCTCCGAATAACCCCCGCTCCGCGAGCCGGGTTCCGCTCGTCGCCGCGGCGGCGGCCGGGCTGGTCGGGCTCGCGATCGTCTTCGCCTTCTTCGTGGCTCCGGAGGACGCCGACCAGGGCATCTCCCAGCGGATCTTCTACTTCCACGTCCCGATCGCGCTCACCGCGTACGCGTGCTTCGGCTGGGGAGCGCTGAAGGCACTCCTGCTGCTCTGGCGCAAGGAGGAGCGGTACGACCTGGAGAGCTACGTCGCCGTGCACCTGGGGACGATCTTCGGCTCGCTGACGTTGCTGACGGGGTCGATCTGGGCGAAGGCGTCGTGGGGCCACTGGTGGCTGTGGGAGGAGGACCAGCTCGTCCTCTTCCTCGTCCTGTTCCTCTTCTACTCGGCGTACTTCATGCTCCGTTTTTCGATCGAGGAGGGGCCGCGCCGGGCGAACATCTCGGCCGTGTACGCCCTCTTCGGCGTTGTGCTCGTGCCGGTCAGCTTCCTCGCGATCCGCCTCGCCGAGAACGTGATCCACCCGACCGTCTTCACGCGTGAGGGGCCGCAGATGACCGGGACGATGTTCCTCACGTTCTGCATCGCGTGGCTCGCGATGTCCGTCCTCGCCTATGCGCTCTACCGCGTCGAGCTGCTGGGGAAGCGCCTCGACGCGAACCTGCGCGAGCTCCGGGAGGCGCTGA
>DASUOK010000154.1:0-2427 GCA_036276675.1 Gaiellaceae bacterium | reverse complement strand
CAGTGAGCGACGTCCGTGATGTGATCGTGATCGGCGGCGGCCCCGCCGGCTACACCGCCGCCCTGTACGCAGCGCGCGCGAACCTGAAGCCGCTCGTGATCGAGGGCTTCCAGTGGGGCGGGCAGCTGATGATCACGAGCGACGTCGAGAACTATCCCGGCTACCCGGAGGGCGTCCTCGGGCCGGAGATGATGAAGCAGTTCCGCGATCAGGCCGAGCGCTTCGGCAGCGAGTTCCTCACCGACGACGTCACGCGGGTCGACTTCTCCGAGCGCCCCTTCAAGGTCTACGTCGAGGACGAGGAGTACCTCGCGCGGACGGTGATCGTGGCCACGGGCGCGACCGCGCGTCAGATCGGGCTGCCGTCGGAACGCGCGTTGCACGGACGCGGCGTCACCTACTGCGCGACGTGCGACGCCGCCTTCTACCGCGACAAGGAGACGATCGTCGTCGGCGGCGGCGACTCGGCCATGGAGGAGGCGCTCTTCCTGACGAGGTTCGCGTCGAAGGTGACGCTCGTGCACCGTCGGGACGCCTTCCGGGCCTCGCCCATCATGGTCGACCGCGTCCGCGCCAACGAGACGATCGAGATCATGACGCCCTACGTGGTGGAGGAGGTGCTCGGTGCCGACGCGGGCAAGATGCGCGGCGTCGTCCTGCGCAACACGGAGACGGGCGAGACGCAGGAGCTCGCGGCCGACGGCCTCTTCGTGGCGATCGGGCACGACCCCACGACGAAGCTGTTCCTGGACTGGCTCGAGCACGACGAGTCCGGCTACCTCGTCACCCGCGGCAAGACGACCGAGACGAACGTGCCGGGCGTGTTCGCCGCCGGCGACGTGCAGGACCACGTCTACCGCCAGGCGATCACCGCCGCCGGCTCTGGATCTCAGGCGGCGCTCGACGCCGAGCGGTTCCTCGCCGACGCGGAGGGGCACCCGGAGGAAGCGTTGACCGCGCCGCGCGAGCAGGCCGCTCCGGCCTGAGCAGGTCCCCTGGCTACGCTGGACGCGTGCCGTTCTTCATCTGCCCGAACTGCAAGGACCGCTCGATCGACCACGACGGGCGCCACGGCTTGCTGCGGCAGGCCGTCGCCTGCCAGCGCTGCGGTTTCGGCTTCCTGTTCGAGCTGCTGGACGATTACTACCCCGGCCCGAATGCCGGGCTCGTCGCCTGCGACCGCGACGGCCGCGTGCTCGCCGCCGGCCGCGGCGTCTTCGAGCTGACCGGCCACCGCGAGCCGGAGCTGATGGGCAAGGAGGCCGTGGAGGCGTTCGGCCTCACAGGCTTCCAGCCGGAGCAGAACCCCGTCGCGCTCGCGCTCGAATGGGGCGTGCGGCGTCTCGGCGAGAAGCTCGAGCTGCGCACGCGCGCGGGGACGATGAAGCCCGTCCTCGTCGACGTGTTCCCCGCCTACGACGACGACGGCGGCCTGCTGCTCTCGCTCTCGCCGCGGTAGACGGCCGCAGTCGCGACGACACGGCTCGCGGGACAGAGGTCGGCCAGGACGCACTCCTCGCACAGCGGCCGGCGTGCGTTGCAGACCCGGCGCCCGTGCCAGATCAGCAGGTGCGGGAAACGGCCCCAGTCCGCGCGCGGGACGAGCCTGGCAAGATCCCGCTCGATCCGCACCGGGTCCTCCTCCCTCGTCAGGCCGAGCCGTTGCGACAGCCGCCGCACGTGCGTGTCGACGACGACGCCCTGGGGGCTGCCGAGCTCGGCGGCGACGACGTTCGCGGTCTTGCGGGCGACGCCCGGGAGCCGCAGCAGCTCGTCGAGCGTGCGCGGGACGACGCCGTCGAACTCCTCCAGCAGCACCCGTGCGGTGCCGCGCAGTGCCTTCGCCTTCTGGCGGAAGAAGCCGGTCTGGTAGATGTCGCGCTCGAGCTCCTCCTGCGGGACCGCCAGGTAGTCCTCCGGCCGCCTGTACTTCTCGAAGAGGCGCTCCGTCACGCGGTTCACGTTCACGTCGGTCGTCTGCGCGGACAGCATCACCGAGACGAGCAGCTCGAGGTCGGTCCGGAAGCGGAGCGCGATTCGCGCGTCGGCGTGCTCGACCGCGAGCCGCTCGATGATCGGACCGATGCGGGCGCGTCGCGGCCCCACGCGCCGGCGCGCCTCGTGCACGTAGCTTCGCGCCATCAGGCGATGCTCTCGAAGTACCTCGAGACCTCGTCGGGGTCCTCCGGCTCCAGCAGCGTCGAGCAGAGGGCGTCCACGTCGGGGTAGCCGCTCGTGCGGATAGCGGTGACGGCGGCCTCGATCGCGTAGGGCGTGTGGCGCAGCTCCACGACACCGTCCGCCACGAGTGCCCAGAAGGCACCGCGCCGCCCCTGGTAGGGCCGTCCGACGCTCCCGGCATTGGCGAAGCGGCGCCCGTCGACCTCGCGCTCGAACTGGACGTGGGTGTGGCCGCCGACCACGAGC
>DASUOK010000153.1:0-28697 GCA_036276675.1 Gaiellaceae bacterium | reverse complement strand
CTCGCGCAGCAGCCGCTCGACCTCGGGCGCGATCGCGTCGACCTGCTGCCCGGGCGCGAGCCGGACCGACAGGTTCGCGACGGCGTGCACCGGCAGCACCGTCTTCTGGAAGACGGCCGAGCCGCCTTCGATCCCGTGGACCGTGACCGAGGGCTCGCCCCAGGTGCGCACGTAGAACTCCTCCCCGGCACGCGGGTCGAGCGGCTGCGCGCCCTGGTCGGCGAGCACCTCGTCCCCGGGCTGAAGGGCGGCCCAGCCCTCGAGCTCCTCCGCCGTGGGCGGCACCAGCCCCGCTCGCAGCGGCTCCGGCAGCCGGCCGTCGCGCGGCAACAGCGCGGCGAGCATCTGCGTCAGCGCCTCGACCGCGTTCAGCGCGGCGCCGCCGTACACGCCCGAGTGGAGGTCGCGCTGGCCCGTCCGAACCTCGACGTGGAAGTAGCAGAGGCCGCGTGTGCCGATGTTGAAGCTGGGGACGCCGCGCCTCATCATCGAGCTGTCGAAGATCAGGGCTGCATCGGCGCCGCGCTCGTCCTCGGCGAGGAAGTCGACGATCGAGTGCCCGCCGATCTCCTCCTCGCCGTCGCACGCGAAGCGGACGTTGACGGGCAGCTCGCCGGCGTCGGCGAGGAGCTGCACGGCCTTCAGCAGCATCCACAGCTGGCCCTTGTCGTCGGCGATGCCGCGGGCGTAGAGCCATTCGCCCCGGATCGTCGGCTCGAAGGGCTCGGAGTCCCACAGCTCGAGCGGCTCCGGCGGCTGCACGTCGAAGTGCCCGTAGCAGAGGATCGTGGGCGCGTCGTCGGCGTCCCGGGACGCGCGCACCTCGCCGACCGCGAGCGGCCTGCCGTGCCAGTCGACGAGCTCGGCCGTCCCGCCCGCCGCCCGGATGCGCCCGCAGACCCACTCCCCGGCCGCCTGCACGTCGGCGGCCCGCGAGGCGTCGGCGCTGATCGACGGGATCCGGAGGATCTCCGACAGCTCGTCGAGCCAGTCCTGCCGCAGCTCCGCCACCGCGCGCGAGTCTAGTCGTCCCCAGGCAGACCACGGGCCCGGAACTGACGGCGTCTTTCCGTCAATCCCGGGCCCGGGGCGTCACCGCTTGCGTTCGAGACCATCGGCTCATAGGTCTTCGCGCAGACGGATGTGCAGCCGGCGCAGCTGGAGCGCGTAGCGTGCACGCCGCCGTGGCGCTCGCTGCTCCGCCGCCTCCTCCTCGCGCGGCGGCCGACGTGCGGCACGCGCCAACTGTTCCATCCGCTCACGGTGCAGCAGGCGGATGACTTCGATTTCGTGGCTGAGCATGTTCCCTCCCTTCGCTCGGTCGTCGGGGCTCCGGCTTCTGCTGTGGGTCGCGTGTGGGGCTGAAGATCACGACGCACGGTCTCCTTCCTCGAGGGATTGGTTTCGTCGGGCGCGGTGCGCCCGATTCGCTGCGCCCGTCCGAGCTAGCCGGACGAGGCAGGCACTAGAGAGATGGGCCCGGCGGGACCCTGCTCGCGGCGGTGCTCAGGCTGCGAGCGGAGGCCGAGACCAGGCGGTGAATCCGACGTTCTGGATCACATCGACCTCCTTTCCTGCTTTTACCGGCGCCGGTGGCGCCAGCGAGGAACCCAGCATCATGAACCTCTCTGCTGCTCGTGTCAAGACCGAGAATGATTCCGGTTCAGACGCGCTGCACCTCGAAGTAGAGGAGTGCGTGGTCGGAGAACCGCCGCACCCAGGCCAGCCGCTCGTCGCGCGTGTCGAGCTTCGGCCAGCCCCGCACCGCCACGTCGGCGCCGCCGAACGACTTGAAGCGCAGGTGGTCGCGCGCGACGACGAAGTCGAGGCTCGACGGGTCGATCGAGCCGCCGCCCCACCAGGTGAACGGCTCGTCCTTCTCGAGGACGCGCATCTTCCGCCGTGGCGCCCCGCGCTGGAGCTTGAGCAGCTCCTTGTCGGCCATGATGTCGCGCTCGCGCACGTACCGGTACTGCATGCCCATGATGTTGAAGTCGCCGAGGAAGATGTAGTTCGCGGGCTTCCCGTCCGGCGTGGCGCGGTCGAGCACCTTCGCGAAGTCGAGCGCGCGTGTGAGCATGTCGTCCCGCAGGCCGAGGCCGCGCGGGTCGGTGCCGCTCTTCGTGTGCAGGAACAGCATCGGATAGCTCTCCTCGCCGATCCGCACCGTGAGCAGCGCGCCCGGGCGCAGGAGCGAGACACCCGACCTGAACTCGGTCTTCTGCGTGAAGAAGGCGGTCAGCCCCTGGCGGACGCCGAGCAGGATCTCCTGCACCTGCGGACCTTCGGTGATGTGGAACGTGTACTTCGGCATCTGCGCCGTCAGCGTCTCGTACACACGGCCGCCCTCGACCTCGTAGAGCGCGAAGACGTCGGGCCGCTGCTCGTCGAGGAAGGCGAGGACGTCCTCGACGCGGCTGTCGAGCCGCTGGCTGCGGAAGTGCTCGACGTTCCAGGAGGCGACGGAGAAGGCTTTCGCCATCTTGCGGACGCTATCGCCGTCGTCGCCGCACACGCAAGCCTGGCGCGTGTCTGACGGTGCGCGGCCGAAGGGGATAGGCCGGGAGGCCAGACCCGGAGAGCCGCGTGCCGTCAGGCGCGCGACGCGTCGGCGGAGCCGGGCTTCGCCCCGCGGCAGCCGAGGCCGGCCAGGGGCGTCAGGCCACGTCTTTGAGAGCTGCGGCGCCGGCGAGCGCGCGGAGCTTCTTCAGGCTCTGGTTCTCGATCTGGCGGATCCGCTCGCGCGTGACGTTGAACGTGCGGCCGACTTCGTCGAGGGTGCGGGGCTGCTCGCCGTCGAGGCCGTAGCGCAGCTCGAGCACGCGACGCTCGCGGTGCGAGAGCGTGCCGAGGATCGCCCTCAGCGCGTCCTTGCGCATCGACTCCTCCGCCACCTCGTCGGGCAACGGCATCGTCTCGTCGGTGAGGAAGTGCCCGAACTCGGACTCCTCCTCGTCGCCGACCGGCTTCTCGAGCGAGATCGGCGTCTGGGAGCTGCGGCGGATGTGGTCGACCTCCTCCGGGCTCAGGTCGAGCTCGTCGCCGATCTCGAAGGAGCTCGGCTCGCGGCCCAGCTTCGCGCGCAGGGTGCGCTCCGTGCGCACGATCTTGTTCAGCTTCTCGACCACGTGAACGGGCATGCGGATCGTCCGCGCCTTGTCGGCGAGCGCCCGCGCGACCGCCTGGCGGATCCACCACGTCGCGTAGGTCGAGAACTTGAAGCCCTTGCGGTGGTCGAACTTCTCCGCCGCCCGCACGAGGCCGATCGTCCCCTCCTGGATCAGGTCGAGGAAGGGCAGGCCCTGGTTGCGGTAGCGCTTCGCGATCGAGACGACGAGCCGGAGGTTCGCCTCCACCATCGACTGCTTCGCGGAGTGGTCGCCGCGCTCGATCCGCTTCGCGAGCTCCACCTCCTGCGCCGCCGTCAGGAGCGGCACACGGCCGATGTCCTTGAGGAAGAGCTGGAGCGTGTCCGTCGAGACCTCGGCGGCGACCGCCTCGGCCTCCACCTCTTCCTCCTCCTCGACCCGCGCGACGACCTCGATGTGCTGCTCCTCGAGCGCGACGAAGAACTCGTCGAGCTGGGCCGTGTCGAGATCGAGCTCGTCGAGGGCGAGCGCGATGTCCTCGGCGCGGAGCTTGCCCGCGGCGCGCCCGGTCTCGAGCAGCTGGCGCGCCTCGTCGGACTCCATCAGGTCGACGCGAGGCGCGTCTCCTGCGGAGGCGCCGGTGCTGCTGGCCTTGCTGCTCCCTGCGACTGCGCTCACCCGGCTCCCCCTCCGATCCAGCGCTCCCTAAGACTTTGCTCAGAGTAGATGCGGTTTGGCGAACCCGCAAACAATCTGCTTACGAACCTGCGGGATCGTGCCACGCGCCCGCCGGAACCGCCATGGGCCGTCCGGCCCATCTTCGCGTCAGCCGGTCCCGGCCTCGGCCAGCTCGTTCAGGTAGAGCGTCGCCCGCCGTGCCACGAACGAGCCGGGCTCGGCGTCGCGCGCGAGCCGCAGCTGCCGCTTCGCCTCCTCGACGTCCTGCTGCCAGAGGAGCAGCAGCCCGAGGTGGAAGCGCACCGTCGCCGCACGCGGAAATCGCTGCGACAGCGGGCCGAGCCGCGAGAACGCCGCCGACGGCTGCCGCTTCGTGTAGCGGCCGACGGCGTCGGCGACGAGGGCCTCCGGCTCGTCCGGGAAGGCCTCGGCCGCGGCGGCGTACACGCGGCGGGCCGACACGGGACGGCCGAGGTTCTGGAGCGCGACGCCGTACAGCAGCCGGGCCTCGAGCGGCCCGCCCTCGGCGCGTGCGCGGAGCGCGTCCAGCTGCTCGACCGGCGGCAGCTCCGCGAGCTCCGGCGGCAGCTCCGCGTCGGTGACGAGGACCGGCAGCCCCGGCGCGAAGTCCGGCTCGAGCAAGTCGCCGGCGCGGACGGCGTAGGGCGTGTCCGGCTCCGCGTCGCGCGCCTCGCGCCACGCCTCGACCGCGCCGCCGCGGCCCGCCCAGAAGCGCGCCAGGCCCACGTGCAGCTGCACGAGGGAGCTGCGCGGGTAGAGCGCACCGAGCTGCTCGACGCGGTCGAGCGAGTCGGGCCAGGCGGCGAACGCCGACCCGAGCTTCGCCTCGAGCGAGTCGTGGCGGCGGAAGATCGCCGCCGCGTCACCCGCGCGGCCGGCGTCGTAAGCCTCGAGCGCGCGGGCGAGGGCCTCGGCCTCCGCGTCGCGCCGCAGCGAGAGATCGAGCTCGAGGGGCGGAAGTCCCTCGCGCGGCTCCGGCGCCTGCATCGGCTCCGGCGGCGGCGGCAGCTCCTCGGCGGACAGAACGGCGGCCCCTGCGACGACGACCGCCGCCAGCGCCGCCAGGGCCGCGACGATCAGCCCGGTGCGCGCGCGGGGGGACACGCGGCCAGCCTAGCCGCGGGCCACCTACGCCTCGACGAGGGCGCCGACGGGACGCATCGCCACGCGCTCGCCCGGCGGCTTCCTTCCCGAGCGAGGCTGGACGGGAGCATGTCGCATCGCCGCGAGGTCGCTGTCGCTATCCTTCCTGAAGTAATGGCGACCTACCGTGAGCTGCTCGCGCGCGTCCGCGACGAGATCGAGGAGATCGGCTCGGCCGAGGCACGCGAGCGCGACTCCGCGCTCTTCCTCGACGTGCGCGAGCAGAACGAGTGGGACGAGGGCGTCCTTCCCGGCGCGGTTCACATACCCCGCGGCGAGCTCGAGCAGCGCATCGAGGGCCTCGTGCCCGACCGGTCGCGCGAGATCGTCGTCTACTGCGCCGGCGGCTCCCGCTCGGCGTTCGCGACGAAGTCGCTCGCGGAGCTCGGCTACGAGAACGTCGTCAACCTCGCCGGCGGCTTCACCGACTGGAAGCGGAACGGCTATCCGGTCGAGACGCCGCGGAGCCTGTCGGCCGACCAGCGAGCGCGCTACTCGCGCCACCTGCTCATCCCCGAGGTCGGCGAGGCGGGACAGCAGAAGCTGCTCTCCTCGCGCGTGCTGCTGATCGGCGCCGGCGGCCTCGGCTCGCCCGCGTCGCTCTACCTCGCCGCCGCCGGCGTCGGCACGCTCGGGATCATCGACGCGGACGTCGTCGACGACTCGAACCTCCAGCGCCAGATCGTCCACTCCACGGAGCGGCTCGGCGAGCCGAAGGCGGCCTCCGCGAAGCGGACGGTCGAGGCCCTGAACCCGGACGTCGAGGTCAAGGCCTACCAGGAGCGGCTCACGTCCGAGAACGTCGAACGGATCCTCGCCGACGGCTGGGACGTGATCGTGGACGGGGCCGACAACTTCCCCACCCGCTACCTGGTCAACGACGCGGCCGTCTGGCACGACATTCCCCTCGTGCACGGCTCCATCTACCGGTTCGAGGGCCAGGTCACGGTGTTCACGCCCCACCAAGGCCCGTGCTACCGCTGCCTCTTCCCGACGCCACCGCCGCCGGAGCTCGCACCGAGCTGCGCGGAGGGCGGCGTGCTCGGCGTCCTGCCCGGGATCATCGGCTCGCTGCAGGCGAGCGAGGCGTTGAAGCTCCTGCTCGGGATCGGCGAGACCCTCCAGGGCCGGCTGCTCATGTTCGACGCGCTCGCGACCACGGTCGACGAGGTCTCGATCAGGCGCGACCCGAGCTGCCCCGTCTGCGGCGAGTCCCCCACCATCACGGAGTACGTCGACTACGTGCAGTTCTGCGCCGGGCCCCGGGTGGCCACGTGACGGCGATCCGCATCCCGCCCACGCTGCGCACCGAGGTCGGCGGCGAGCGTCAGGTGGAGGCGTACGGCGGCAACGTGCGGGAGGTGCTCGAGGATCTCGCGCGCCGCTACCCGGCGCTCGAGCCGCAGCTCTTCGAGGCAGGCGAGCTCGCGTCGTTCGTGAACGTCTACCTGGGCGGCGAGGACATCCGCACCCTCGACGGCCTCGACACCACCGTCGACGGCCTTCCGCTGATCCTCCTCCCCGCCATGGCCGGCGGCGCGCCCGGAGCCCCGGCCGCGATCGGCTCCCGCCGGGCAGAGCCCGGCTCCGCCGCTCGCTCGCGCCGCTGGACTGCGCTCCGTCGGGAGGGCCGTGCAGAGCACTGTCCCTCCCTCCTCCGCTTGTCAGCGCCGCGCCGGGAATCCGGGCGCACGAGGTGCTGACCACCGCCGACTCGCTGCTCTCGCTCGTCGGCAACACACCGCTGGTCGAGCTCTCCCGCTTCGCGCCCGGGCCGGTGCGGGTGTACGCCAAGCTCGAAGGGCAGAACCCGACCGGCTCGATCAAGGACCGGGTCGCCAAGGCGATGATCGAGGCGGCCGAGGCCGCCGGCGAGCTCGAGCCCGGTCGGCGGCTCCTGGAGCCGACGAGCGGCAACACCGGCATCTCGCTCGCGCTCGTGGCGAAGCTCAAGGGGTACCCGCTCACCTGCGTGCTGCCGGCGAACGCGACCGAGGAGCGGCGGCGACTGCTGCAGCTCTACGGCGCCGAGCTCGTCGAGTCGCCGGGCGAGGAGGGCTCGAACGGCGCCGTCCGGCTCGCCCTCGAGCTCGCGGAGCGCGACTCGTCGTGGTTCATGCCGTTCCAGTACGGAAACGACGCCAATCCGCGTGCCCACTACGACGGCACGGGCGCCGAGATCGCCGAGGCGCTCCAGCGCGTCGACGTGCTCGTGGCGGGGCTCGGCACGGGCGGCACGCTGATGGGCACGGGCGAGCGTCTGCGCGAGAGCTTCCCGGACGTCGTCGTCGCCGCCGCCGAGCCGCTTCCCGGCGAGCACGTGATGGGGCTCCGCTCGCTCGCCGACGGCTACGTGCCGCCGATCCTCGACGTCTCCAAGCTCGACCGGAAGCTGCTCGTGTCGAACGAGGAGTCGGTGGCGGCGCTGCGCGAGCTGCTCGACGCCGAGGGCATCTTCGGCGGCGTCTCCGCCGGCGCGGTCGTCCACGTGGCGCGGAGGCTCGCGCGCGAGCTGGACGACGGCGTGGTCGTGTGCGTGCTGGCCGATGCAGGGTGGAAGTACCTCTCGGCCGACTTCTGGGACGCCGCGGACGTCGAGACGTCGATGGAGCGCACGGTCTGGTGGTAGTCGGCGCCGAGGTGCGCCGCGCGCTCGTCGAGCACGCGACCGCGACGGCGCCGGACGAAGCCTGCGGGCTCGTCGTGCTGCGCGACGGCGTGGCCGAGCGCTACGAGCCCGGCGTGAACGCGTCGCCGTCGCCGTACTACTTCGAGCTCGAGATGCCGGACCCGGCCGTCTGGTTCCTGGAGGACGACGGCTACGAGCTGGCCGTCTTCCACTCGCACCTCTCGTCCCCGCCCCGCCCGTCGCGCACCGACGTCGAGAACATCGGCCTCTGGCGCGGCCGCCCGTACCTGATCCTGTCGCTCCGGACGGGAGAGCTCGCCGGCTGG
Organism: Gaiellaceae bacterium; assembly: GCA_036276675.1. GTDB lineage: Bacteria > Actinomycetota > Thermoleophilia > Gaiellales > Gaiellaceae > Gaiellasilicea. The sequence continues at coordinate 20,811 of DASUOK010000153.1, read as the reverse complement.
CGGATCGAGGACGACGCGATCGTCCCCGTCCCCCTTTCGGAACGGGACCCTGCTGATTAACATGCGCTCTCCGTGAAAACACTGGCCCTGATCGCACTGCTCGCGTTCACCCTCGGCGTCGCCGCCTGCGGGAGCGACGCGCCCGGCACCGGTGGCGCCGGCGGGGGCGCCGACACGAGCACGGCCGGCGTCGGCCTCTCCGTGCAGGAAGCGCTGCTCGTGGGGCTTGACGCGCCGCAGCTGATCAGCGGCTACCTGATCGAGGACGGCGGCACGCTGAAGCTCTGCGACAGCCTGCAGGAGTCGGAGCCGCCCGGGTGCGGCGAGCCGTCCCTCACCGTCGAGGGCGACATGCTCGCCGACCTGCCGCGCGGCGAGCTCGTGGACGTGAACGGCCAGGTCACCGGCACGACGTTCACGCCGACGGAGTAGCTCAGCCGCTCGAGCGCGGATCGGCGCGACGGCCGCGCTCTAGGCTACGCACCGTGGACGTGCTCGAGCTCGCACCCGGCCTCTGGCGCTGGACGGCGCTGCATCCGGACTGGACGCCCGAGGAGGACTGGGAGCAGGAGGTCGGCTGCGTCTACCTCGAGACGCCGTCGACCGTGATCCTCGTCGACCCGCTCGTCCCCGGCGAGCCGGCGGCGCGCGAGACCTTCCTCCAGCACCTCGACGCCGACGTCGAGGGGAACGGCAAGCCGGTCGCGATCCTGCTGACGGTCTACTGGCACGAGCGCAGCTCGGCCGAGCTGGCGGAGCGCTACGGCGCGGAGGTGTGGGCGAACGAGGGCGCCGTCGGGCAGATCGAGTCGGTGACGAACCCGTTCGCGCCGGCCGACGTGCTTCCCGGCGGCGTGATCGGGATCGACGCGCAGCGGGCGGGCGAGACGCTCCTCTGGCTCCCGGAGCAGCACGCGCTCGTCGCGGGCGACGTCCTCCTCGGCGACACGGACGGCGGCCTCCGTGTCTGCCCGGAGTCGTGGCTGACCGGCATCACCCGGCTCGAGCTCAAGCTCGCGCTCGCCGGCCTGCTCGACCTCCCGGTCGAGCTGGTTCTCGTCTCGCACGGCGAGCCGGTGCTCGCGGACGGCACCGCCGCGCTCGCGCAGGCGCTCGCCGAGTAGATTCCCCGCGTGGAGCAGCTGGAGTCGTCCGTCGTGACGCCGGAGGCAGTCGAGTTCCTGACGGAGCTCGAGCGCCGCTTCGGCCCGCGGCGGCGGGAGCTGCTCGCGGCGCGGCACGCGCGCGCGGAGCGGCTGCGGGAGGGCGAGCTGCCGGACTTCCTCCCGGAGACGCGCGCGGTGCGGGAGGGCGAGTGGCGCGTCGCGCCGGTGCCGGCCGAGCTCGGGGACCGCAGGGTCGAGATCACCGGCCCCGTCGACCGGAAGATGGTGATCAACGCCCTCAACTCGGGCGCGAAGATGTTCATGGCCGACTTCGAGGACTCGAACTCGCCCACGTGGCGCAACTGCCTCGAGGGCCAGGTCAACCTCACCGACGCGCTGGAGCGCACCATCTCCCTCGACACGGGGGAGAAGCAGTACGCGCTGAACGACGAGATCGCCACGCTGCTCGTGCGCCCACGCGGCTGGCACCTCGAGGAGCGGCACTTCGAGGTCGACGGCCTGCCGATCTCGGCGAGCCTCTTCGACTTCGGCCTCTACTTCTTCCGCAACCACGACCGCGGCGGGCGCTTCTTCTACCTGCCGAAGCTCGAGAGCCACCTGGAGGCGCGGCTCTGGAACGACGTCTTCGTGTGGGCGCAGGAGGAGCTCGGCGTGCCGCAGGGCTCGATCAAGGCGACGGTGCTGATCGAGACGATCCTCGCGGCGTTCGAGATGGAGGAGATCCTCCACGAGCTGCGCGAGCACTCGGCCGGCCTCAACGCCGGCCGCTGGGACTACATCTTCAGCGTGATCAAGAAGCTGGGGCACCGGCCCGAGTTCGTGCTGCCCGACCGGGCGGACGTGACGATGGCGGTGCCGTTCATGCGCGCCTACACCGACCTGCTCGTGAAGACGTGCCACAACCGCGGCGCGCACGCGATCGGCGGCATGGCGGCGTTCATCCCCTCGCGGCGCGACCCCGAGGTGAACGAGAGGGCTTTGGCCAAGGTGCGCGAAGACAAGGAACGAGAGGCGGCCCAGGGTTTCGACGGCACCTGGGTCGCCCATCCCGACCTGGTGCCGGTGGCGCTCGAGGTCTTCGACCGCGTCCTCGGCGAGCGGCCGAACCAGCTCGACCGGCAGCGGGACGACGTGACGCCGGTGGCGGGCGCCCTCCTCGACGTGGCCGCGACGCCGGGCGCGATCACCGAGGCGGGGCTGCGGAACAACATCGCGGTGGGCATCCGCTATCTCGGCGCCTGGCTCGCCGGCTCGGGCGCGGTCGCGATCTTCAACCTGATGGAGGACGCCGCGACGGCCGAGATCTCGCGCTCCCAGGTGTGGCAGTGGCTCCGGCACGGCCAGGTCGAGCGCGACGACGTCGAGCACGCGCTCGCGGCCGAGTCCGCCGAGCTCGGCCCCGAGTACGACGAGGCGCGCGCGCTGTTCGAGCAGCTCACGCTCGGTGACGACTTCGTCGAGTTCCTGACGCTGCCGGCCTACGCGCGGCTCGACTAGGTCCTCCGGAGGTCGAAACCCGTCGGGCGGCCCATTGCGCCGGTGGAGGTGCAGCTGCGAACCTGGGGAGATGGGCGATCTCGAGATCCTGCTCTGGTGCGTCGCGCTCGTCGCGCTCGAGGTCCAGCACCTCAAGTGGATCGTGTGGGAGCACTGGGACTGCCGCCGCTGCGGCGTCAAGCATCGCGAGTGCCGCCACGGCGCCAAGCTGATGACCTACCTCTGACTCCGTCACGCGGCGAGCGGCTCCTGGCGCGTCGCTCGCGGTGTGCAGGCCGGTGGAACAGTACGGCGGTACGGGCCGCCGGCTGGAGCGCCGCGAGCGGCGCGAGCCTGTGCCGGAGGCCGGCTCTGCCGGCCGGGAGGCGCAGGTGGCCAGGGGCCGCTCGTCAGTCGCCGGCGACGAAGAACTGCCAGTCGCCGTCGGCGGTGATCGCGGTGCGGTAGCCGAGGTAGCCGACACCGCCCTCGCGCATCTGGTCGAGCTGCTCCTGGGGGTAGACGCCGGCGTCGGCGAGCGCCTGCCAGTCCGCGTCCGTGGGCGACTCGGAGTAGGCGGACGGCCAGGCATACGACCCGGACTCGTTCCGCGTGTGCGGAAGCGTGAGGATGGTCGCCAGGGTCTTCATCGGCTCCTCCGCGCCGGACTCCTCGAGCTCGCGCCAGTGCGCCGCCGCGGAGTCGTCGGGGCCGGCGCCGTAGCTGAAGGTGAACCCCTCGCCCTCCTCGAGCGCGATCTGCTCGAGCGTCTCGTAGTCGCAGGCGACCGCGGCGTCGAACACCCGCCGGCGCACGTCCGCCACCTCCCCGGGGAGGTCCTGCTCCGGCAACGTCAGCCGCAGGCCCGCGGTGGAGCAGTCGGCGGCCGGCTCCTCGGGCTCCGGCTCCGGCTCGACGGTCTCCGTCTGCGTGACCGTCACCGTCACCGTCTCCGGGGCGGCCGCCTCCTCGGAGTCGCCCCCGCAGGCGGCGAGCGCCGGGACGAGCACGAGTGCGAGTGCGAGGAGCGCTCTCATCCGGCCACCATACCGAGCGGGTCAGAGGTGGATCGGCCCCTGCGCGAGCGCCTCGGTGCCGGGCTCCTCGGCCGGCACGAGGACGACGCGGACGAGCGTTCCGGAGCCCTCCAGGTCGGCCGGCTCGACCCACGCGCCGAACGGTGTGATCACGTCACCGTCGACGAGCAGCTCGCCGCGCAGGACGCAGCCGATCCCGGCGCCGCCCGCCGCCTCCGTCGTCGCGCGCTCGCAGCGCATCACGTAGTCCGCCCACGGATCGAGCTCCACGTGCGCCGACAGCTTGGCGTCCTCCACCGACCACTCGGTCAGCTCCCAGCGCAGCACGGTGGCGCCGTCCGCACCCGCTGTGACGAGCGCGTCGTCGGCGCCGAAGGCCGCCTGCCCGGCGTGCAGGCCGGCCACCTCGCCCGAGGCGACGTAGACGATGCGCCCACCCGCCGGGAGGCGAAGCTGCTCGTTCGGCCCGAGCAGGTCCTCGTAGAGCGACAGGGAGGTCACGGCCGCACCAGCACGCGGCCCGGCTCGCCCCCGAGCGAGGCGCGGAAGGCGTCGTCGGCGCGGTCGAGCGGGAAACTGGGGCCGACGAGGCTGGCGAGCTCGAGCTCGCCGGACGCGACGAGCCCCAGCAGCTGCGGGAGGGCGACGGCCGGATCCTCGGAGCCGTAGATCGTCCCGGTGAGCGTCTTCTCGCGGTTCGTGAAGTCGAGCGGGTCGAGGTCGAGACGGGCACCGGCCGCGGGCAGGCCGACGACGACGGCGGTGCCGCCGCCGCGCGTCCAGCGCAGCGCCAGCTTCGTCGTCTCCGGGGCGCCGACGGCGTCGAAGGCGTAGTCGACGCCCTCCGGGTCGAGCTCCCGGACGGCCTCGCGGAGGTCCTCGGGCGCGCAGGCGTGCGTCGCGCCGAGGCGCAGCGCCTGCTCGCGCCGCAGCTCGACCGGATCGACCGCGAGCACCGCGGCGGCCCCTGCGATCCGGGCGCCCTGGACGACGAACTGGCCCACGCCGCCGGCGCCGAGCACGAGCGCGGTGAAGCCGGGCTCGGGCCGCGCGGCGTTCAGCACCGCTCCGACCCCCGTCAGCGCCGCGCAGCCGAGCAGCGCGGCGTGCTCCAACGGCACTCCCGCCGCGAGTGGCAGCGCCGCCGCGCCGGCGACGACGACGTGCTCGGCGAGCGCGCCCGTGGCGGTGCCGCGATAGACGACCTCCCCGTCGAGCGAGAGGCCGGTGCGTCCGCCGAGCAGCGTGCCGCGGCCGATCGCCGTCGAGAGCGGGCCGCACGCTGCCGGGCGGCCGCGGCGGCAGGCGCCGCACTCGCCGCACGAGGGCGCCCAGGAGAGCACGACCGCGTCCCCGGCGGCGAGCGCCGCCACGTCACCCCCGACCGCGGCGACGACGCCGACACCCTCGTGACCGAGGACGATCGGCGTCGGCCGGTTCCACTCGCCCTTGTAGGAGTGGAGGTCGGTGCCGCACACGCCGACCGCGTCCATCCGCACCACCACCTCGTCCGGGCGCGGCTCCTCCACGTCGAGCTCCACGACCTCGAGCCGCCCCGGCTCCCGCATCAGCGCAGCCCGCGTCCTCATCGGCGCGACGCTACCACGCCGTGTTTCACCCGCCCGCGCCCGGGCACGCGACACGAAAGACCGAGGAGGAGACCATGACGCACCACCTGATGGCGGAGCACATCTCGAAGGAGATGCACGACTGCATCGAGCGCTGCTCGGACTGCCACGACGTCTGCCTCGAGACGGTGCAGCACTGTCTCAGCCGTGGCGGCGAGCACGCCGCGCCCGACCACATCCGCGCGCTGCTCGACTGCGCGCAGGCATGCGACACCTCTCGCGACTTCATGCTGCGGGGCTCGCCGCTCCATCACGCGACGTGCGGCGTCTGCGCCGAGGCGTGCGAGCGCTGCGCGGAGTCGTGCGAGGCGATGGCGGACGACGACGAGCAGATGCACCGCTGCGCCGAGGAGTGCCGCCGCTGCGCCGAGAGCTGCCGTGCGATGGCGGGCCACTCGTCCTAGCGCATCAGCATCCCGCCGTTGACGTCCAGCGTCGCTCCCGTGACGAAGCCCGCGGCGTCGGAGGCGAGGTAGGCGACCGCCGCCGCGACCTCCTCGGGCCGCCCGAGCCGGCCGACGGGGATCGTCTCCAGCATCGCCGCGAGCTTCTCCGGCGGCGCGGCGGCCGCCATCGGCCCGTCGATCGCCGCGGGCGCGACGGCGTTCACGGTCACGCCGGAGCCGGCGAGCTCGACCGCTGCGTGCCGCGTCAACGCGACGATGCCCGCCTTCGACGAGGCGTAGTGGACGCCGGTGACGGAGCCGCCCTTCTGCCCGACGACGGACGCGAGGTTGACGATCCGCCCGGCGCGGCGCTCGCGCATCCCGGCGCCGGCGACGCGGCAGCCGAGGTAGGTGCCGCGCAGGTTCGTCGCGAGCACGTCGTCCCATTCGGCGACGTCGATCTCCCAGAACGAGCGGAACTCGGTGCGCGCCGCGTTGTTGACGAGCACGTGGACGCCGCCCACGCGCTCGACCAGTCGCTCCCAGGAGGCGAGCTCGCGCACGTCGTGCTCGACGGCGGTCGCGCCCTCGCCAAGCTCGGACGCGAGCGTCTCGACGCCGGCGAGGTCGACGTCCGCGAGGAAGACGCGGTCGCCGTCGGCGTGCAGCCGCCGGGCGATCGCCGCACCGAGCCCGCGCGCCGCTCCGGTGACGATCGTGTTGCGCACCCGCCTAGGAGACTTCGACGTGGATCCGCTGCTTCGACTCGCGCAGCGGGCCCCCGGCGCGGCCGGCCCGGGCCGCGAGCGCTTCCCCGAGGATCGACAGCGCGGTCTCCTCGTTCGAGTCGGCGCCGATGTCGAGCCCGCACGGCCCCGCGATCCGGCTCAGCGCGCCCTCGTCGACGCCCGCCTCGAGCAGCCGCTCGCGCCGCCGCTCCTGGTTCCGGCGCGAGCCGAGAGCGCCGACGTAGAAGGCGTCGGTCGCCAGCGCCGCCTGCAGCGCGGGCACGTCGAACTTGTCGTCGTGGGTGAGGATCACGACGGCGGTCGAGTGGTCGGGCTGCACCTGCGCGAACGCCTCCTCCGGCCACTCGACCACGAGCTGGTCGGCGGTGGGGATGCGCTCGCGCGTGGCGAATTTCGCGCGCGCGTCGGCGACGATCGTCGTCCAGCCGAGCAGCTTGGCCGCGCGGCAGAGCGACTCGGCCGTGTCGACCGCGCCGTAGATCAGCAGGCGCGGCGGCGGCCCGTAGACCTCGCAGAAGACGCGGCGGCCGTCCAGGTCGAGCTGCTTGTTGCGCCCGGCGCGGATCAGCTCGTCCGCGTGCTCGGCGAGCTCGGCGGGCCCGTCGCCCTGCGTCTCGCCGGATTCGAGCACCAGCAGCTTGCCGCCGGCACCGTCGCCCTCGAGCACGGTGAAGAGGACCGCGCGCTCGCCCGACTCGTCGAGCCGGAGCAGCCGTTCGACGAGGTTCACGACAACCGCTCGACGAAGACGTCGATCTCGCCGCCGCAGGGCAGGCCGACGCTCCAGGCCTCGTCGTCCGTGATCCCGTACGAGAGCAGCTTCGGCTCACCGGTCGCGAGCACGTCGCGCGACGCCTCGTAGACATCGTTCTCGACGCAGCCCCCCGACACGGAGCCACAGAGCTTGCCGCTTTCCGAGATCGCGAGGCTGGAGCCGACCGGCCGGGGCGCGGAACGGCGGGTCGCGACCACGGTCGCGACCACCACGCGCTCACCCTGCTGCTGCCAGGCCTCGATCTCCGGGAGGATCTCCCTCACGCGGGACAGGATAGCCTCCTCGCGTGGCCGACCAAGCCTCCGTGAGCCTCCTGCGCTGGTTGCGCCGGCAGCTGCGCGAGCCGACGCCGTGGCGCGAGCGCCTCGAGGCGGCGGTGGCGAACGACGACCCGTCGGAGGCGCGGCGGCTGCTCGCTCGCATGGACTTCAGCACCGAGCAGCGCCGGCACGTCGAGGGCCTCATCGACCGCTGGGAGCAGGGACGCTGAACGACACGGTGACCGCGAACGCCGCGCTCGTGCGCCGGATCATGGAGGCGTTCGCGAACAAGGAGGGGCTCGCGCTGCGCGACTGCTTCGCCGACGACGCCGTCTGGCACGTGCCGGGCGGCGGCGTCATGTCGGGGACCTACCGCGGCCGCAGCGAGATCTTCCGCTTCCTCGCACGGCTGCCGAAGCTGACGAACGGCACGTACCGGTCGACCTTTCTCGACGCGCTCGCGAGCGAGGAGCGCGGCGCCGGTCTCTACCGAGCGAGGGGCGAGCGCGAGGGCCGCACGATCGACATCGAGCAGCTGCTCCTCTTCACGATCCGCGACGGGCTCGTCACCGAGGTGCTCGCGCTGCCGGCCGACCCGGCCGCGTTCGACGCGTTCTGGGCGGCCTGAGCCGGACGGTCTAGCTCCACGTCTCGAGGATCGGGTAGCGCGTTCGCGCCTCGGCGCAGTCGGCGGCGAAGACCGCCACGCCAAGGTCGCCCGTCCAGAGCGAGTAGCGGCCTCGACCGCGCTCGTGCCTCGCTGCGGCTGCCTGCCCCAGCGCGTGTACCGCAAAGCGGCGCGCGCGGCCGAGCCAGAGCTCGTCTTGCGAGCGGGCGAAGGCCTTCAGGAGCGCGTAGCCGTTGCCGGCAGTGCCGTGGCAAATCCCGCTCCCCTTGTCGGCGCCGTGCGCGCCCGCCCGCCAGGTGAGCTCGGCGCCTGCGAGCAGTAGCTCGTCATCGAGGAGGTCGAAAGCGGTGGCGACGATCCCGGGCGCGCCCACGTCCCACTGCAGGCGGACCTGCCCGTCCGCCGCCTCGAGCGGGTCGCCTACCGAGTCCGGCCAGCTCGCGAGCCCCTCCTCGCGTACGGCGGTGCGCTCGAGGAGCTCCGCCGTCTCACTCGCCAGGAGCGCGCGCGTCTCCGCCGGCAGCAGCTCGCCGCCGTCGAGGAGGACGCGCACGTTCCCGACGGCGCCGTGGATCGGGCCGAGGCCGCGCGACACGCCGCCGTGGAGCCGCTGCGTCCACAGCCCGTCGACGTCACGCCTCCCGAGCACGGCGGCCGCGCTCTCGCGCCACGCCGCCGCCCAGCGCTCCTCGCCCGTGGCGTCGTGGAGCGCCTTCGCCGCGAGCATCGTCCCCGGCGCGCCCCACATCACCTCGTCGGCGGGGTTGTCGCGGTTCGCGCGCACGAACGCGTGGAGCTCGTCCGAGGAGGAGCCCGTGTCCCGGAAACACGAGCTCAGCACAACCAGGATCCCGCTCTCGCCCTCGAGCAGGCTCGCGTCGGCCGGTTGCGGCGGCTCGACGCCCTGCATCAGATCCGGACGCTCGCGCCGCAACTCGAGCGTGCGCACGACCGCGGCCCGCAGGTCGAGCCGGGAGGCGGCGAAGCCGCGCTCCCGCAGCGCGTGGAGCGCCCAGAGCACGCCGGCCGCGCCCACGTAGAGGTTCTTCAGCGGCAGCGGCGTGCTCCACCCGTCCCAGTCGTGCGCCGGCCACAGCGCGTCGGGATCGAATGCCGCATCCGCGTCGGCCACGATCTCGCCGATCGCAGCACGGACGCGCGCCTCGTCCCACGGCTCCGGCGAGAGGGGCTGGAATGCCTCCGGCCGGTACAGCACGCTCGCTACCGGTCGGGCAGCCAGTCCGCGCGGGCGCGGGTCGGCGTGTCGGGCGGCACGCCGGCGTAGGCCTCGGCGCCGGTCCTGACCTCTCGCTCGACGCCCGCTCCGTGGCGCTGCGCCAGTGCACTCGCCGGATAGACGACGCCGGCCCCCTCCGTGCGCGTGCCGACGGCCAGGATCAGGCAGTCGGCCTCGCCGGCGCCGACGAACACGTGCTCGGTCCAGGCGGGGCAGTGGACGAAGTCCCACGCGCGCAGTCGCCGCTCCTGGCCCTCGATCAGCAGCAGGCACTCGCCGGCGAGCACGAGGAAGTCCTCCTGCTCGTCCTCGCCGTGGTACATGCACGCGGCGGCTCCCGGCGGGAGCACGCTGAGGTTGATCCCGAGCCGCGAGAAGCGGGCCTCGCCCTCGAAGCGGGTGAACGCGCCGAACGTCCCCTCCTCCCAGCGCGCCTCGCGGGCGTTGACGACGAACCAGCCCTCGCCCTGCGGCACGAGCCCGTGGCCGCTGTCCTCGAGTGGCGCCTCAGGAACCATCTACAGCGAGCCGTTCGCGTTGGGGTCGTTGTCGGTGGGCGGCTCGCCGAACTCGATCTCGAGCCGCTGGATGCGGGAGCCCTCGACCTCGACCACGCGCATCAGGACGCCGTCCGACGGCACCTCGTCGCCGACCTCGGGCGCGCGGCCGAGCAGGCCGAAGACGTAGCCGGCCATCGTGTGGTAGTCCTCGACCTCGATGCGCGTGCCGAAGCGCTCGTTGAAGTCGTCGATCGGGAAGGTGCCGTCGACGCGGATGTGGGTGTCGTCGATCCGCTCGACGGACTCGTCCGGGAGGTCGTACTCGTCCTCGATCTCGCCGACGATCTCCTCCAGCAGGTCCTCGAGCGTGACGATGCCCTGCATCGCCCCGTACTCGTCGACGACGACGGCCATGTGCTGGTTCTGCTTGCGGAACTCCGCCAGCAACGCCGCCAAGTCCTTCGTCTCGGGGACGATGTAGGCGGGCCGGAGCAGGGACTCCAGCTCGACCTGGGCGATGCCGCGGTCGTGCATCGCGCCGAACAGGTCGCGCACGTGCAGGATCCCGGCGATCTCGTCGACCGAGCCGTGGTAGACGGGATAGCGCGTGTACGGGGAGGTCATCAGCGCCGACAGCGCCTCCTCGGGGGGCAGGTCGGCCGAGAGCGCCACCACCTGTGGCCGCGGCACCATCACCTCGTGGACCTCCTTGTCGGCGAAGTCGAAGACCTTGTAGAGCATCTCCTCCTCCGTCGTCGCGATCACGCCGGCGTCCTCGGCGCCCGCGACGATGTGGCGGATGTCCTCCTCGGTGTGCGCGAGCTCGCCGGCCGGCGCGGGCTGGACCCCGAAGAGGCGCGTGACCGCGTTGGCCGAGAGCTGGAGCACGTACACGAGCGGCGTCGTCACCCGCTGCAGCAGGCCCAGGGGGAGCGCCAGCGCCTTCGCGATCGGCTCCGCCTTCTGCAGCGCGATCGCCTTCGGCACGAGCTCGCCGAGCGCGACGCTGAGGTAGGTCAGGATCAGGAAGGCGAGCGCGTACGCGATCGCGTTCGACATCACCGGGTTGAAGTAGCCCGACAGGAGCGGCTGCCCGACGGCGCCGAGGGCGATCCCGAAGACCGTGATCCCGATCTGGACCGTGCTGATGAAGCGCACGGGCTCGTCCATGAGCCGGAGCGCGGCGCGGGCGGGCACGCTGCCCAGCTCCGCCTCCGGCTCGAGGCGGGTGCGCCGCGCCGTCACGAGCGCGTACTCGGCCGCGACGAACACAGCGTTCCCCAGCACGAGCAGGAAGATCGCGAGGAGGCGGAGGGCGTCGCTCATGCCCCGGTGCGTCCCGGGGCGTAGGTACTAGGCGGGAGCTCGTCTTCCAAGCTGGCGCGCAGTATAGACAGCGCTACCGCATCGACAGCGCTGCCGCAGTCATCGCTCGAGCGGTCGCCTCAGCGCGCCGCCGGAAAGCGCAGCTCGAGAATGCGGCCGTCACCGACGGAGACGACCTCGGCGGTGCGCTCGCCGGCGACTATGACGGTCTCGCCGGGGTCGGGCAGCCGGCCGAGCAGCTCCAGCACGTGGCCGCCGATCGTGGACTCGTGTGCGTCGTCCAGCTCGAGCTCGAGGCGCTCGGCCACGAGATGGAGGGGCGCCGAGCCCTTGGCGACGAGCGTCCCGTCCTGCTCGCGGATCAGCTCCTCCGCGCGCGGGTCGAATTCGTCCTCGATCTCCCCCACGATCTCCTCGAGCACGTCCTCGAGGCTGACGAGGCCGACCGTCGTACCGTGCTCGTCGACGACGAGTGCGACATGCCGGCGCTCAGCCCGCAGCTGCGTGAGCAGCTCGTCGATGCGCATCGACTCGGAGACGCGCTCGAGCGGATGGGCGAGCTCGCGTAGCGGCGGCTCGTCACCGGCGAGCACGGCGCGCAACAAGTCCTTGGCGTTGACGACCCCGAGCGCCGTGTCCAGCCCCGACTCGGGCTCGCAGAGCGGCAGCCGCGTGTGCCCGGTTTGCGTGGCGCACTCCGCCGCCTCGCACAGCGTGTTCGCGGTCGTCAGGTAGTCGATCTCGGGTCGGGGCACCATGATCTGACGCGCGCGGCGGTCGCCGAACGCGAAGACATTCTCGGCGTACTCCAGATCGGAGGGGTTGAGAAGCCCCTCCTGGACGCTGTGGCGGAGCAGCTCCCGCAACTCCGCCTCGCTGTGCGGCGCATGCGCTGCTTCGCTCGCGGGCGGGATTCCGAACGGGCGCAGCACCATGTTCCCCATCCAGTTGAACGCGTCCACCAGCGGCTTCATCGCGATGTAGAAGACGCGCATCGGGAAGGCGACCGCGAGCGCGGTGCGCGTGTTGCGCGAGATCGCCATACTCTTCGGCGCGAGCTCGCCGAAGACGACGTGCAACAGCGTGACGAGCGCGAAGGCGAAGAAGAACGAGAGCCCGTACGCAGCGATCCCCGTCGCGTCGCCAAGCAGCTCGGCCACCGGGTCGATCAGCTCCTCGAAGGCCGGCTTGCCGATGAAGCCGAGGCCGATCGAGGAGATCGTGATCCCGAGCTGGCACGCTGCGAGATAGGCATCGAGATGGTCGACGGCGTGACGCAACGACCCGGCGCCGGGCCGTCGGGCGGCCTCGAACGCCGCGAGCTGCGTCGGGCGCATCCGCGCGATCGCGAACTCCGTCGCCACGAAGAAGCCGTTCGCGACGACGAGGAGGAGGGCAACGGCGATCTGGAGGATCATCGGCCCCTGCGGGTCCACCCGGCGGGCCGGGCGCGCGTACTGGAGGGGTCGTCCAAGCTGGACGGATTATGCCCGAGAGACGTCTCGGCGGCGCCACGCCACGGCGCCGTCCTCCGCCACGCGCAGGGCGCGCTCCTCGAGCACCAGCCGCTCGAGGTGCGAGAGCGTCTCGGCGACGGCGAAACGGCGCGCCGCGGGCTTCAGGTCGGCGCCGAAGAGGTCGAAGGACACCTCGTAGCCGCTGCGCGGCGCGTCGGTGAGCACGGCCTCGGTCGCGTCGAGGCGCTCCCGGTGGTGCTCGATCAGCTCGTGCGCGCGGCCGACCGGATCCTCGATCGGCTCGCCGTGACCCGGCAGCGCGAGCCGCGGCGCCAGCTCGATCGTCCGGGCGAGCGAGTCGAGGTAGTCGCCGAGCGGGTCGGGGCGGCTCTCCGGCCAGAGGCCGACGGTGGGCGAGATGCGGCCGAGCAGGTGGTCGGCCGAGACGAGCACGCGCTCCTTGAGCAGGCAGAGCTGGCCGTCGGCGTGCCCCGGCGCGGCGACGAGCTCCCACCCGTCGAGCCGGTCGCCCCCCTCGACGAGCACGGGGTCGCGCTGGAAGCGGATGAACGGCGCGTAGACGGAGCCGGACTCGATCAGCTCCTCGGCGCTCGGGCGCGGGACGCCGTGGGAGAGGAACCAGTCGGCGATGCGCTGCGGCCACTCGGGATTCCCCCAGACGAGCTCGCACTGCGCGTAGTCGAGCGTCCCCTCGTGCACGGGAGCACCCGTCACCTCGGCCACGTCCGCGGCCGCGCCCACGTGATCCGGGTGGAAGTGCGTGATCAGGATGCGCGCGACCGGCCCCTCGATCCGCGCCAGCTCCTCCGCCCAGCGCTCCTGCGCGTCGGGCAGGCCGATGCCGGTGTCGACGAGCGTCCAGCCGTCGGCGCCGGGCAGCAGGTAGGCGTGGACGTGCCCCGGCCTCGTCGGCAGGGGACAGGTGATGCGGCGCGCTCCACCCGGCAGCTCCACCGGCGCATCCAAGCACAGCGACGCCGTGGCGAACGTGTGTTCTATACTCGCCCGATGCGGGTCGAGTACCGTGAGGAGCCCTGCCGCAGCGCGCTGAACCGCGTCAAGGGGATGCCGTTCGAGTGGTCGCTGAACCCGTACATGGGCTGCGTCCACCGCTGCACGTTCTGTTACGTCCGGGCCTTCGAGCAGCGCGCCGACCGGCCCGCCGACGAGCGCTACGGTCGCTCCATCCGCGTGAAGGTGAACGTCGCCGAGGTGCTGGCGCGCGAGCTGGCGCGGCCGTCGTGGCAGCGCGACGGGATCGCCATCGGCGCCGCCACCGACCCCTACCAGCCCGCCGAGGGGCGCTACCGGCTGACACGGGCGTGCCTCGAGGTGCTCGTCGGGGCCTGGAACCCGTTCGCGCTGATCACGCGCGGCCCGATGATCGTCCGCGACCTCGACCTGCTCGTCGAGGGCACCGCGCGCGCCGACGTGTCGGTGACGTTCTCGGTGCCGACGCTGGACGAGGAGATCTGGCGCCGCACCGAGCCCGGGACCGCGCCGCCGCGGCAGCGCCTGCGGGCTCTGAAGGAGCTCGTCGGAGCGGGGGTGAAGGCGGGCGTCGGGATGGCGCCGATCCTCCCCGGCCTCTCCGACCGGCCGGAGCTGCTCGCGGACGTCGTGCGGGCGGCGCGGGAGGCGGGGGCGACCGGCGTCTGGGCGAACCTGCTCTACCTGAAGCCGGGGACGCGCGAGCACTTCCTCGAGGCGCTCGCGCGAGACTGGCCAGAGCAGCTGCCGCGGTACGAGGAGCTCTACGAGGGACGCGCGTACCTCCCCCACGCCGAGACGCAGCCCGTGCGCGAGCAGGTGCGTGAGCTGGCGCGCGAGCACGGGATCCGCGACCGCCGGCAGCCGCCGGCGCAGCGCGCGCAGCCGCAGGAGCCCGCGCAGCTCCGGCTGGCCGTGTAGGAGCACGCGCCGAGGCGCGGAATACACTTCGCGGCGATGCCGGAGGAGATCACGTGCCTGATCGTCGACGACCACGAGGTCGTGCGCGAAGGCCTGCGCCTGTCGCTCTCGCGCGCGCCGCACATCCGCGTGATCGGCGAGGCCGCGGACGGCGCGGCGGCCGTCGCCCTCGTCCAGCGTCGCCGGCCCAACGTCGTGATCATGGACGTGCGGATGCCGGGGATGGACGGCCTCGAGGCGACGAAGCAGATCCGCGAGGCCGTGCCCGACACGGCCGTCCTCATCTTCACCGCCTACAGCGAGCGCTCCCTGCTCGGGCGTGGGCTCGAGTCCGGCGCGAAGGGCTACATCCTCAAGGAGGCGCCGCACGCGACGCTGCTGCGGGCGATCGAGAAGGTGGCCGGCGGCGAGAGTTTCGTCGATCCGGCGCTGATGCCGTCGTTCTTGACCGGCAAGGACCAGAACGACATGCTCACGGCGCGCGAGCGCGAGATCCTCCAGCTGCTCGCCGACGGCATGTCGAACGCCGACGTCGCGCAACGGCTCTTCATCAGCCAGGAGACCGTGAAGAGCCACGTGCGCCACATCCTCGCGAAGCTCGAGGCGGACACGCGCACGCACGCGGTCGCGATCGCCCTGCGCGACGCGATCATCGACTAGTGCTCGCGATCATCCAGCTCGTCGGGATCTGCATCGCCGTCGCGCTGGGCCTCTACCTGATCGTCAGCGAGCGCCGGCGCCACCAGGGGGTCGAGCTGGAGAACGCGCGCCTGCTCGCCGACGCGCGGATCCGCGAGCACGAGCGCGCCAAGCTCTCCGACCGGATCATCACCGCCGAGCAGGACGAGCGGCGGCGGCTCGCCCTCTTCCTCCACGACGGTGCGGTGCAGAACCTCTCCGGGATCGCGCTCATGCTGGACGCCGCCGTGCAGGCGCTCGACGCGGATCGGCTCGACACCGCGCGCGGCATCGTGGAGCGGGCGGCTGTGAGCCACCGCGAGACGATCCGGGCGCTGCGCGACCTCTCCTTCAACATCGAGCCCGTCGTGCTGCGCGACCAGGGCTTCGCGCCGGCCGTCAGGGAGCTGGCGAGCCAGCTCGGCACCGAGCACGAGATCCAGGTCGACGTGGACGCCGACCTGGCCGACCGGCTGCGGGAACGGGAGCAGGTCGGCCTCTACCAGGTCATCCGCGAGTCGCTGAACCAGGCGGTGCACCGGGGGCCGCCGACACGCATCTCGATCGAGGTCCGCGACACGGCCGACGGCGGGCTCGAGATGGTGGTGAGGGACAACGGCATGGGCGAGCGCCGGCAGGGCGCGCTGGACACGATCGCCGAGCGCGTGACGACGCTGAACGGGCGCTTCACGGTGGAGCAGGGCTCCGACGGCGGCACCGAGATGCACGTGCTCCTGCCGCCGTACGCGGCCGACGCAGAGGGGTAGACTCCGCTCGCGATGTACGAGGAGAACGGCTCGAGCGGCGGGTACCTGCTCTTCGTCTGGGCGCCGACCGGTTGGACGCTGCAGGAGCGACAGGGCGACCCGCCCCCCGTCGGCGCCACCGTCGAGGACGGCGACCGTGTCCTCCGGATCAGCAAGATCGGCCCCTCGCCGCTCCCGGGCGACCGCCGCCGCTGCGCCTTCACGCAGCTCGCGTGATCTAGCCACGCAGCGCGCTCTCGGCCGCCCGGCGGCCGAAGACGAGCGCGGCGGCGAGCCCGCTGCCGTAGCCACCCGTGAAGATGCCGCCCGCGTCGGCACCGGCGGCGTGGAGACCCGCGACGGGCTCCCCGGCGGGGTCGAGCACCCGTGCGCGCTCGTCGATGCGCAGGCCGCCGATCGTGTGCGTCACGGCGGCGCGAACCTGCACCGCGAGAAACGGCGGCTCGCGGAGCTTCGGCGAGGCGGGCAGCGGGAACGGCAGCTCCTCCGCCGGGCGAATGTCGCCGCCGACGGCGCGGGCCTCGTCCAGGAGGTCGGCCACGGTGCGCTCCCGCACCGGCCGGCGCAGCGCCCGCTGGTCGACGACGTACCACGCCGCCGCACCCCGCTGCCGCGCTGTCGCCTGCACGAGATCCGTCTCCGACCACGACGGCTCGCCCGGGAAGAACTCGCGACCCTCGATGTCGAGCACGAGCGCGTGCGTGCCGTACAGCTGCGACGCGCGGACGAACAGATCTTCGCCGACCTGCGCCGGCAGGTTGCGCCCGTAGAACTCGTCCATCCCCGCGCTGAGGTCGGCGCCGCGGGCGAGCGCATAGGCGAGGCCGTCGCCCTCGCTCCAGGGAGTCGCCCGCAGTAGCAGGCCGCGGTCGCGCGCGAGCCGCGCCCCGAAGCCCCCCGTGGCGAGGAGCTGCGCGTCGCGGAACGGCGTCGCCAGGCGCACGTCGCCGGCGACCCGCACGAGGGCGTCGGTGAGGCCGCGCGGGTCGAAGCGCCGCCCGACGGTGCGCTCGTTCCCCGTCGTCCGCTCCGTCACCGGCGCACCGAGCTCCTCGAGCCAGTCGAGCGCGGGGTCGAGCTCGTCGACGAGCACCCGCTGGAGCGCAGGCTCGCCGCGCGGACAGTCGGCGTGGAACTCCGCCAGCGAGCGGTGCCGCCAGACGACGCCGCTCGACAGCAGCATCGAGCCGCCGGCGCGGTCGCCCTTCTCGTAGACGACCGTCACGGCGCCGAGCTCGCGCGCGCGAGCCGCCGCCACGAGCCCCGCCATCCCGGCGCCCGCGATCGAGAGCGTGGTCAGGAGAGCGAGAAGGAGGGCTTGTGCTCGACGTACTCGAGCTTCACGCGGTCCGGTCCCCAGACGAAGAGCGCGAGCGTGTTGGCGGCGTCGACCACCTCGGCGACCTCGATCCCGCGCTCCTCGGCCCCTGCGACGTGCTCCTGCACCGAGTCGACGAGCACCGCGAGGTGATTGAGGAGCGGTCGCTCGGGAGCGCCGGGATCACCGGGATGGAGCTCGACGAAGGCGCCGCCGACCTCGAGTCGCGTCTCGCCGGCGCGAGCCAGCCCGTACGCCTCCCAGGCAGCGGCCGTCGCGACAGGATCGGCACTGTAGAGCTCGACATGATCGAGGTCGAAGTCGACCTCCGTCTCGGCTTCGACCAGCACCACCTCGATGCCCTCGCCCAGCTCGACGGGCGACTCGTGATCGTCGAGCGACGAGACGCGCAGCCCGATCCGCTTCAGCGCGCCCTGCTCGCGCGGCCCGTCGGCGTCGAAGAGTGTCAGCTTGCCGCGGCGCGCGTCGGCGCCGATCAGCGTGAAGCGGTCGGTGCGCTCGATCACGTGCATGCCGAGCCGCTCGGTCGCGATCGACGCGATCGAGTCGCGGTCGGCCACCCAGAGGGCGACGTGGTCGAGCGTGCGCGGCCTCACGCCGCGAGGATACCGACGCCGGGTGCTCTCACTTCCGCCTGTCGACCGCCCGCTGCAGCTGCGCCTTGTTCATCTTCGAGCGGCCTTCGATCCCCTTGTCCTTCGCCTCCTCGTAGAGCTGGGCGCGCGTGCGGCCCTTCGGCCGGCGCGTGCCGGAGCGCAGGCCGCCGCGCCGCCCCGACGAGATGTCCTCGCGCGAGAGCCGCGACGACTCCTTCGCCTCGCCGGCGCGTGCCCGCTCCTTGTTGACCGTGCGCGCGGCGATCTCCTCGGCCTTGTCCTCCGACGTGCCGCGCTCTTCGAGTCCGTCCTTGATGTGCTCGTACTGTCGCTCGCGCTTGGCGCTCCAGGCCTTCGGCATCGTTCCTCCCTCGGTCGTGGTGAGGGGTGATGCCCGATCGAGCCCGGATTATGCGAGCGGCTGGTTCTGGACGTCGTGCTCGGTCGCGTACTCGTCGACGAGCGAGTTGATCACGTCCGCGCCCTCGCTGTAGGCGTAGTTGACCTTCACGAAGGCCTCCCACTTGTCCGGCAGCGCGTCCTCGGGGAAGATCGCCTCCACGGGGCACTCCGGCTCGCAGGCGCCGCAGTCGATGCACTCCTCGGGGTCGATCACGAGGATGCGGTCGAACTCGTGGATGCAGTCGACCGGGCAGACGTCCACGCAGGAGCGATCTTTGATGTCGATGCAGGGCTCGGCGATGATGTACGTCACGCGGGGCGAGTGTAGCGAGGGGGTCAGGCGGGCGGCGCGGTCAACTCGGCGACCAGATCGGGCGCGCGCTCGACGAGCGCGGACTTCACGATCACCTGGTCGAAACCAGCGGTGTGGGCGCGCTGCAGGCCCGACTTGTCGGTGTGATTCGTGAAGCCGACGATCGGGATGTCCGGCCACGCGTCGACGACCTCGTCCGGGTCGACGCGGGCGATGTCGACGATGACCAGGTCCGGCGGGTCGATGCTGTCGGTCGTGACGACGTGGTGATCCGGGAGGAGCCCCTCCAGCTTCGCGCGGAAGAAGAGGTCGACCCCCGCCAGCAGGATCGTGGCCACGCCGCGAATGTAGCACCGGCCGGGGATGCGTCCAAGTGAGCCTCGAGCGCGGTCTGGAGCTGATCCGTGCCGGCGAGTACTTCGCCGCGCACGAGGAGCTCGAGGACGAGTGGCGGGCGGCGCCGCCCGCCGAGCGGGACTTCCTCCAAGGCCTCGTCCACGTCGCCGTCGCCTGGTACCAGGCGGGCCGCGGGAACCGGCCCGGCTGCGAGCGCCAGCTCGCGAAGGCGGCGCGGCGGCTCGCCGCCTACGGACCGGCGCACCGCGGTGTCGACGTGACCGCGGTGCTCGGGTCCGTCGTCGCCGCGGCCGGCCTGGCGGCCGACGGGGTCCTCGAGCTGCCGCCGCCCCGCGGCCTCTGATCACTCCAGGCCGAGAGAGCGGAACGCGCGGTTCGGGTAGACCTGCAGCCACCAGAAGCGGTCGAAGAAGAGCAGCAGACCGAGCGCGACGAGCACGGCGCCGCTGCCGACCTGGATCGCGGTGTAGTGGTCGCGGATCCAGCGGAAGACGCCCATCGCCGGCACGAACAGCGCCGCCGCGACGAGGAACGGCACGGCGAGCCCGAGCGCGTAGACCGCGAGCAGCGCCGAGCCCTCGAGCACCGTGCCGGAGTCGCCGGCGAGGACGAGGATGGAGCCGAGCACCGGCCCGATGCACGGCGCCGCGCAGACGGCGAACGCCCCGCCGAGCAGGAAACCCGAGCCACGCCGGTGCGCGCCCTGCACGAGCCCGGCGCCGACGAGCCGCTGCGGCCACGGCAGGAGCCCCATGAAGACGAGGCCGAAGACGATCAGGACGAAGCCGGCGATCTCCTGGAGCAGGAACTGGTTCCGCGTGAACGAGAGCCCGATCGCGGCCGCGCCCGCGCCGAGGAGCACGAAGACCGCCACGAGGCCCGCGACGAACGGCAGGCTCGACAGGACGACGCGCCGCGCAGCGCCGGGGCGGCCGAGCTGGTCGGCCTCGATCGAGGAGACGGCCGAGAGGTAGCCCGGCACGAGCGGCAGGACGCACGGGGCGAGGAACGAGACGAAGCCCGCGGCGAAGGCGACGGCGAGCCCCGTGCCGCTCATTCGTAGCGGTCGAGCTCGTCGTCGAGCCGCCGCTCGAGCCCCGGGTCCAGCGGCACGTCGGTCGGCTGGGCCTCGGCCGCGGCGCCCGCCCGGCGCCAGCCGCGGGCGACGGTCGCGACCGCGACGAGCGCGAGGGCGCCGCCGACGAGCGGCAGCACCCAGGCGAGCAGGTCGAAGCCGCGCTTCGGCGGCTCGGCGAGCACGCGCTCGCCGAACTGCTCGACGAACTCCGCCTTGATCTCGCTCTTGGTCGCTCCGGCCGCGATCCGCTCCCGGATGCGCACCTTCATCCGGCGCGCGATCTCGGCGTTGGAGGTGTCGAGGGTGGAGTCGCAGACGGGGCAGACGAGCTCGGACTCGAGCTCGGCGGCGGTCGGGTGCTCCTCGCTCGCCGCCGCCGTCCCGGCGCACGCGAGCCCGAGCAGGCACGCGGCGAGGAGCAGCCTCATACGCGGGCGAGAGCGCGCTCGATGCCCTCGTCGAGCTCGTGCTCCTCGAGCACCGGGCCGGCGATGCGGAAGACGATGTCGCCGTCTCGGTCGATGAAGTACGTCTCGGGGAAGCCGGTGACGCCGTAGCGCCCGACCGTCGAGCCCTTGCCGTCGTACACGTTCGGGTAGGTGACGCCGTACTCCTCGAGGAAGTCGCGCGCGTCGCCGCGGAAGTCCTTCACGTCGACGCCGACGAAGACGACGTCGCGGTCCTGCCAGCGCTCCCAGCCCTCCTGAAGCAGCGGCATCTCCTCGCGGCAGGGGCCGCACCAGGAGGCCCAGAAGTTGAGCAC
>DASUOK010000152.1:0-10489 GCA_036276675.1 Gaiellaceae bacterium | reverse complement strand
GGAGCCGACCTCGAGCTTGATCTCCTCCGCCGTCTGCTGGCCGACGAGGAGCTTGTACTCCTTCTTGATGTGGTTGACGATCGCGTCGTCCATCTCGTCGCCGCCGACGCGGAGGCTCTGGCTGACGACGATGCCGCCCAGCGAGATGACCGCCACCTCGGTCGTGCCGCCGCCGATGTCGACGATCATGTTCCCGGTCGGCTCGGCGACGGGCAGGCCGGCGCCGATCGCGGCGGCCATCGGCTCCTCGATCAGGTAGGCCTGGCGCGCGCCCGCCGAGAGCGTCGCCTCCTCGACGGCGCGCTTCTCCACCCCGGTGACGCCGGAGGGGACGCAGACGACGACGCGCGGGTGAGCGAAGCGGTGCTGGTGCACCTTCTGGATGAAGTGCCGCAGCATCTGCTCGGTGACGTCGAAGTCGGCGATGACGCCGTCCTTCAGCGGCCGGATCGCGGAGATGGTGCCGGGCGTGCGCCCGAGCATCCGCTTCGCCTCGACGCCGACCGCGTGCACCTCGCCCGAGCGCTGGTCGATCGCGACCACCGACGGCTCGGAGAGGACGATCCCGCGCCCGCGCACGTAGACGAGCGTGTTCGCGGTCCCGAGGTCCACGGCCATGTCGCGGCCTCCGAAGCCGCTCATCGAGCGAAAGAACGCCATCCCGCGCCGAGTGTAGCCGTGAGCAGACGTTGAGGTCTCTCAACGCCCCCTTGAGATCGCCTCGCGGCCCGGCGGAGGATCGGCCTTCGGGCCCCCGCCCTCACGGGCTCAGCCGCCAGGTTCTCGAACGAAAGGATCGTCATGAAGCACCGACCGTCCGCAAGACGCTCTCGGCCACCGCTCCACGCTCTGGTGCTGGCGCTGCTCGTCGGGGTCGGCATCCTCGCCGGCGCGCCGGCCGCGAGCGACGGAAGCGCCGACGGCAGCGTGGTGATCGAGGTCGTCCTGGACGACCGGGCGGCGCTCGACCGGCTCGTCGACTCTGGCGCCGACCTCGCCCACGAGGTCGACTTCCGGGACGGTGAGATCGTCGCGCAGGTCGTCACCGATCCGGCGGGGATCGCCGGGCTCGAGGCCGACGGCTACAGGCTCGGCCGGACGCTCTGGAGCGAGGCCGTGACCGACGCCCGCATCGCCGAGCGCGAGGCCACGATCGCGCGCCTGAAGGCGGGCGGGCGCACGTCGACGGCGTTCCGCGAGAGCTTCGCCGCGCTGAACACCGACGTGCTGACCGTGCTTCGCGTCGACTACTTCACGACCGGAGAGACCGCACAGCGGCTGAGCGTCGAGGTGAAGTCGAGCCTGGGCACCACCTCGTCCGCCACCTCGCCCGTCATCACGGTCGAGTGGGACTCCGGGCCCGGCACGGCCGTCGGCTCGGGCGGCTCCACCACGCTCAGCCGGTTCACCGACGCGGGCGTGTACATGTACAACTACCGCGAGTTCTCGGTCGCGACGCGCCCGTCGGTCGTCCGCTTCACCAGCTCCGCCGGCGGCGAGGCCACCGCCACCGTGCAGGACTGGCTGCCGATCGACGACAAGGGCAATCGCCAGGACCCGTACGAGAAGAGCTTCGTCCACGCCTACCTGACGCCGCAGGAGCTCTACGACCGCATCGAGCTGCTGCACGAGAGCTACCCCGACCTCACGGAGATCGTCGAGCTGCCCTTCAGGACGAACGGCTACCAGCGCAAGGCGATGGCCTCGATGGCGGGGCTCTCCGACATCGGCAGCACGCCCGCGGGGAGCCAGGGAGGAACAGCCGCCGCCGTGTACCTGGAGACGCACGCCTGGGGCCACGAGGGCGGCAACGACGTCCGGGCCGAGTTCGTCGATCCCGGCGTGGCCGACTCGCCGCTCTCGGTTGCGACGACCGCCAGCCGCGTCACCGTCAGCCTCGCCACCGACTCGGCCGGAGCGACGACGAGCACCGCGGCGCAGGTCGTCGCCGCGATCAACGCCCATCCCGGGGCCGGCGCGCTGCTGACGGCGCGGACGTACGGCGGCAATGCAGGCGCCGGCATCGTCCGCCCGCGTGCCCTCGTCAACCTCTCCGACTTCCTCGCCGCGCCCGCCTCCGTCGAGCGGGGGCCACACACGGTGAAGCTGCTGCGGATCGGCAAGCACCGCGACGGCTCGAAGACCGGCGTCTTCATCTACGCCCAGGAGCACGCCCGCGAGTGGGTGCCGCCGCAGGTCACGATCGAGACGGCGGAACGGCTGCTGCGCAACTACGGCCGTGACGGCCGCACCAAGCAGCTCGTCAACGAGCTCGACATCTTCATCCTGCCCTCGGTCAACCCGGACGGGGGGACGTACTCGTTCTACGACCGGGGCGCACAGCGCCGCAACATGACGCGGCACTGCCTCGTCACGGCGACGAACGGGATGCCGGCGAGCCGCGGCTCGTGGGGCCTCGACATCAACCGCAACTACGACGAGTACTCGCTGTTCGACGGCTACAGCGGCGCGTCGACGAGCTGCACGAGCGACACGTTCGCGGGCCCGTTCGAGCTCTCCGACCCGGAGGCGAGGAACGTCGACTGGGTGGCCGCGACCTTCGGGAACCTGAAGTACTCGATGAACACCCACAGCTCCGGCAACTACTTCATGTGGTCGCCGGGCGCCTACAGCGTCCCGGGCCGGATCCTCGCCCCGCGGCCCGACCTGGGCACCGAGAGCTACTTCTGGGCCGCCTCGTCCCACATCCTCACGGAGATCAAGCGGCAGCGGAACACCGCCGTCACGCCGGCCCGGACGGGGCCGGTGGCGGACGTCCTCTACTCCGCCGCGGGCAACTCCGGCGACATGATGTGGTACAAGCACGGCCTCTTCGCCTGGAACTTCGAGACCGGCACCGCCGGCTTCCAGCCGTCGTTCGCGGGCGGTGAGGGCAGCGAGGCCTGGCAGCAGACGATGGAGTTCGCGAACGGGATGATCGGGCTGCTCGACGTCGCCTATGCCTACACGAAGGACAAGCAGCCGCCCGACTCGCGGCTCGTCACGGAGAAGGCCGCCGACGGCAGCATCCGGGCCCGCTTCACGACGTCGGAGCCGGCGACGATCTTCTACACGCTCGACGGCGGCAGGCCCGGGCCGGCGTCGGCGAAGTACGCGGCGACCGGAGACCGGGAGCCGCCGGAGACGCTGACGCTCACGCCGGGCACGACCGTGAGCTGGTACTCGGTCGACCTGGCCGGGCACACGGAGAACAACTACGACCCCGACGGCAACGGGAGCAACTACAACAGGACGACGGTCAAGTAGCCCGGCCGAAGACGGTCTGCGCGAGGCCGGCGGCGTGAGCCGCCGGCTTCGTGCATCTCAGCCGAAGCCGTACGTGCCGGCGAAGCGCTCCGCGAGCACGCGGACGAGCAGCGCCGCCGGCAGCCCGACGACGTTCAGGTAGTCCCCCTCGATGCGCTCCACGAGCGCGGCGCCGCGGCCCTGGATCGCATAGCCGCCGGCGCGGCCCTCCCACTCGCGCTGGGCCAGGTTCGCGGCGAGGTCGCGCGGTGTCAGCGGGCGGAACGTGACGAGCGTCGTGTCGTGCTCGACGAGCTCCCACCCCGGTGTGACGAGGCAGAGGCCCGAGACGACGGCGTGCGTCGTGCCGCCGAGCGCCTCGAGCATCCGCTCGGCCTCGGCCGCGTCCCCCGGCTTGCCGAAGAGACGGCCGTCGAGCGCGACCGCGGTGTCGACGCCGAGCACGGGCCGGTCGCCGGCGCCGGCAGCGACCGACCGGGCCTTCCCGCGCGCGTGCTCGCGGACGAGCTCGACCGGGTCGGCGTCCGGCGGGTCGTGCTCCTCGTAGTGGGGCACCGCCACGTCGAAGGGAATGCCGAGCTGCTCGAGGATCGCCCGGCGCTGCGGGCTCGTGGAGGCGAGCAGGAGCGGCGCCGCGGGACTAGTGCTCACTGACGGCGCTCACCGAGCCTCCTTGCGCACCTTCCAGATCTGCTCGAGCGGCCAGCGCCGCGCCCACGCGGCGTCCTCGGCGGTGCGGTAGGTCGACCGCGCCCCCTCCGGCGGCCGCACCTCGATCAGGTCCTCGACCGCGAGGCCGCTGCGGCGGAAGAGCCGGATCCACTCGCCGTACGGGAGCATGAAGTCCACCGAGCCCTCGGCGTCGTCCCAGCGGTGCAGGCCGAAGTAGTCCGAGAGCAGCTCGGTGCCGTGCGCATCCCGCCCCTCGTCGTACGTCACCCACGCCCACGGCGTGCCGCCCGTCCACGCGGCGAAGCCGCCCGGCCGCAGCAGCCGCGCCACCTCCGGCACCGTCAGGTACGGGTCGGCGAAGGTCATCGCGCCCCAGTCGCACATCACGAGGTCGAAGGAGCCGTCCGCGAGCGGAACGTCCTCCGCGCTCGCGTGCAGCAACGGGAAGCCGACGCCGGCCTCCTCGTTCGCACGCCGCGCCCACTCGAGCCGCTTCGCCGAGTTGTCGAGGCCGACGGGCCGCGCGCCGGCGGCGAGGAGCGCGCGCGACCACTCGGCCGCGCCGCAGCCCAGCTCGAGCACGTCCAGGCCCGAGACGTCCCCGAGCACGTTCAGCTCCGCCTCGGGGATCTGCCAGACGCCCCACGCCATGCCGCCGGCGATGAACGCGGCGTTCCGCTCGTGGTACTCGTCGCTCCGCCGGTCCCAGAACTCGCGGTTCCGCCGCGCGTGGTCGCTGAGCCCGCTCACCGCTTCCGCGCCCTCCAGAGCTCCTCGGCCGGCCACCGCCGCCCCCAGTCCGCCGTCACGTAGCCGTAGTGCTCGTGCGTGGTCGCATCCGCGGGCGCCTGGAGCTCGTGCAGCGCCTCGACCTCGAACCCGTGCTCGCGCAGCAGGGCGATCCAGGAGCCGTGGGAGATGTGGTACTCGACCCCGCCCTGCGGCCACTCGAAGCGGTGCATGCCGAACTGCGTCTGCACGAGCCGCTCGAGCGCCGGCTCCTCGTCGTCGGAGCAGAGGATCACGAGCGTCGAGTTGCAGAGGAAGACGAGCCGGCCGCCGGGCCGGAGCAGCCGCGCCGCTTCGGGGATCCAGTGGTAGGGATCGCACCAGATGCTCGCGCCGTACTCGGAGACGACGAGGTCGAAGCTCGCGTCGGGCAGGGGCACGGCCTGCGCATCCGCCTCGAGCAGCGGGAAGTCGAGCCCGTGCTCGAGCTGCAGCTGCCGGGCGGTCTCGAGCTGCGCGGGCGTGACGTCGACGCCGACCGGCCGGGCGCCGCGGCGCGCGAGCCAGGCGGACACGTACCCGGTGCCGCAGCCGAGCTCGATCACGTCGGCCCCCTCGAGCTCGATCCCGGCGAGGGCGCCCACCTCGCGCTCCGGCAGGCTCCAGATGCCCCAGCTGATCTCCTCCTGCGCCCACGCCCGCCGGCCCTGCTCGTGCGTGTACTCCGCGTTCGTCTGCGTCCAGAGGTCGCGGTTGCGCGCCGCTTCGGGGCTCAGCTCGGCCATGGCGCTCCGAGACACGGCCGGGGGCTGGCCCCGGACACGTCTCGCTCAGACGAGCCCGTCCGGGAAGAACAGCGACAGCTCACGCTTCGCGCTCGCCTTCGAGTCCGAGCCGTGCACGATGTTCTCGGAGAGCTCGAGGGCGAAGTCGCCGCGGATCGTGCCCGGCGCCGAGTCGAGCGGGTCCGTGGCGCCCATCATCGTGCGCACGGTGCCGATCGCGCCCTCGCCGCGGACGGCGACCGCGAGCACCGGGCCGGAGGTGATGAAGGACACGAGGTCGCCGAAGAACGGCTTGCCCTTGTGCTCGGCGTAGTGCTGCTGCGCGAGCGAGCGCGGGATCTTCAGCAGCCGGGCACCGCGCAGCTCGAAGCCGCGGCGCTCGAGGCGCGCGAGGATCTCGCCGGCGAGCGCGCGGCGCATGCCGTCCGGCTTCACCAGCACGAGTGTCGTCTCCACCGCCACGGCGGCGGAGTCTACTCGGATTCGGCGGCCCGCTTGCGCGGAGGAGAGGCGCGCTTGGTGGGAGGCGAGGTCCAGCTCTCGGCGATCGTGTCGTCGATCCCGGGCAGCGACGGTGTCGCCACCGGGGTGGCGCAGTAGGGGCAGATCTGCCAGAGCGCCTCGAGCGGGTTGCCGCAGCTGACACACGCCTGCTTGAGGCGCGTCGTGCAGACGGGGCAGACGAGGA
Organism: Gaiellaceae bacterium; assembly: GCA_036276675.1. Taxonomy (GTDB): domain Bacteria; phylum Actinomycetota; class Thermoleophilia; order Gaiellales; family Gaiellaceae; genus Gaiellasilicea. The sequence continues at coordinate 4,348 of DASUOK010000152.1, read as the reverse complement.
AGGACGCGTCCACCTGGGCGCGGCACACGGGGCAGTGCAGGTCGCGCTTGGTGAGCCGCTCCTCCATCGCCTTGATCTCGAGCTCGCGCTCGCGCACGTCGTCGAGGTACTCGGGCGGCCGGAAGAAGAGGTAGATGATCGGGCCGAGGAAGGGCGGCACCAGGCCGAGCAGCGTCGCCATCGCAACGAGCCACGGGTCCTCGATCCGGCGGCGCGCGTCCTTGTAGACCCAATAGGCGGTCGCGAGCCAGAAGACGGCGACGAAGAAGATCGTCAGGTTTCGGGCGACCATCCACGCGCCCGAGTCGAAGAAGTCGTTGACCCCGCCGAAGAGCTCGTCGCCGTCCGATGTGGTGGTCTGCGCGATGATCACAGGAGAAGCTTTCCCACGATATAGCCAACCGCGAACGCGGAACCGACGATGAACGCGAGCGCCGCGGTCGCGAAGAGGAGCACCGACGTCCGTCCGCGGGCATTCGCCACGTCAGGCCCCGTTCCTCGCCAGGTCGGCCAGCAGGTAGAGCGAGCCCGTCACGAGCACGGGGCCGAGCCGGCGCGCCCGCGCGACCGCCTCGTGCGGGTCCGGCACCGTCTCGACGTGCGTGAAGTACGCACCCGCGCGCTCCGCGAGCTCCTCGGCCGACAGCGCGCGCGGGTTCGACGAGCGCGTCGCCACCAGGCGGTCGCCGGCGCCCGCGAGCGCGGCGAGCATCGCGTCCGCGTCCTTGTCGGCGAGGATCGACGCGACCACGCCCCGCGGCCCCGGCGGCAGCCGCGCCGCCAGCCACCGGGCGCCGTCCGGGTTGTGGGCGCCGTCCCAGAGCTCGTGGGGGCCGCGCTGCTCGAGCCGCCCCGGCAGCGCCACCGAGACCTCGCGCTCGACAGGACGGCCGAGGAAGGCCGCGGCCGCCTCGCGCGCGCCGCCGACCACGACCTGCGGGCCGGCGAGGTGCGCGAACTCGTCGTCCGGGAGCACGGCGATCGCGCCCTCCTGGACGACGGCGAGCTTCTCGGCCGCGATCTGCGCGCGCGTCTCGCCGAGCACGTCGGTGTGCTCCAGCCCGACGTTCGTCAGCACCACGACGTGGGTGCGCAGGACGTTCGTCGCGTCGAGCCGTCCGCCGAGACCAGCCTCGACCACCGCGACCTCGACACCCCGGGCGGCGAACTCGGCGAGCGCGGCGGCGACGACCGTCTCGAACTGCGTCGCGGCCCGCCGCTCCGCCTCCGGGCGCACGCGCTCGACGGCTCCCTCGAAGTCGGCCTCGGCCCCGTCGACGGTGATCCGCTCGCTCCAGCGGCGGACGTGCGGCGAGATCGTCGCGCCCACCGACAGGCCCTCCCCGAGCAGCAGGGCCTCGATCGTACGGGTGGCCGTCGACTTGCCGTTGCTGCCGACGACGTGGATCGCCGGGTACGCGAGCTGCGGGTCGCCGAGGGCCGCGAGGAGCGTCCGCATCCGGCCCAGCCCGAACTCCTCCGGCCACGGCGAGAGGGACTGGACCCAGTCAGTGTTGCTCGAGGACATCGAGCTCACGCCGGTTGCGGGCGAGCTTGTCGCGCTCGGCCTGCACCACCTCCGGCTTCGCCTTGGCGACGAACTTCTCGTTGGCGAGCATCCGCTCGCCCCGCTCGATCTCCCGGCGCAGCCGCTCCAGCTCGGCGGCGGGGTTGCCGTTGACCTTGACCCGATCCGGCCGGACGACCGCGTCGAAGATGCGCTGCTCGTCGCCCTCGAGGGCGACCTGCACGCCCGAGCGGCGGAACGTCGCCGCGGCCGCCTGCACCCGGTCGAGCGCCGCCGCGTCGGCGGCGTAGGCGCCGTCGGGCTCGGGCCACGGCGTCACGATCAGCCGCTCCCCGGCGTCGTGGAACTGCGCCCAGATCTCCTCCGTCACGTGCGGCAGCACGGGGTGCAGGAGCTGCAGCAGCCGCTCGAGCGCCGCGAGCGCGGTCGCACGCGTCGCCGCCTCGCCGAGCCGCGGCTTGATCGCCTCCGCGTACCAGTCGCAGAAGTCGTCGAAGGTGAGGTGGTAGAGCGCGCCCACCGAGGGCGAGAAGTCGAAGCGCGCCCACGCGTCCTCGACCTCCGCGCGCGTCGCGTCGATGCGGGCGAGGATCCAGCGCTCCTCGAGCTCCGTCGGCCGCGCCGCCGGCTCGACGCGCTCCTGGAGCAGCAGCCGCGCCACGTTCCAGAGCTTGTTGGCGAGCTTCCGCCCTTCCTCGATCGCCCCCTCGGCGAAGCGGACGTCCTGCGTGGAGGACATCTTCAGCAGGCCGTAGCGGGTCGCGTCGGCGCCGTGCTCGGCGATCACGTCGAGGGGGTCGAGGCCGGTGCCGAGGCTCTTCGACATGCGCCGGCCGTCGGACGCCAGGATCGTCGAGTGGATGATCACGTCGGTGAACGGCACCTCCCCCATCACCTCGAGCCCGGTCCAGATCATCCGGTTCTCCCACAGGCGGATGATCTCCCGCGCCGTCGAGTTGACGTCGCCCGGGTAGTAGCGCGCGAGCTCCTCCGTCTGCTCCGGCCAGCCGAGCGTCGCGTACGGCCACAGCGCGGACGAGAACCAGGTGTCGAGCACGTCGGGGTCGCGCTCGAGCTCGCCGGAGCCGCAGTCGGCGCAGGCGTCCGGCGGCGGCCAGGCACACGTCGCGTGGCCGTCGGGGCAGTACCAGATCGGCAGCTGGTGCCCCCACCAGAGCTGGCGCGAGACGTTCCAGTCCGGGATCTCCTCCAGCGAGCGGATGGCGAACTGGTGCTGGCTCTCGGGGTGGTAGCGGACGCGCCGATCGCGCAACGCCGCGAGCGCGGGCCGGCGCGGCTCCTCCATCGCGCACCACCACTGCAGCGAGATCAGCGGCTCGATCCGCGTGTGGCAGCGCTCGCAGGTGCCGACGGCGTGCCGGTAGCTCTCGCGCTTCTCGAGCCGGCCGCGCTCCTTCAGCCAGGCGAGCACGCGCTCGTCCGCCTCGGCCTGGGTCGCACCGGCGAGCTCACCGGCGGCGTCGTTCATGCGGCCGTCGGGCCCGATCACGATCAGCTCCGGCAGCCCGTGGGTGCGGCCGATCTCGAAGTCGGTGGGGTCGTGCCCCGGCGTGATCTTGAGCGCTCCCGTGCCGAACTCCGGGTCGACGCGCTCGTCGGCGATCACCGGCACGCGCCGCTCCACGAAGGGGACGATCACGTCGCGGCCGACCGCCTCCCGGTAGCGCTCGTCGCCCGGGTGCACGGCGACGGCGACGTCGCCGAGGATCGTCGCGGGGCGGACGGTCGCGACCGTGATCCCGTCGCCCCCGTCCGGCAGCGGCCCGTCCGCGAACGGGTAGCGCGCGTAGGTGAGTGCGTCGTCGGTCTCCTCGTGCACGACCTCCAGGTCGGAGATCGCCGTCTCGTGGAAGGGACACCAGTTGACGATGCGGTTCGCGCGGTACAGCCACCCGCGCTCCCACAGCCGCACGAAGAAGCGCATCACCGCCTCGATGTACGCGTCGTCCATCGTGAAGCGCTCGCGCTCATAGTCGAGCGAGGCGCCGAGGCTGCGGTACTGCCCCATGATCGTGCGGCCGGTCTCCTCCAGGTGCTGCCAGACGCGCTCGACGAAGGCCTCGCGGCCGAGCTCCTTGCGCGACGTCCCCTCGCGCACCAGCTGCTTCTCGACGACGTTCTGCGTCGAGATGCCGGCGTGGTCGTAGCCCGGCTGCCAGAGCGTGTCGAAGCCGCGCATCCGGTGCCAGCGGACGAGGAGGTCCTGGATCGTGCCGTTCAGCGCGTGCCCCATGTGGAGGGCCCCGGTCACGTTCGGCGGCGGCACGCAGATGACGAAGGTCTCGTCGCCGCGGCGCGCGACCCCGGCGCGGTAGAGCCCCTCCTGCTCCCAGGTGCGCTGCCAGCGCTCCTCGACGCCGTGCGGCGTGTACAGCGGCTCCATGCCGCGATCGTAGCGGGGGTCAGGCAGCGACCATGTCGCTCGGTGTAGGCGCTCTCCCTGCGCCCGTCGACGCCGCCCGTCCGCAGCGGCGAGCCGCTCGCCTCGCCGGCCCCGGCGCGGTGCTGAAGCAGACCGCCTAGCGGATGATCAGGCAGGTGGTCGTGCCGTGCGCGAGCAGCGTGCCCGCGGCGTCGACGACGCGGCCCTCGGCGGTCGCCACGCGCGAGCCGGCGTGGAGCACGGTTCCCTCGCAGCGGACGAGGCCCGTCTCGGAGGTGATCGGCCGGACGAAGTTCGCCTTCACCTCGAGCGTCGCATAGCCGACGCCGGCCTCGAGGAGCGTGTGCACGGCACACCCCATGGCGGAGTCGAGCAACGTCAGCGCGACGCCGCCGTGGACCGAGCCGATCGGGTTG
>DASUOK010000151.1:0-4514 GCA_036276675.1 Gaiellaceae bacterium | reverse complement strand
TGACGACGGCGGTCACCGGCGCCGCCGGCCGCTGGTCCACCCGCATCCGCCTGCGCTCACCCGGGCCGTACCGCGCCACGTACGGGGGCACGACCTCGCCGGAACGGGCGATCACGGTGCAGCCGCGGCTCGTGACGGTGGTCCCGGCCGCAGTCGCAGTCGGCTCCCAGACGTCCGTCACCGCCAGGCTCGTCCCGGCCGCGGCCGGCGAGCTGATCATCCGCGTCCGCTCCGGCCGGCGCGTCGTGGCGCAGCAACGCGGCCGTGGCCTCGTCCGGGTGAAGCTCCCGGGCGCGCGCCCGTCGACGCTGAAGGTGGAGGTCGTGTCGCGGCCGCGGCGCGGCTTCGCGGCCGTTCGCCGGAGCGACCTGGCCCGCGTCGTCCGGCCGGCGCTCGCCGCCGGCTCGCGCGGCCCGAGCGTGCTCGTGCTCGAGCAGCGCCTGCACGAGCTCCGCTACGCCCTCCGCGGCGTCGACACCGTCTACGGCACCGACACGGTGGAGGCGGTGCTCGCGTTCCAGAAGGTGCACGGCCTGCCACGGACCGGCCGGGTGGACGCCTCGCTGTGGCGGCGGCTCGCGGCGGCGACCGTGCCGGCACCGCGGTACGGGCGCGGCGACCACCTCGAGGTAGACAAGTCTGCGAACGTCCTCTACGAGATCAAGCACGGGCGCGTCAACCGGATCGTCCACGTCTCGACCGGCGCCACCGGGAACACGCCGCTCGGCACCTTCCACGTGTACCGCACCGTGCGCGGGTGGGACTGGGTGCTCTGGTATCCGATGTACTTCCTGCGCGGCTTCGCCATCCACGGCTATCCGTCGGTGCCCGCCTATCCCGCGTCGCACGGCTGCGTGCGCGTGCCGATGTGGATCGCGCCCGATCTCCTCGCGCAGCACGGCCACGGTGCTCGCGTCGTCGTCTACGCGTAGGACCGCCGCGGTCGCGGCGGTGCTCGCAGCGGCGGCCGCCTGGCTTGGGTGGCAGGAGCTCTGGGCTCGCGGCGGCGACACCCCGCTCCCCTGGCGGGATCTCACGAGCCGCACCCTCGCCGAGCCGCCCCGCTCGGAGCTCCGCCTCTTCGGCTCGCGGGAGGAGCTCGAGGGGGCGCTCCGAGAGGGCGGGCGCTCCGCGACGGTGCCGCCGATCGACTTCTCGCGCCGTGAGGCGATCCTCGTCGCGGCGGGCCCGCGCTCGAGCAGCGCCTACGGGCTCGAGGTGGTCGCGGTGACGGAGGAGCGGCGGCGGATCGTGGTCTCCGTCCGGGAGCGCACGCCGTCGCTCGCCGATCCGGGCGCCGCTAGGCTCACGTTCCCGTTCCGCCTGATCACGATCGCGCGGCGCGGGAAGGACGTGACCCTCGATTGGAGAGGCAGGCCGTGAGCAGCGAGTCCGACCCCGTGATCCGTCAGCTGCGGGAGAAGCTCTCGGACAACGACGTCAAGATCGTCGAGGCGATCAACGCTCGGCTCGAGCTGGTGTCGCGCCTGAAGCGCGTGAAGGAGGAGCGGGGGATCGACTTCCTCGACCCGGCCCGCGAGGAGTGGATGTTGCAGTACCTCTCGCGCGCCAACCGCGGTCCACTCTCGGCCGAGGGGCTGAGCGAGATCTACCACGAGCTGCTCGACCTGACGAAGCGCGAGGTCGCGCGCGGGGAGGGCTAGTCCTCGCCGCGGAACTCGTCGGGCGAGACGCTGTCGAGGAACTGGCGGAACTCGTCGGGGTCGAGGTCGGCGAGGGGCGTCACGCCTGCGACCTCGTCTCCCTCCGGCGTCTCACCCTCGAACTCGATGCCCGACTCCTCGATCACCTCGTCGGCGGCGAAGATGCGCGCCCCGGACCGGACGGCGAGCGCGATCGCGTCGGACGGGCGGGAGTCGATCTCGATCTCCGAGCCGTTCTGCTGGATCGTGATGCGCGCGTAGAAGGTGCTCTCGCGCAGCTCCGTCACCGCGACCGAGACGATCTCGGCCTCGAGCTGGCCCAGCACGTCCGCCAGCAGGTCGTGCGTCATCGGGCGCACGACGGCTGCGTTCTGGAGCTTCACGAGGATCGCCGCCGCCTCGGGATGGCCGATCCAGATCGGCAGGAACTTGTTCCCGTCGGACGTCTTCAGGAGCACGATCGGCTGCTTGCCGACCAAGTCGAAGCTGACGCCGTAGATCTCCATCTCGCGCATCCTGTGGCCTCCGATTCAGTGTAGCCCAGCCCCTGCGGGTGGAAACGGTCCGGGGGCGCGGCCCGTATCCCGCCGGCACGAACGCTCGTTAGAGGCTCGTGGTCGATCTGTGGGTCCACGACATCGAGTCGCTCGAGGCAGTCGCCCAGGACGAGGGCATGCTCCTGCTCTGCCTCCGCATGGCCGCGATGTCGAAGGCCGGCACCCTGGAGCCGTTCGTGCGCGGCCTCGCGGCCAACGACGAGCTCGACGAGCTCACGAAGGGCTCGATCGCCGAGATCGCCCGGGACGAGCACTTCCTCCTCGCCGTCGAGGACTACGTCCGCAGGACCACGCGCGTCCACTGAGGCTACAATCGCGCTCGCTCGGGCGATTAGCTCAGCTGGTTAGAGCGCCGCTCTGATAAGGCGGAGGTCCCTGGTTCGAATCCAGGATCGCCCACTGAAGGTATGCGCGCCTGGCGCGCGCAGCGCATACTGGTTGCATGCCCGAGCTCCGCGTCAACGGCGTGTCGCTCTACTACGAGGAGCACGGGGCCGGGGAGCCGATCGTGTGCATCCACGGCACCGGCAGCTCGACCGTGCTCTGGCGCGACGCGGCGCTGAGGCTGGCGGGACACGGACGCACGATCGTGTACGACCGCCGCGGGTTCTCCCGCAGCGAGCGACCCGAGCCGCTGCTGCTGGACGTGCACGGGCACGCCGACGACGCGGCCGCTCTGCTCGACGCGCTCGCCGCGGCGCCGGCGATCGTGATCGGGCGCAGCCACGGCGGCGAGATCGCCGTCGACCTGGCGCTGCGCTATCCGGACCGAGTGCGCGCACTGGCGCTGCTGGAGGGCGGAGCGCTGTCGCTGAGCCCGGCTTTCAGGCGGTGGCTGGCCGACTTCCACCAGGCGCTCTACGCCGCGGCCGAAGCCGACCCGGAGACCGTCGGCGACGCGCTCCTGCGCCATGTCCTCGGCGAAGCGGCCTGGAAGGCGCTCCCCCAGGCCGTGCGCCAGGTCTTCAACGACAACGGCCCCGCGATCGTCGCCGAAGAGCGCGGCGGCATGCTCGACGTGACCGCGGAGCAGCTCGGCGCGATCGTTCAGCCGACGTTGCTCGTCGCCGGCAGGGACTCACCGTCGTTCTTCGCAGAGGCGATGGAGCTGATGGCGGCAGCCCTGCCCTCGGCGAAGGTGGAGTGGGTGGGCGGCGGCCACCTCGTCGACCCGGCTCACCCCGCCGTGCTCGCCTTCGTCGACGACGTCCTCGCCGGCACCGAGACGGCGGTTCGCTAGAGCGACTCGAGCGTCTCGACGAGCTCCTCGAGACCGACCTCGTCGCCGAACAGGAGCTCGAGCTTGCCGGCCGACACGCGCGCCTTCAGCCCCGTCACGCGCTCGGCGGCGGCCCGAGCGCGCTCGGCGAGGGCGGGGTCGACCCGGTTCGCAGCCCGCGGTCGCCTGACGGCGCCACCGTCCTGCGCCGCCCGCTCGGCGGCCCGGACCGAGAGACCGTCGCGCACGATCCGCCTGGCGAGCCGCCTGCGCGCGTCGTGCTCCGGCAGCGCGAGCACCGCCCGCGCATGGCCCTCCGAGAGCTCCCCGCGGGCGACCATCCACAGCACCTCCTCCGGCAGCTCGAGCAGGCGCAACCTGTTCGACACGGACGGCTTCGAGCGGCCGACGCGGGCTGCGACGTCGCCGAGGGACAGGTCGAACTCGTCGATCAGCGCGGCGTAGGCACGCGCCTCCTCGACGGGGGAGAGCTGCTCGCGGGCCACGTTCTCGACGAGGGCGAGCAGCAGCGAGTCGCGATCGTCCGCCTCACGGACGAGCGCGGGGAGCGTCTCGACACCGGCCTCGCGGGCCGCGCGCCAGCGGCGCTCGCCGGCGATCAGCTCGTAGCCGCCCTCCGGCCGCGGCCGCACGACGACCGGCTGCAGCAGCCCCTGCTCGCGGATCGAGCTGGCGAGCCCGGCCGTGGCCTCCGGCTCGAAGCGCCGCCGCGGCTGGCGCGGATTCGCGTGGATCGCGTCGACGGGCAGCTCGGCGAGCTGCGACGCTGCACCCTCGCCGCCGCCGATCAGGACCTCGAGGCCGCGGCCCAGGCCGCGTCTAGGCGCGCTCGACAAGCTCCATCGCCACCTTCCAGTACGCCTCCGACCCGGCGGAGCGGCGGTCGTACGCGATCGCAGGGAGGCCGTGGCTCGGCGCCTCGGCCAGCCGCACCGAGCGCGGCACGGTCGTCGTGAAGACGAGGTCGCCGAAGTGCCGGCGCACCTCCGCCTCCACCTCAGCGGCGAGCCGCGTCCGGCCGTCCACCATCGTGAGCAGGATGCCGGCGATGCC
>DASUOK010000150.1:0-11690 GCA_036276675.1 Gaiellaceae bacterium | reverse complement strand
GGAGCTCGTCGCGGAGCGGATCCGGGCCGCGCTCGCCGTGATCGGGCCGGAGCGGCTGGTCGTCGCGCCCGACTGCGGGATGAAGTACCTGCCGCGCGAGCGGGCCTTCCGCAAGCTCGAGGCGATGGTCGCGGGGGCGCGACTCGTCTCGGCCGAGCTCGGCCCCTGACCGCAGCGGCCGGCGTCAGCCCCCGCTGATCGCGGTGATCACGTCGACGCGCGAGCGCGGCTCGAGCGCGGTGTCGAGCGCGGCGCGCTCGCGGTCGACGTACACGTGGATGTGCGTCCGGAGGCCGGGACCAGGCTCGCAGAGGCGGTCGCGCACGCCGGGCCACCGCTCGTCGAGCCGGTCCAGGGCCTCCGCCACGGTGGTCGCGTCGAGCTCCAGCCGGCGCGGCAGCCCGGGGAAGAGCGGCGGCAGCGTGGAGGGGAGGTAGAGCTCGGCCACGGCTAGTCGACGATCGCGACCTCGACCGACCGGATCTGCGGCAGGTACGTGGCGATCTCGCTCCAGCTCTCGCCTGCGTCGGCGCTCGCGAACAGCTGCCCCGTGCTCGTGCCGAAGTAGACGCCGGGCTCGTCGTGCGTGTCGATCGCCATCCCCTCGCGCAGCACGCCGACGTGGGCGTCGTGCTGGGGCAGGCCCTCGTCGAGGCGCTCCCAGCTCGCGCCGGCGTCCTGCGTGCGCCAGACGGCCGCGCGCCCCTCCGGCATGACGCGGCCGTGGCCCCCGTCGAGCGGGATCACGTAGAAGGTGTCGCGGTCGTGCGGGTGCGCCGCGGCGGCGAAGCCGAACTCGCTCGGGAGGCCGTCGGTGATCTCGGTCCACGACTCGCCCGTGTCGTCGCTCCGGTGCACGCCGACGTGGTTCTGCTGGTACAGGCGATCCGGGTCGGCCGGGGACATCACGAGCTTGTGGACGCAGTAGCCGACCTCGGGGTTCTCCAGGGGCCAGTCGGCACGCAGGCCCCGGTTGCGCGGCGTCCAGGAGGCGGCGTCGTCGCGCGTCTCGAAGATGCCGACGCCCTGCACGATCGCCCAGTAGCGCGCCGGGTCGTCGGGGTGCGGCAGGATCGCCGGCACGCCGAGGTGGCCCGGAGGCTGGTTCGCCGGGTCGTTCCAGGCGTCGCTGCCGGGCTGCCCCTCGAGCGTGGTCAGGAGCGACCAGGTCTCGCCGCCGTCGCGGCTCTCGAAGACGCCGGGATTCTCGGCGCCGGCGAAGATGCGGCCGTTGGCAACCGTGAGGCCGGAGACCTTCGAGAGCTTCAACGCATCCTCGCCCTCGCCGTAGCCGAGGCCCTCGCTCGACTGCGTCCACGTCTCGCCGAGATCGGGGCTGCGCCAGACGCTGGCGCCGTGCCACTCGCTCGCGGCGGCCGCGTAGATGCTGCCGGTGGCGGGGTCGTGGACGGCATGGAAGATCGGCCAGTTCTCACAGAAGGGACCGCGCAGCTCCCAGCTACGGCGGGCCTCGTCGCTCTCGAGCAGGAAGCACCCCTTGTAGGTGCCCACGATCAGGACGGTCTTCGACATCGATTCACCTCCGGGTGGTGAGGGCGCACGTGCAGCTTTCTCCTTTGAGACGCTTGGGGCAAGCAGAACTCATCGGTGAGACGAACGACGGCTCGCCGGATCGACAGCTCCACGTCAACGTGGAGAGAGGAGGAGCCATGCTCGGCCCCGCGCACGTCGACTTCGTCTCCGTCCCGGTCCGCGACCTGGCGCGCGCGGACGCGTTCTACGGGCAGACGCTCGGCCTGCCGCGCAGTCCGCACTCGGGCACGCGCTGGGTCGAGTACGACCTCGAGAACGTCACCATCGCGCTGATCTCGCCCGAGGCGATGGGGCCGCAGTTCCTCGACGACTTCCACCCCAACCAGGTCCCGATCGCCCTTCGCGTGCCCGACGTCGCCGAGGCGCGGGCGGCGCTGCAGGCGGCGGGCGTCGAGTTCCACGGGGAGGTGATCGACTCGGGCGTCTGCCACATCGCCGGCTTCGGGGATCCCGACGGGAACGCGCTCATCCTCCACCGCCGCTACGCGCCCTACGAGGACGGGTCGCTGCCGTAGGGCACGGACGGGCGCCGCCCCCAGGGCTCCCGTCGGGTTGGAATCGGCAGGCGGCGGCGCTACTGTCGTAGCGGGGCACACTCAACGTTGCCGAGGATGGAGCCGCCGCTGGTCGCCATCGCCGCACCCGCTCCGCTCGAGGATCCGACGGCCCGCCCACCGCCGCGGCCGGCGCTGCTCTGGGCACTCGCGGCGGCCGGCTGCGCGGCCGGCGCGTCCTCGCTGCTCTTCGCCCTCACGAACGAGGGCATCGGGACGGAGCTCGGCGAGCCGCTCGTGATCGCCCTGCTCGCGGACTGGATCACGCTCTCCTACGTGTTCTGCGGCCTCGTCGCCTGGTGGCGTCGGCCGGCGAGCCGGTTCGGGCCGCTGCTGCTGGTCGCAGGAGCGGCGAACTACGTCACGACCTTCTCGTGGACGACCAACGACGTCGCGTTCACGATCGGGCAGTCGTTCGACCTGCTGCCGCCGGTGCTCTTCCTCCACGTCTTCCTGGCCTTCCCGACCGGGCGGCTGGAGTCGACGTTCGAGCGCGGGCTGGTCGCGCTCGCGTACGGCGTCGCGATCGGGCTGCAGCTCTTCCGGATGTCGTTCGGCGGCTTCGGGCCGCACAACCTGCTCGAGGTCGCGCCGAACCAGGCGCTCACGGACGCCGCGACCCACGTCCAGCTCCTGGTCGTCAGCGCGGCGTGCCTCGGGGGCATCGGCGTCCTCGCCACCCGCCGGCGCCGCGCCGGCAGGCCGCTGCGCCGCTCGCTCGCGCTCGTGGTCGACGCCTTCGCACTCGGGCTCGTCATGATCGCGTTCCTCTTCGTCTCACTCGTCGTCGGCGGCCCCGCGGTGCCGCAGATCCGGTGGGCCACCTTCGTGACCCTGGGGCTGGCACCCGTCGCCTTCCTGGTGGCGCTGTTGCATTCCCGGCTGGCGCGTTCGTCGGTCGGCGACCTCTTCGTGGAGCTCCGCTCCGATCCGGCTCCCGGCGAGCTGCGCTCGGCGATCGCGCGGGTGCTGCGCGACCCGTCGGCGACGCTCGCCTACTGGCTGCCCGAGTTCGGGCTGTACGCGGACCTCGACGCCCGGCCGGTGGAGCTGCCCGAGGGTGGGCGACAGGCGACCACGCTCATCGACCGCGACGGCGGCCGCGTGGCGGCCCTGCTCCACGACCGCTCGCTCCTCGACGAGCCGGAGCTGCTCGCCGCGGTCACCGCGGCCGCCGCGATCGCGATCGAGAACGCCCGCCTGCACGTCGAGGTGCGGGCGCGGCTCGAGGAGCTGCGCGGCTCGCGCGCGCGCATCGTCGAAGCGGGCCAGAAGGAGCGGCAGCGCCTCGAGCGGGACCTGCACGACGGCGCCCAGCAGCGGCTCGTCGCGCTGTCACTCGAGCTGAGGCTGCTGGAGGAGCGGCTGGCGGACGACCCGGAGGCGCGGCGGCGCCTCGACCTGGCCCGGCGCGAGGTCGGCGCCTCGCTCGAGGAGCTGCGAGAGCTCGCGCACGGGCTGCATCCGGCCGTCGTCAGCGGCCACGGCCTCGCCGTCGCGCTCGAGTCGCTCGCCGCGCGGGCGCCGGTGCCGGTTCGCCTGACGGTCGTGACGGAGGGGCGGCTGCCCGAGGCGCTGGAGATCGCCGCCTACTACCTCGTCGCGGAGACGCTCGCGAACGTCGGCAAGTACGCGCACGCGTCGGCGGTCTCGGTCGACGTCACGCGGGCCGGTGGCGCGGTCGTGATCGAGGTCGCCGACGACGGCGTGGGAGGCGCCGACACCGAGCGCGGCACGGGGCTGCGCGGCCTCGCCGACCGCGTCGAGACGCTCGGCGGCCGGCTGCGGATCTGGAGCCCGGCGGGCGGCGGCACGCGGGTGCGAGCGGAGATCCCGTGCGTGCCGTGATCGCCGAGGACAGCGTGCTGCTCCGGCAGGGGATCGAGCGGGTGCTCGAGAGCGCCGGGGTGGACGTCGTCGGCAGCACGGACACGGCCGAGGAGCTGCTGCTGCAGGTGCGCGAGCACACGCCCGACGTCGTCATCGTCGACATCAGGCTGCCCCCGACGCACAGCGACGAGGGGCTGCGGGCAGCCGTCCAGATCCGCTCCGAGGCCCCCTCGGTCGGGGTGCTCGTCGTCTCGCAGTACCTCGAGCTCGGCCTCGCGCTGAAGTTGCTCGCCGACTCCGCCGCCGGGGTCGGCTACCTGCTCAAGGACCGGATCGCCGACGTCGACGAGTTCGTCTCGGCGGTGCGCCGCGTGGCGACCGGCGGCTCGGCGATCGACCCGACGATCGTCTCCACGCTGCTCTCCAGGCGCCGAACCGACGATCCGCTGCGCGAGCTGACGCCGCGCGAGCGAGAGGTGCTGGAGCTGATGGCGGAGGGGCGCTCGAACCAAGGCATCGCCGACCAGCTCGTGATCACCCTGCGCTCCGCGGAGAAGTACGTCTCTAGCGTCTTCGGCAAGCTCGGGCTGCCGCACACGGGCACCGAGTCGCGGCGCGTCCTGGCCGTCCTGCTCTACCTGCGTTCCTGAGCCGCCAGAAACCCGCCCTACGGGCGGCCGGAAACCCGCCCTGCAGCTGGGCGGGCTGCCGCCCTGTCGCGGCGGCCGCGGCGGTGGCAGCGTGTCCTCAGATGAGCGAAGCCGCCCCACAGCCGATTGCGAGCACCTCGCTGCGCACGCTCTCGGCCAGCCTGGCCACCGGCGTGGGAGCGGCGCGCGCGGCGATCCTCGTGATCGCGCTCCACCTCGTCGACGACGCCTTCCTCCAGCCCGAGCCGGGGATGTCCGCCGGAGATCACCTCGCGACCCTCGTGCCGCTGACGCTCCTCGTCGGCGTCGCCGCCGCCTACGGCCGCCTGCGCCCCGGCGCGCGTGCCTCGTGGGCCCTCGTGCTCGGCGTCTTCGGCATCGCGGCCGGCGTCGAAGCGGCGTACTACACGGTCAACGGCGGGCCCTCCGGCGACGACTTCACCGGCTGGCTGTCGCTCGCCGCCGGGCTCGGCCTCGTCGCGCTGGGAGCCGCGACGCTCTGGCGCACGCGCCGCACCGACGACCGCCTCTGGCGCCGCTACGGCAGGCGCCTCCTGCTCACCGTCGCCGGGCTGCTCGTGGCGAGCCAGATCATGTTCCCGGTGGTGATCGCGCAGGTCGTGACGCACACGCTGCGCGCACACGTTCCGACACCCGACCTCGGCGCCGCCCACGAGGACGTCTCCTTCACGACGTCCGACGGCCTCCGCCTCCAGGGGTGGTTCGTGCCGTCGCGGAACGGTGCGACGGTGATCGTGGTCCCCGGCCGCTCCGGCCCGCAGAAGCAGACGCGGCTGCTCGTCCGCAACGGCTACGGGGTGCTGCTCTTCGACCGTCGAGGCGAGGGCGCGAGCGAGGGTGACCCCAACATGTTCGGCTGGGGCGGCGAGCGCGATCTGCACGCCGCCGCCGCGTACCTCCAGTCGCGCCCGGACGTCGACCCGGCGCGCATCGGCGCCATCGGCCTGTCGGTCGGAGGCGAGATGCTGATCCACGCGGCCGCTCACTCCGACGCGTTCAAGGCCGTCGTCTCCGAGGGGGCGAGCGGCCAATCGCTCCGCGACGAGCTCGACAACCCGGGCTTGTCCGATCGACTCCTGGCCCTCCCGACGCAGGTGAGCCTCACCGCCGCCCTCGCGCTCTTCACGGACGAGTCGCCGCCGCCGAGCCTCGAGAGCGAGGTGGCCAAGATCTCCCCGACCCCCGTGCTCTTCGTCTACGGCGAGAAGGGCCAGGGCGGCACGGAAGAGGGCCCGAACCGGGGCTTCTACGCGGCAGCGCGTGAGCCCAAGCAGATCTGGGAGGTCCCGAACGGCCAGCACGTCGCGGGCATCACGACCGCGCCACAGGAATACGAGCGCCGCGTCGTCGGCTTCCTCGACGACGCCCTGCTCACAACCGAAGGAGACACGGAATGAGAACGGTCGTGGTCCAGAACGAGCAGCAACCGGCAACGGCGGCCCCGATCCCCGTCGTCGCCGGCGCCGGCATCACCCGTCGCTACGGCGAGGGCGCGACCGCGGTCGACGCCCTGCGTGGCGTCTCCGTCGAGGTGATGAGCGGCAAGCTCACCGCCGTCATGGGGCCGTCCGGGTCGGGCAAGTCGACCCTGATGCACATCTTCGCCGGCCTCGACAAGCCGACGGAGGGCGACGTCTGGATCTCCGGGACGGCGCTCGGCGAGCTGAACGACACGCAGCTGACGAAGCTGCGGCGCGAGCACATCGGCTTCATCTTCCAGTTCTTCAACCTGCTGCCGATGCTGACGGCGAAGGAGAACATCGTCCTGCCGCTGTCGATCGCCGGCGAGAAGGCGGATGCCGCCTGGCTCGAGCAGCTGACGGCGACCGTCGGCCTGTCCGACCGGCTCACGCACCGGCCCTCGGAGCTCTCCGGCGGCCAGCAGCAGCGCGTCGCGATCGCGCGGGCGCTCGTGTCGAAGCCGACCGTGATGTTCGCCGACGAGCCGACGGGCAACCTCGACTCGCGGACGGGAACCGAGATCCTGGCGCTCCTGCGCGAGTCGGTCGACGCCTACGGCCAGACGACCGTCATGGTCACCCACGATCCGCAGGCCGCCGCGATCGCCGACCGCATCCTCTTCCTCGCCGACGGCGAGATCGTGAAGGACCTGGGACCGTCGAGCTCGCACGAGATCCTGCGGGCCCTCGAGGAGGTGACGAGGCCGTGATCGGCGTCGCCCTCAGAGGCCTGCTCGGCCGCAAGCTCCGGGCCATGCTGACCGCGTTCGCGATCATCCTCGGGGTCGCGATGATCAGCGGCAGCTTCGTGCTCACGGACACCCTCTCCGCCAGCTTCGACGGCATCTACGAGGAGACCTACGAGGACACCGACGCGGTCATCAGCGCGAAGGAGGCGACGGGCACCGCCGAGGACACGGACGACGCGCCCGCCTTCGCCGCGGGCATCCTCGGCGAGGTCGAGGCGCTCCCGGGCGTGCGCCTCGCGCACGGCTCGATCGAGGACGAGGCACGGCTGGTCGACGCCGCGGGCGAGCCCGTCGGCGCCGCCGGCGACGGCCTCGCGATCGCCATCGACCCGGCCGCCGACCAGAGCCTGAACCCGCTGCAGCTCGTGAGCGGTGAGTGGCCGCAGGGCGACCGCCAGCTCGCGGTCGACAAGGCGACGGCCGAGGACCAGCACCTCGAGCTCGGCCAGACGGTCCGCGCGTTCGGCGACGGGCCGGTGCGCACGTACGAGGTGACGGGAATCGTGCGCTTCGGCTCGGTCGACTCGATCGGCGGCGCCACGATCACGGTCTTCGATCTCGCCGCCGCGCCGGCGCTGTTCGGCAAGCGCGACCAGCTCGACCTGATCCGTGTCAGCGCGGACGAGGGCGTCACGACGCCCGAGCTGCTGGCGCAGATCCGGCCGCTGCTCTCCGAGACGACGCAGGCGCGGAGCGCGGTCGAGCAGGCGAGCGTGGACAGCAAGGACACGCAGGAGGGCCTGAACTTCATCAAGTACTTCCTGCTCGGCTTCGGCGGCATCGCGCTGTTCGTCGGCAGCTTCGTGATCGCCAACACGCTCGCGATCACGGTGGCGCAGCGGATGCGCGAGCTCGCGACGCTGCGCACGCTCGGCGCTTCACGGCGGCAGGTGCTGTGGTCGGTCGTGCTCGAGTCGACGATCGTCGGCGTGATCGGGTCGGTGATCGGGCTCTTCCTCGGGCTCGGGCTCGCCGTGGGCCTGAACGCCGTGCTCAAGGCGACGGGCATCGACCTGCCGAACGCCGGGCTCGTCTTCTCGACCCGCACGATCGTCGTCAGCCTGCTCGTGGGGACGCTGATCGCGCTGCTCGCGAGCCTCAGGCCGGCGGTCCGCGCCACCCGCATTCAGCCGATCGCGGCCGTGCGCGAGGGAGCGGTCATGCCGGCGTCGCGCTTCGCGCGCTACGCCGTGCGCACGTCCGCGGTGGTCTTCGTCGTCGCGGTGGCGCTCTTCTCGTACGGCGTCTTCGCGTCCGACGTGGAGATCCTGGTGCGGATCCTCGCGCTCGTCGGCGGCGTCCTGGCGCTCTTCGTCAGCGTCGCGATGATCGCCTCGCGCGTCGTCCGTCCGCTCGCGTTCCTGCTGGGCGCGCCCGGCGCGCGGTTCGGTGGGTCGGCGGGCAGCCTGGCGCGCCAGAACGCGGTGCGCAACCCGACGCGAACCGCGTCGACGGCGGCGGCGGTGATGATCGGGCTCGCCCTGATCACCTTCGTCTCCATCCTCGGCACGGGCGTCCGCACGTCCTTCACGGGCGCCGTCAACGAGCTCTTCATCGCCGACTACGCGCTCCAGGCCGGCGACGAGCCGGTGTCGGACCGTGTCGCTGCGTCCGCTCGGGGAGCTCAGGGCGTCGAGGCCGTGTCGGAGATCCGCGGCGGCGAGGCCCGGCTCGACGGGAAGGCGATCCACGTCACCGGCGTCGACGCCGACCTGACGAAGGTGGTCGCCATGACGTGGACCAGCGGCGACAACGGCGTGCCGGCGGCGCTCGGTGCCGACGGTGCCTTCGTCACCGACCGCTATGCCGAGGACAACGCGCTCACCGTCGGCTCGCCGCTGTCGGTGAAGACGCCGACGGGCGCGACGCTCGCGCTCCGGGTCGAGGGCATCTTCGACGAGCCGAAGGGCGGCTCCCCCTTCGGCGGCGGGGTCGCCATCTCGAAGCAGACGTTCGACGAGTCGTTCACGCGGCACGAGAACGACATGACGCTGCTGAAGGTGACGGGCGGGCCGAGCGATGCGAGCACGGCCGTCCTGGAGCGGAGCATCTCGGCGTACCCCGATGTGGAGGTGCAGACGCGCGACGAGTTCAAGGACGCCCAGCTCGCCGAGCTGACGACGACCCTGAACGTCCTCTACCTGCTGCTGGGCCTCTCCGTCATCGTCAGCCTCTTCGGCGTCATCAACACGCTCGTGCTCTCCGTCTTCGAGCGCACGCGCGAGCTGGGGATGTTGCGGGCGATCGGCATGACGCGGCGTCAGGTGCGGCGGATGATCCGGCACGAGAGCATCGTCACGGCCCTGATCGGCGCCGCCCTCGGGATCGGCGTCGGCATGTTCCTCGCGGTGATCACGACGCTCGCGCTGTCCGAGTACGGGATCGTGTTCGCGGTGCCGGTCGCGACGCTTGCGGTGTTCGTGGTCGTCGCGATCCTCGCGGGGATGCTCGCGGCGATCCTGCCGGCGCGGCGGGCCTCGAAGCTGAACGTGCTGGCGGCGCTGCAGTATGAGTAGCGGGCCGGCAGCGGCGCCGGCGCCCCACGCGGGCGAGAACCGGCTCGTGCGGCTGGTGCGGACGGCGGGGCTCGAGACGAGCCTCGCCGTCGCGAGCCTCGGGGCGATCGGGTTGCACGTCCTCGACGACAACTTCCTCCGGCCTCAGCCGGGCACCTCCGCGGGCGACCACCTCGCGAGCGGGCTCGTTCCCGTCGCGATCCTGGCGGCGGTCGCGGCGGCATACCCGCGCCTCCCGGCCTGGCTGCGGGCGACCGCCGCCATGACCTTCGGGGCACTCGGCGTCGCGATCGCGGTTCCCTCGATCTACTACCTGCTCGACGGCAGCGCCGAGGGCGCGCACTTCACCGGCCCGCTCGCGCTCGCAGGCGGCGTCACGCTGCTCGTGATGGGGCCGGTCACGCTCTGGCGGACGCGCCGCCGCGACGGCTCGCGACGGCGGCGCGCCCTGCGCTGGGGGCTGAAGACGCTCGCAGCGGTCGCGGCCGGCCTCGCGCTCCTGCTCTTCGTCGTCTTCCCGGTCGGGTTCTCGTACGGCTACACACACATCGGTCGCACCGGTCCGCCGCCGGCGCTCGGCCTGCCGCACGAGTCGGTCACCGTCACCACGAGCGACGGGCTCGAGCTGACGGCGCTGTACGTGCCGTCCCGGAACCGCGCCGCGGTCGTCGTCTTCCCGGGCTCGTCGGCGGTGGCGGAGGCGCGCATGCTCGCCCGCAACGGCTACGGCGTGCTGCTGCTCGACCCGCGCGGGCAGGGCGGCAGCGAGGGCGACCTCGTGCGCTGGGCTGGCGACCGGGATCTGAACGCGGGGGCGCGGTATCTCCGCAGCCGACCCGACGTCGATCCGGAGCGGATCGGCGGCTTCGGCTCCTCGGTCGGCGGCGAGATCCTCCTCGTCGCCGCCGCGCAGTCGACCCTCTTCCGGGCGGTCGTGTCGGAGGGCGCCGGCTTCCCGATCGGCGACGCCGACGTCGAGGGCGTGGAGGGCGTGCTGGCGAAGCCGATCATGCTGATGCTGAGCGCGTCGACCACGGTCTTCGCCAACCATGCGCCGCCGACGAAGATCGTCGACGTGATCGGCCGGATCGCGCCCCGACCCGTCTTCCTGATCTACACGGAGCCGGGCATGGGCGGCGAGGACGTCCGCCAGCCGAAGTACTTCGCCGCGGCCGGCCGGCCGAAGGCGATCTGGAAGGTGCCGGGCGCGGAGCACACGGGCGGGATCGACGCGCGGCCGGCCGAGTACGAGCGGCGGGTGGTGGCGTTCCTCGACGCCGCCCTGCTGCAGGACTGACCGCGCGGAGAGAGGTGGTTTTCCCGCACCGGGGCTCCGCGGCGGCGCGGATTCGCGGCGAGGCGCTCTGAGCGACGCTCCCTGCGACGAAAGGAGATCGCAGATGAGCCTCACCGCCACCGCACGCTCGGTCCCCGGGACGCTCCGGCAGGACGTGCTGATCGACGGCCGGCACCTGCTCACGACGGACGAGCCCGAGCACCTCGGCGGTGACGGCACCGCGCCGGCACCCCACGAGCTCTTCCCGGCCGCGCTCGCGGCGTGCGTCTCGACGACGCTCGTCATGTACGCGCGGACGAAGGACTGGGACCTCGGCGAGGTCACCGTCGCCGTCGACTACGACCACCGCGCCGAGCCGCGGCGCGTCGAGGTCGACGTCCACCTCACCGGCGACCTCGAGGACTGGCAGCTCGAGCGGCTGGAGAAGGTCGCCGCGACGTGCCCGCTGCGGCGGTCGGTCGAGGCCGGGTTCACGTTCGTCGAGCGGCTCGAGAGCCGCCGGCCGGCCCTCGCCGGAGCGGTCGTATGAGCGGGCACCGCATCGTCGTGCTGGGGGGCGGCACGGGCGGCACGATGGTCGCGAACCGCCTGCGCCGGCGCTTCGGCACGGACGAGGCCGAGATCCACGTGGTCGATCGCGACGACGCGCACGTCTACCAGCCCGGCTTGCTGTTCGTGCCCTTCGGGCTCGCGCAGCCGGAGGAGATCGTGCGCCCGCGGCGGCGCCAGCTGCGCAGCGGCATCGTCTTCCACGAGCAGGAGGTGGCGGAGGTCTGGATCGAGCGCGACGAGGTGCTCCTCGGCGACGGCACCGTGCTCCCGTACGACGTGCTCGTGGTCGCCACCGGCACCAGGCTCCAACCCGAGGAGACGGAAGGGCTCGGCGGGGCGGGCTGGGACGAGCGCGTGTTCACCTTCTACACGCCCGAGAGCGCCGCGGCGCTGCGTCCCGCACTCGAGCGCTTCGACGGCGGGCGCCTCGTGGTCAACTTCGTCGACCTGCCGATCAAGTGCCCGGTCGCGCCGCTCGAGTTCGCCTTCCTCGCGGACTGGTACCTG
>DASUOK010000149.1:0-9109 GCA_036276675.1 Gaiellaceae bacterium | reverse complement strand
GGCAGCGCCAGCGCGTTCGTCGTGCCGTCGTCCGCCTCCACGAGCCCCAGCGCGCCCAGCTCGGACGTCGCGGCGAGGGTGCGGAGGTCGTGCGGGACGACGCAGGGGACGTCGGCGTTCACGACGAGCGCCGGCTCCTCCGGGAGCCCGGCCAGCCCCGCCTGCACGGCCTCACCCTGTCCGCCGCCCGGATCGGGCGGGGCCTCGGCCCCGAGCTCGGCCGCGAGCTCGCCGGCCGCCTCGTCCGCCGTCACGACGAGGGTGCGCGCCGTCGCGACGCAGGCCGCCACGACGTCGCCGAGCATCGCGAGCGCCAAGCGCGCCCGCAGCTCGTCCGGCGCCTCGATTCGTTGCTTGTCCCGGTCGCCACGGAAGGGAACGACGATTGCCGTCATCGCAGCCGAGAGAGTATCCCCGCGTGGACAACGTCTCGCTGGCGGAGCGGCTCGAGGCCTTCGCGGCGCTGCTCGACCTCGCCGACTCCAGCTACTACACCGTGCGCGCCTACCGCCGCGCCGCCGAGCTGATCCGCTCGACCCCCGCAGACGTGGCAGCGCTCGTGCGCGCCGGGCGCGTGCGCGAGCTCGCCGGGATCGGGCCGGGCATCGAGGCGCGCCTGCGCGAGCTCGTCGAGACGGGTGAGTTGGCGGAGCTGCGCGAGCTCGAGGCGGCCGCGATGCCGGAGCTCGTCGGCGTCGGCCGGCTGCTCGGCCTCTCGTCGAAGCGGATGCGCGAGCTCGGCACGGCACTCGACGCCCGCACGCTCGCGGAGCTCCGCGAGGCCGTTGCCGCAGGCCGACTGGAGGGTGTGCGCGGCGTCGGGCCCAAGACGGCGGAGCGGATCCGCACCGGGCTCGCGGCGGCAGCCGAGTCGCGACCGCGCCGGGGCATGCTGCTGCACCGGGCTCGCGCCCTCGTGGAGGAGATCGCGGCGGCGCTCGGCGGCGAGGCCGCCGGCGACCCCCGCCGCTGGCGCGACCTCTCGACGCGCCTCGCGGTCGTCGTCCCAAGTAACAGTCTGTTACTTGGGCTCGACGCGCTCCCGCACATCGTCGCCGTGCTCGAGCGGGACGAGCGGCGCGCCGTCTGCGTCACCGCCGAGGGCTACCCCGTCGAGATCGTCGCCGCGCCACCCGGGCGCTACGGCAGCGAGCTGCTGCGCGCCACCGGTTCGCCCGACTACGTCGCCAGCCTGGGCGAGCTCCCGGACGCCGCGAGCGAGGAGGAGCTCTACGAGGCCCTCGGTCGCCCCTACAGGCCACCTGAGCTCCGCGAGGTGAACGCGGAGGACCCGCCGCCGGACCTGCTCCGACCGGAGGACGTCCGCGGCGACCTGCACGTCCACTCCACCGCCTCCGACGGCAAGGCGACCGTGCTCGAGATGGGGCTCGCCGCGCGCGAGCGGGGGTACGAGTACCTGGCCGTCTGCGACCACACGAAGGCGGTGCGCGTCGTCGAGGGCCTCGACGCCGACGGGCTGCGCAGGCAGGGCGAGGAGATCGCAGCCGTCAACGAGCGGCTCGCGCCGTTCCGGCTCCTGCGCGGGACGGAGTGCGACATCCTCCCGGACGGGTCGCTCGACCTTCCCGACGACGTGCTGGCGGAGCTGGACTGGGTGCAGATCAGCCTGCACGCGGGTCAACGCTGGGGCCGAGACGCACTGACGGATCGCGTCGTCGAGGCGATGCACCATCCGGCCGCGAGCTGCCTCTCGCACCCGAAGGGCCGCATCCTCAACCACCGCCCGGAGAACGCGCTCGACCTCGACCGCGTCTTCGAGGTCTCCCTCGAGACGGGAGTCGCGCTCGAGATCAACGGCCTGCCCGACCGGCTCGACCTCTCCGCCGAGCACGCGCGCCGAGCTCTCGCGGCGGGCGTGAGGCTCGTCTGCTCGACCGACGCCCATTCCGTGCGCGGGCTCGGCAACATGGCGCTCACGGTCGCTACCGCCCGCCGCGCCGGCGCCCGCAGGGGCGACGTCGTCAACACGGCGCCGCTCACGAGCCTCCCGACTCGGCGGAGGTAGCTACGCCGCGTTCGCGCCGGGCCCGCGGCCGGCGTAGTCGCGCACCTCGAACCAGTGCGTGCCGTCGAGCGCGGCCGTCACCTCCGCCTCGGTGTGCTCGCTGTAGAAGACGTGGTGCTCGAGGTCGCAGCAGATGGCGACGTCGCCGAGCGAGACGTGCGTGATCGCCGTCAGCGCCTCGACCGGGAGCTGCGCCTCGGCGACGGTGTAGTGCTTGAACTGGAGGTCCGGCGCCAGCTCCATCAGGATCGGCCAGTCGGGGCACGTGCGCGAGCTCACCGGCCCTCGTTCTCCTCCCGCGTCCAGCTCCCTTCCAGGCGCACGACGCCTCGCTCCTCACCCGGTGGGTAGACGATGAACTCGAGGGCGTCGTCGAGCCAGTGCAGGACGCGCTCGCCGGTCGCGTCGGCCAGGCCGAGCCGCAGGTGGAAGCGCCCGTCCGAGAGGGGGAGCCGCGGGACGTCGTAGCGGAGCGAGCGCGCGCCGGCGGCCCAGCCGAGCTCCGCCGTGTCGACGGAGTCGGAGGCGACGAGGAGGCCGCCCTCGTCGCGCAGCTCGAGCTCGAGCCGCGGCGGCGCGAGGCCGTTCGTCGCCTCCACGCGCAGCCGCAGCGAGAGCGGCTCGCCGCCCAGGAACTGCTGCCGCTCGCGCCCCTCGACCCCGAGCAGGCGCGCTTCCGCGATCGTCGCCTCGCCCGTCCCCCACTCGCGCAGGCCGCCCGCGCGCTCGGCTGGATCGGCCTCGGCCGCGAGCACGCTCCGGTAGCGCGCGAGCGCCTCGCGCGTCGGGCCGTCGAACTCCTTGCGGCCCTCGTGCAGCAGCACGGCGCGCTCGCAGAGCCGCTCCACCTGCGTCGCGTCGTGGGAGACGAAGACAATCGTGCCGCCGCGCTGCTTGAACTCGAAGATCTTGCCGAAGCACTTGCGCTGGAAGGCCTCGTCGCCGACGGCGAACACCTCGTCGAGCAGCAGCACGTCCGCGTCGAGGTGCGCCGCGATCGCGAAGCCGAGACGCATGTACATCCCCGACGAGTAGGTCCGCACGGGGCGGTCGATCGCATCCTCGAGCTCCGCGAAGGCGACGATCTCGTCGAAGCGCTCGCGGATCTGAGCGCGCTTGAGCCCGTGGATGGAGCCGTTCAGGAAGACGTTCTCGCGACCGCTGAAGTCGGGGTGGAAGCCGGCGCCGAGCTCGAGCAGCGAGCCGATGCGGCCCTCGACGGCGACGGTCCCGCTCGTCGGCCGGATGATCCCGGCGATCAGCCGCAGGAGGGTCGACTTGCCGGAGCCGTTGCGGCCGACGAGCCCGACGGCAGCGCCCGGCGTGACCTCGAGCGACACCTCCCGCAACGCCCAGACATCGGTCGGCTGCGTGCGGCCGCGCAGGACGAAGAGCTCCTTCAGCGTCCGCGCCTGGCGTGCGTGCACGCGGAAGCGGCGTGAGACCGCCTCCGCGCGGATCTCTCCCGTCTTCACACCTCTGACGGTACAGCGGCCGCCCGCCGGACGAGCCCGGCGAGCACTTCCACGAACGCGGGATCGGCGTTCGGCATGTCGATCCGCGCGAGTTGCAGGCCGAGCTCGCGAGCGCGCTCCTGCGCGGCCGTGTCGATGTCCCAGCGGATCTCGAGGTGATCCGAGACGAAGCCGACGGGGCAGACGAGCACCTTCTCGACGCCACGCCCGGCGAGCTCGTCGAGGTGGTCGAGGATGTCGGGGCCGAGCCACGGCTCTCCGGTCGGGGACGCGCTCTGGAAGGAGAAGGACCAGTCGTCCACGCCGGCGGCTTCGGCGACGAGCCGGCTCGTCTCGAGCAGCTCGTCGCGATAGGGGTCACCCTCGGCGACGATCCGCTCCGGCAGCGAATGGGCCGTGAAGACGACGTGCGCCTCGGTCCCGTGCAGGCGACCGGCGAGGAGTTCGACGAAGCCTGGCTCCGCACCCCAGCGCGCGACGAACGCGAGCTCGGCGGGGCCGGCGAGCCCTTCCTCGAGCAGGCGCCGGTACGCACCGATGGACATGTTGGAGAAATGGGGGGCGAGCACGAGGCCGACGACGAGGCCGGCTCCGGCCGCGAGCGCCCGCTCCGCCGCGTCGGCGATCCGCGGCGTCCAGTGGCGCATGCCGGTGTGGACCGGGACGCCGAGCACCCCTTCGAGCCGCGCCCGTGTCGCCTCCGTGATCTCGTTCAGCGGGTTCGACGTCTCGATGCCGAGGCTGCGGTAGCGCTCCACGAGCTCCTCCAGCCGCTCCGGCGCGATCGGGCGGCCACCGCGGATGTCGGCGTAGTAGGCCGGCACGTCCTCGAGCCGGTCGGGCGAGCCGTACGCCATCAGCACGACCGAGTAGCTCACGCCGGCACCCGGGCGGTCTGCTCGTGCACGAAGGCGCGAAGCCGGCCGAGCAGGTCGGGATCCGTGGCCGGCATGACGCCGTGGCCGAGGTTGAAGATGTGCCCGGGACGCCCGGCGGCGCGCGCGAGCACGTCGAGCGTCGCCCGCTCGATCCGCTCCCAGGGACCGAAGAGGAGGGCGCCGTCGAGGTTCCCCTGCACGCCGCGGTCGTCGCCGACCGCCTCCCAGCCCCAGTCGAGTGGGATGCGCCAGTCGAGCCCGATCACGTCGCCGCCCGCCTTGGCCATGGCCCCGAGCAGTGTCGCGGTGCCGGTGCCGAAGTGGATCGTCGGCACCTCGACGGCGGCGAGGATCCGGGCCGAGTACGGCTGCACGAACTCCTCGTAGTCGGCCGGCGACAGCGCCCCCACCCAGGAGTCGAAGAGCTGGATCACGTCGGCGCCGGCCCGCACCTTGGCGCGGACGTACAGCGCGAACGCCTCCGTCAGCTTCTCCATCAGCGCGTGCCAGACGGCCGGCTCGGCGTACATCAGCCGCTTCACCGCGAGGAACTCGCGACTCGGCTTGCCCTCGATCAGGTACCCGGCGACGGTGAAGGGGCCACCGCAGAAGCCGATCACGGCCTGGTCGGGACGGAGCTCGCGGCGCACGATCGCGACCGCCTCCAGGATCTCGGGCACCGACTCCTCCGGGTCCGGCACGCGCAGGGCCTCGACCTGCGCCCGAGTGCGGATCGGGTCGCCGATCACGGGGCCCACGTTCTCGACGAGCTCGACGTCGACACCCATCCCGAGGAGGGGCAGCATGATGTCCGCGAACATCACCGCCGCGTCGACGTCGTGCCGCCGCACCGGCTGGAGCGTCACCTCCGCGCACAGCTCCGGCTCGCGGCACACCTCGAAGAGCGTGTGCGTCCTGCGGATCTGCCGGTACTCCGGCAGCGAGCGGCCGGCCTGGCGCATGAACCAGACCGGCGTGCGCTCCGTCGGCTCGAGCCGGGCCGCGCGGACGAGGAGGGGGTCGGTCACGAAAGTAGGCTACCCCCGCGATGGAGCCCGTCGGCGAGCATCCCGTTCCGGCCGGCCCGCTCGCGGTGAGGTGGCTCGGCTACGAGCTTCCGGAGCTGCGCGCGGGGGCGACGGGCACGCTGCGGGTGCGCGCCCGCAACGCCGGCTCGGCCGCCTGGCGCTCGCGCGGCGCGGCCGGCGTGCAGGCCTCCTACCACTGGCTCGACCCGCTGGGCAACGCGATCGTCTGGGACGGGCCGCGCACCGCCTTCGCAGAGCCCGTCGCGCCCGGCGCCGAGGCCGAGCTCGCGCTCGAGCTGCGGGCGCCGCGGCCGCCGGGGCGCTACCGCCTGGCGGTCGACCTCGTCGAGGAGCACCGCTACTGGTTCGCCGAGGTGGGCTCGTCGCCGCTGGAGCTCGACGTCGACGTGCGTCCCCGCATCGAGGAGCGGCGGCTCGCCGTCGTCGTGCACGGCGGCGCCGACGAGGCGACGAGCGCCGCGCTCGCCGCCCAGGAGGAGGCGATCGTTGGGGAGGGAGCCGTCGCGACCGCGCACCTCGTCGCCGGCGCCAAGCCCGAGCGTGACTGGTCGCGGCGTCTCCTGGACGCGCACACGGAGGGGTTCGTCGCCGTCGGCGGCTCGGTCGACAGCCGCGAGCGGGCGCTGCGGCCGTGGGCACCGGGCGGCGGCCGCAACCCCTCCTTCGACCGGCCGCTGCTCTTCCCGTCGCTGCTGGCGGGCTTCGAGCCCACGACCTACGAGGGGCTGCCGGCGTACGAGCCCGACGGCCACGAGCCGTGGCTCTACGACGGCCGGATCAGACTTCGACTGCCACGCGGTCGTCGACGCGCGTGAAGACGAGCGCGCCGATCCCGAGCGCGACGAGCGCCGAGACCGCGAGGTAGACGGCGTCCCCGGTGGCCGGCAGCTCGCCGAAGAAGATCGGGTCGCGCAGCGCCTCGACCGCGGGGGCGAGGAAGTTCCCGTAGTGGATCAGGTCGACGAGCCGTGGGTGCTCGCTCACGCCCGGGATCGTCTCGAGCGAGTAGAGCACCGGCGTCAGGAAGAACCACGGCAGGAGCAGCGCGGCGACGAGGTGCTCGACGTCGCGGTAGAGCGCGTTCAGCGAGGCGATCGCGAGCGCGACCCCGGCGACGAGGGCGACCACCAGCACCGCGAGCGGCAGCGCCAGCCACACCGTGTCGCGCGCCTCGGGCACGTAGGCCAGGCTGAGCGCGATCACGATCACGAGCATCACGAAGAAGCCGACGAGCTGCGTGGCCACCATCGAGAGCGGCACGAGCTGGCGCGGGAAGCGCACCTTGCGGATCAGGTTCGCGTTCTCCACCAGGCTGCGCGAGGCCGACTGGAGCGACGTCGAGAAGAACACCCACACCGGCAGCCCCGCCAGCAGGAAGAGCCAGTAGTGATCGTGGTCGGCCGTCTGGATCTTCAGCAGGAAGGAGAAGACGACGAGGTAGACGAGCATCAGCAGCACCGGGTGGGCGAGCGACCAGAGGAGCCCGAGCGCGGAGCCCTTGTACTTGGCGCGCAGGTCGCGGCGGAAGAGGCTGCCGAAGAGCTCCCGGTAGCGCACGAGATCCGCGTAGACCGTCACGACCGCGGTCTAGTGTAGGGCGGTGCGGCCACACAACGGTCTTACAGACCTGCACTACCCTTTCCTCCCGTGAACGCGATCGCCGCGGTCGCCGCGCTCCCCGTCGCGGCACTCGTTCTCGCGGGCCTGCTCCGTGCGGGAGTCGGCGGGCGACTGGTCGCAGCGCCGTCGGGCGAGCGCTGGCACGAACGAGCCACACCGACGTTCGGCGGCGTCGGCATCTTCGCGGGGCTGCTCGCCGGGGCCGGGGCGGCGCTCGCGGCCGGAGCGGTCGAGCCGAGCAGTGAGCTGCTCGGCATCCTCGCCGGCTGTGCCATCCTCTTCGTCGCCGGCTTCCTGGACGACGCGCTCACGCTCAGCCCGGTCGCGAAGCTCGCGGCGCAGTTCGCGGCGGCCGGCGTCGTGCTCGCGTCGGGGCTCACCGTGGAGGTCGTCTCGAACGACGTGCTCGCCACGGCGCTGGGCCTCCTCTGGCTCGTCGGGATCACGAACGCGTTCAACCTGCTGGACAACATGGACGGCCTGGCGGCGTCGCTGGCGACGGTCGCGTGCGCCGTCCTCGCCGTCGCGGCGACGGCGGCCGACGACGGCGAGCTCGGCCTCGTCCTCGCGATCGCGCTCGGGGCCGCCTGCCTCGGCTTCCTCCCCTTCAACCTCCGGCGCGGTCGCCAGGCCGCGGTCTTCATGGGCGACTCGGGGAGCCAGGTGATCGGCTTCGGCCTCGCCTCCCTCGCGCTCGCGTCGAGCTGGACGACCGCCGGCGCCACTCTGACGACGGTGCTGCTGCCGCTGCTCGTGCTGGCGATCCCGATCCTCGACACGACGCTCGTCACCGTGCGGCGCACGCTCGAGCGGCGTCCCGTCACGCGCGGCGGCACAGACCACTCGTCGCACCGCCTCGTCTACTACGGGCTCTCGGATCAGCAGGCGGTCGCCGCGCTGACGCTGCTCGCGGCGCTCCTCGGTGCGACGGCCCTCGCGTACAACGTGCTCTCGAACGCGCGGATCACGGCGGTGGGCGTCCTGATCTCGTTCGTCGTCCTCGTGCAGTTCGGCAGCTTCCTCAGCGACCTCGAGGAGCGCTCGCGCCGCGCCGATCCCGGCCCGCCGCCGCCGCTGTGGCGGGCGTTCGTCTCGCAGCCGCGCCGCCTCGTGGAGGTGCTCGTCGACTTCGGGACGATCTGCGCCTCGTTCCTCGCGGCGTACCTGCTGTTCGTGGATGACGGCGGCGACGACGTGCAGCGGGCGGTGTTCCTGGCGACGCTGCCGGTGCTGCTCGCGGTGCGCTACGTGCTCTTCGTGCTCTTCGGGATCTACCGGCGGATCTGGCGCTTCGCGAGCGCGCGCGACCTCTTCGCGATCGTGGCGGCGGTGGCCGTCTCGGTGCCGCCCACCGTCGCCGTGATCGCGAAGACGCAGCCGCTCGGCTCCTTCCCGGCCGAGATCTTCCTCGTCGACGCGCTCCTCTGCGCCACGCTCGTCGCCGGCTCGCGACTGGCGCTGCGGCTGCTGCCGGGCGCGGGCGATCGTACGCCGCGAGGAGAGCGGACGCGCGTGCTGATCGTCGGCGCGGGCCGCTCGGGCCGCGCGCTGGCGCGGGAGCTCGCGGAGACGAGCGACCGGCGCGTGGTCGGGTTCCTCGACGACAACCCGAGCCTGCGGCGCCGGCGGATCCTTGGCGTGAAGGTGTTCGGCGCGCTGAACGAGATGCAGACTCATCTGGCGACGACGAAGCCCGGCGAGGTCTTCGTGACGGTGCCTGACGCAGACGCCGAGCGCCTGCAGAGCGTAGTCGCCGACTGCAACGCCGCCGGCGTCCCGTGCAGCTTCGTCCGGCGGACGACCGAGCCGAGCGCGCCGCCGCTCGTTCAGGTCCGCGCGGAGTGACGCGCCGCACGAGGCGCCTGCCTCCCGTAGAGACGCTGTTACCGCTGCTCGCGGCCTACCTCCTGCTCGCCACCCTCTACGCCTGGCAGGCGTGGCGACGTGAGACACCCACGCTCTTCAGCGACGAGATCGAGTTCACGCAAATCTCCCGTTCCATCGCGGACACGGGCCGTGCGGCCTTGCGCGGCGGCGAACCGGCTCCAGGAGCATCGCTCT
>DASUOK010000148.1:0-16203 GCA_036276675.1 Gaiellaceae bacterium | reverse complement strand
TCTCCACCTCCGGCGGGAGCCGCTCCTCGGACAGGCGCGCCTCCAGCTCGACGTGCATCCCCGTCTGCTCGCGGAAGGTGTCGGCCAGCCGCGTGACGGCGGGGACGAGCCCGAAGTCGTCCAGCGCCGCCGGCCGCAGCTCGACCGCGAGCCGGCGGACGTCCTGGAGCGTGGAGACGACGAGCGCCCGCACGGACGCGACCGCCTCGGCGAGCTGCTCGTCCGCGGCCTGCTCGAGCGGCTTCAGCCCGAGCAGGATCGACGTGAGCGCCTGACCCGTCTCGTCGTGGAGCTCGCGCGCGAGCCGCTTCCGCTCCGCCTCCTGCGCCGCGACGACGCGCCGAACGACGTCGCGGCCGACCCGCTCGGAGAGGTCGACGGCGACGGCCGCGCGCGCCGCAAGGGTCTCCGCCAGCCGCAGGTCGTCGTCGCTGAAGACGGGGCTCGAGCCGCTGCGGTCGTGGGCGATCACGACGCCGATCGAGCGCCCGCGGACGACGAGCGGCACGAAGAGCGCCGAATGGACGCCGAGCCGTCGGGCCGCCGCCTGGTCGATCTCCGGGTCGTCGAGCACGGAGTCGATTCGCTCGCTGCGGCCGCGCTCGAGCACGCGCCCGGCCTTGGAGCCGCCGAAGTCGAGCTCCATGCCGAGGACGCCGTAGGTGCCCTCCCCTTCGGCGGCGGCCACGCGTAGCGCGTCCTCGCGTGGCAGCGCGATCAGCACGAGTCGCGCGTCGACGAGCTCGCGCAGGCGACGCGCGACGATCCCGAGCAGCGGCTCCAGCTCGAGCTCCGACGCCAGGGCGTTGCCGACCTCGTTGAGCGACTCGAGCTGGCGCAACCAGCGGGTCGAGCTCTCGTACAGCCGCGCGTTCTCGATCGAGACGGCCGCCTGCGCGGCGAGCAGCTGCGTCAGGTCCGCATCCTCCTCGGTGAAGTCGCCCCCGCCCGCCTTCTCGGTCAGGTAGAGGTTGCCGTAGGCAACGCCGCGAAGCACGATCGGCACGCCGAGGAAGGTGCGCATCCGCGGGTGGTTGCGCGGGAAGCCGACCGAGCGTGGATCCTCGGACAGGTCGTGCAGGCGCAGCGTCCGCGCCTCGCGGATGAGGACGCCGAGGATCCCGCGCCCGCGGGGGAGCTCGCCGATCGCCTCGTGCGTCGCGGCGTCGACCCCCGTCGTCAGGAACCGCTCGAGCGACTGGCCGGCCTTGTCGATCATCCCCAGCGCGGCATAGCGCGCTCCCGTCAGCTCGGCGGCCGTCTCGACGATCCGCTGCAGGACGGCCTCGAGCGAGAGCTCGGAGCTGAGCGCGATCCCCGCGTCGACGAGGATCCGGAGACGGTCGAGTTCGGTGCGGTTGCTCATGGCGTGCGGACGGCCGGGCCTGAGCCTAACGACCGCGACGGCGGTGTCGTCCCCGCAGGCAGCGGCAGGTGACGCAGCCGCTGTAGCTCGATCACAAGCATCTTGACGTCGAGCGGGCGGCGGTGTACCTTCGGTTGAAGTAGCTTCAAATGAAGCGATAAGCCAAGGAGGAACCATGTCGGTCACGACGTTCGGCACGCTCTCGCTCGAGGACACGTTCGCAGCCGGTGAGGGCGACCGCCGCCGCGCCAGGATCCGCCGCGACCTCGGCGTCCGCTCCTTCAACGTCAACGCTCTCCGCGCCGTCGCCGGCGAGGAGCTGCTGAGCGAGCACGACGAGGCCGGCCCGGCTGCCGACCGGCACGAGCGCCTCTGGCTCGTCGTCTCCGGCCACGCCGTCTTCACCGTCGACGGCGAGGAGATCGACGCTCCGGCCGGCACCGTCGTCCACGTCCCCGTCCCCGAGGCAAAGCGCTCCGCGGTCGCGAAGGAGCCCGGCACGACGTTGCTCGGCATCGGCGGCCGACCGGACGAGCCGTATCGCGAGACGCCTGGAGAGGCGATCGAGGGCTTCTGGGAGCTGCACGGAGCGGGCGACTGGGAGGCCGCGGCGGAGATCTGCCGCTCGGCGCTCGAGCGCAACCCCGAGAACGCCCTCGCGCTCTTCAACCTGGCGTGCTGCGAGTCGCTGCTCGGCCACGTCGACGACGCCCTGGTGCATCTCCGCGAGGCGGTGGCGCTCGCGCCGGCGCTGCAGGAGAACGCGGCCACGGACACCGACCTCGACCCGATCCGCGCCGACCCGCGCTTCGCGGCCGTCGCCGAGACCGCCGAGACCGCCTAGCCCTCCCAGGCGTCGCCCCAGCGCGCCTTGCGCGCGCGGCGGTACGCATCGCGGTCGCGCTTCGAGACGACCGCGGTGCGGATGCCGTCGCGCGCGGAGAGCTCGAGCCGAACGTGGCCGGAACGGGGCTGCGGCTGTCGGATGATGCGGGCGGCCGCGGGCTCCACCGGTGTCCGCGTCAGCACCGCGTACGAGAGCTTCTCGTCCTCGAAGCCGCGCGAGACCGCCTTCACGGCCCGATGCGCCCGGCCCCGCTCGAGGCGCACGGCGAAGTGACACCAGTCCGGCTCCGCCAGCGGGCAGGGGCGGTCGTGTGGGCACGGCGCGAGCGTGAAGCCGCCCGCGCCGAGGACGGCCGCGCGGACGGCGAGGACGCGCCGGTAGCCGAGCGGGGTTCCCGGCTCGACGACGGCGACCGTATCCGCCGCCCAGGCCCAGAGCCCCGCCGCGAGCTCCTCCGTCCTCGTCTCGTCGAGCTCGTTCAGCAGGTAGGCGGCGAGCACGAGGTCGTGCGAGCCGGTGGCGCGACCGGCGTCGGCCACGAGCCACTCCCCCCGCGCGAGCGGACCTCCGGCCGCGCCGGCGAGCTCGCGGCCGAGCGCCGCCATCTCCGGCTCCGCCTCGACGAAGGTGACGCGCTCGAGCTCGGGCCAGACGGCGAGTGCCGCCCAGGAAGCGGCGCCCGGCCCCGCACCCACGTCGAGCAGCGACCGCGGCCGCCACGCCGGCCGGCGCATGCGCACCTCGGAGAGCACGGCGCCGACCGCGGCGAAGGTCGCCGGTGCACGGTAGGCGGCATACGCCGCCGCCTCGAGCGCGCTGCGGGCCGCCCGCGTCCCGGCGTGGGCGCGGTAGGCCTCCGAGAGCCGCACCGCGGCCGCCTCCAGCTCGGCGCGCCCGAAGCGCCCCACGAGCTCCTCGAGCCGTGCGGCGAGCGCGGCTGGCAGCGCCGGCGAGACCATGGCCGCACCGTACGCTCTCGGCATGCCGATCCGCGACGCCATCGCCGCGGGAGCCTGGGCCGCCGCCCTCAGCGGCGCTCCCTCCACCGTGCACGCGCTCGTCCGCGGCCGCGACCCGCTCGAGGCGACGAAGGCCGCCGGCTCCATCCTGCTCCCGCGGGAGACGCGAACGCCGCGCCTCGTCGCCGCCGCCGTGCCGGTGCACCTCGCACTCTCGTTCGGCTGGGCGCTCGTGCTCGAGCGGCTCGGCCTGCGCGGTGCGGGACGCGGCGCAGCCGCCGGCCTCGCGATCGCTGCGATCGACCTGGGCCTGGTCGGACGGTACGTCGCGAGCATCGGGGCGCTGCCGGCGGTGCCGCAGCTCGCCGACCATGTGCTCTACGGCACGATCGTGGGCTCCGTGCTCGCTCGGCGTGATTGAGTCGCGCCCGGACGGGTACGCAAGGAGGGCAAGCGAGGAAAGGGGACAAGATGAACGAGCGCCAGACGACTGGCCGCACGACGATGGACGTATGGACCTTCGCCACGGATCCCGCGCTGCGCGGGGCCGAGTTGATCGGCTTCTCCGTCGAGGCGATCGACGGCGGCATCGGCAAGATCGACGAGGCGACCGAGGAGACCGGCCGCGCCCACCTGATCGTGGACACGGGCCCGTGGATCTTCGGCAAGAAGGTCATGCTCCCGGCCGGCGTGGTCGACCGCGTCGACCTCGACTCCGAGACGGTCTTCGTCAACCGGAGCAAGGACGAGATCAAGAACGCGCCGGAGTTCGAGCCGGAGCGGCACCGTGACGACGACGAGTACCGCAATCGTCTCGGCGGCTACTACGGCGGCGGGCTCTAGCCCGAGCCGTACGGGGCGGGGCTCCGGCGAGCCCCGCCCCTTCTCTTTCGGATTCAGACCGCGGCGCCCTCGGGCACGGGCACGCCGATGCCCTCCGCCACGCGGCGGCCGTAGTCGGCATCGCAGCGCACGAGGTGCTCGACCATCCGCTCCTGGATCTGCCGCTCGCACTGTCCGAGCAGGTCGACGAGGTTGAAGACGAGGTCCTCCCGCTCGTCATCGGGCATGGTGCGGTAGCGCTCGCCCGCCTGGGCGTAGTCGTTCGTGCGTGAGATCGTGCTCCGCGTGAGGCGGCCGCTGATCTCGGGCTCGTAGGGCGGCCCCGGCTCGGGTGCCTCCTCGAGGCCGCCGGTCGAGTTCGGCTCGTAGTTGACGTGCGGGTTCGTGCCGGTGTCGTCGACGTAGTAGGCCATCTGCCCGTCGCGCTGGTTCGTCGCCGGCCGGACGACCGGGGAGTTGATCGGCAGCTGCAGGTAGTTCGGCCCGACCCGGTACCGCTGGGTGTCGGAGTAGGAGAAGGTGCGGCCGACGAGCATCTTGTCGTCGGAGAAGTCGAGCCCGTCGACGAGCACGCCCGTCCCGAACGCGACCTGCTCGTTCTCGGCGAAGAAGTTCGAGACGTTCCGGTTCAGCGTCATCATCCCGACCGGCCGCAGCGGGAACTCGTCCTCGGGCCAGGTCTTCGTGTCGTCGAGCGGATCGAAGTCGAGCTCGGGGTGCTCGTCGTCGCTCATGATCTGCACGTTGAGCTCCCAGCGCGGGTGGTCGCCGCGCTCGATCGCCTCGTAGATGTCCTTGGAGGCGCTGCCGAGGTCGGTGGCCTGGATCTCGTTCGCCTCCGCCTGCGTGAGCGACTCGATGCCCTGCTGGGTCTTCCAGTGGTACTTGACGAGGACGCCCTCACCCGCCGCGTTCACCATCCGGTAGGTGTTGACACCGAAGCCGTCCATGTGCCGGTAGCTCTTCGGGATCCCGCGCGGGCTGAAGAGCCAGGAGAGCATGTGCATCGACTCCGGGGTCATGCTCATGAAGTCGAAGATCCGGTTCGGCTCCTGGCGGAAGGTGAGCGGATCCGGCTTCAGCGCGTGGATCACGTCCGGGAACTTGATCGCGTCGCGGATGAAGAAGACCGGCAGGTTGTTGCCGACGAGGTCCCAGTTGCCGTCCTCCGTCTTGAACTTGACCGCGAAGCCGCGCGGATCGCGCGCGACCTCGGAGGAGTCACGGCCGCCGATCACGGTCGAGAAGCGGATCACCACCGGCGTCTGCTTCCCCCGCTCGCCGAAGAGCTTCGCCCGGGTGTACTTCGCGGCGGGCTCGTCCCCGATCGTGCCGTAGGCCTCGAAGACGCCGTGCGCGACGAAGCCGCGGGCGTGGACGACCCGCTCGGGGATCCGCTCGCGGTCGAAGTGGCTGATCTTCTCGAGGAAGTGGTAGTTCTCCAGCGTGGCCGGGCCGCGCTCGCCGACCGTCCGCTGGTTCTGGTTGTCGTAGACGGGATGGCCCTGGCGCGTCGTCAGGCGCCCGTCCTGCTCGTTCTCGGCCATGCGGCCCCCTTCAGAAGTCGGTGCGGGAACAGAGTCGTGATCCAGTCTACGGCCGGAGTCGCGACCGGGAAACCGAGAGGTTTCGGCAAGAGCGGCCGAGGGGCGACGGCTGCGCTACCGTGCAGCCATGACGGCGGAGATCGGCTCGACGGGTGAGCTCGAGGTGACCTGCCCCCACTGCCACAAGCCGTTCACGCCGACGCCGCTCCCGCGCCCGAGCGCCCGGCACCGCGGCTACAAGTGCCCGCACTGCCGCCTGTTCGTGCCGCTCGAGCGGACCGACGCTCCGCTCGCCGGCAACCCGGGCTAGACGACCCTAGACGCAGTCCTTCAGCGCCTGGGCCTCCGGCAGGCCCTCGAGCTTCTTCAGCGTGTTGTTCTCGATCTGGCGGATCCGCTCGCGCGTGACGCCGAAGGCGCGACCGACCTCCTCGAGCGTGCACGGCGGCGTGCCGAGCAGCCCGAAGCGGAGCTCGATCACCTTGCGCTCGCGCTCGGGCAGCGCCGAGAGGGCGAGCTCGACGTCCTCGCGGCGGAGCGACAGCGAGGCGGTGTCGAACGGCGACTCGGCCGACTCGTCCGGGACGAAGTCGCCCAGCGAGCTCTCCTCCTCCTCGCCGATCGGCTTCTCGAGCGAGACGGGGAGCTGCGCCATCCGCTGGATCTCGCGCACCTCGTCGGTCGTCATCTCCAGCTCGTCGGCGATCTCCTCGGGCAGCGGCTCACGCCCCAGGCGCTGCACCAGCTGGCGCTCGATGTGCACGACCTTGTTCAGCTTCTCGACCATGTGCACCGGGATGCGGATCGTGCGCGCCTTGTCTGCGATCGCGCGCGTGACGGCCTGCCGGATCCACCAGGTCGCGTAGGTCGAGAACTTGAAGCCCTTGCGGTAGTCGAACTTCTCGACGGCGCGGATCAGCCCCAGCGAGCCCTCCTGGATCAGGTCGAGGAACGAGAGGCCGCGCCCGAGGTAACCCTTCGCGATCGAGACGACGAGCCGGAGGTTGGCCTCGACCATCTGGGTCTTCGCGGCCATGTCACCGCGCTCGATCCGCTTCGCCAGGTAGATCTCCTGGTCGGCGGTCAGCAGCGGCACCTTGCCGATCTCGCGCAGGTAGAGGCGCAGGGAGTCGAGCGACGGCTCCACCGTGAGGTCGAGCTTCGGCGCGGGCTTGTCGTCCTCGGCGAGCGCCGGCTGCTCGTGCGGGGGCGACTTGTACTGCTCTCCCTCGACGAGCTCGATCGAGTGGTCGATCAGGTACGTGTAGAAGTCCTCGATCTGCTCCTTCGTCAGCTCGAGCTCCTCGAGCCCGGCGACGATCTCGTCGTAGGTCAGGAAGCCCTTCTCCTGGCCGTTCGTGACGAGCTTCTGGAGCTCTTCGACCTCGGGGAGCGCAATGTCGACGGTGAGCATGGACCTCGGCTTTCCTCGTGAGTGGACGGGGACTACGGCTTGCACGCCTGCCTAGACACACGAAGAGCCGGTTCCCTAGGCGCCGGCCCTGACCATCGAAGAACCGGATACTACAACGGAATCCCGGCCTTGTGGGGACGATTTCCACGGCCGCGCTCAGTTCTCGACGACGACCTCACCGACGCGCTCCCCGCGCGAGTTGACGAGCTCGCTGACGGCGAGCTCGGGCGCCTCGTGGCCGAGCCTGCGCAGCAGCTCGGCCAGCGCTGGCCCGACGGCGCGGCCGCCGCCGTCGGCGACCTTCAGCGCGAGCCCGAGCCCATCGGGTCCGGCGGCGCAGAGAACGCCCTCGGCACCGCCCTTCGCCGTCCAGCCGGGGTGCCTCCGCATCAGCTCGGTGTCGGGGGCACCCGGGCCTCGGATCAGCTCCGGGTGGGCGCGCATCGCCGCGGCGACCTGCGGGCCGCCCTCGACCCGCTCGAGGCGCGCGAAGAGGAGCGCCATCCGCTCGAGCGGCAGCGCGTAGGTGACCACACCGCAGCCGTCGACCCCCGTGGGCACGTCCGCCTCGGCCACGTCGGCGGCGGCGGCGACCACCGCCGAGCAGGCGCGCTGCACGGGATGGCCCGCGAGCCGGTAGCCGGCGCTCGGCCAGTCGTGCGCGCGGCAGAGCGCCAGCATGCCCGCGTGCTTGCCGGAGCAGTTGTGCTCGAGCCGGGTCGACCCGGAGTCGGGCCCCACCGTGCCGCACTCGAGCTCCTCCGCGGTCGCCTCGGCCTTGGCGAGCAGCGAGCGCACGGCGGCGAGCTGGTCCGGGCGGGCGAGGTGCGAGGCGGAGGCGATCGCGATCTCCGCCGTCGTCAGGTCGCCGCGTGCCCGCACCAGCGGCAGCGCCTGGAACGGCTTCGCGGCCGAGCGGAGGAACGCGACGCGCGCGGCGTCGCCGGCCTCGGCGATCACGGCGCCGTCCTGCACGGCCACGGCATCGACCTCGTGCCGCGACTCGACGACCCCGCCCCGGCGGACGACTACGCTGATGGCGTCCACGCGGGGAGGCTACTCGGATGCCGGAGCTGCCTGAGATCGAAGCCTGGGTGCGCGAGCTCGACGCGCCCGTCTCCGCCGCGCCCGTGGCGCGGGCAGGGCCGGCGCACATCGCGACGCTGAAGACGTTCGACCCGCCGCTCGCCACGCTCGACGGCCGGCGCTTCGAGGGCGCACGGCGGCGCGGCAAGCACCTCCTCTTCCCCACCGACGACGGCGAGCTCGTCCTCCGCATCCACCTGATGAGCGCGGGGCGGCTCCGCCACCTCCGACCCGGCGCGAAGGGGCCGAAAGCGCCCGCCTTCCGGCTGCAGTTCGCCGACGGCAGCGAGCTCGTGCTCACCGAGTCGGGCTCGAAGAAGCGGGCCGGCGTGTGGCTCGAGACCCCGGCCCAGACCGAGTCGGAGCTCGCGCACCTGGGGCCGGAGGCGCTCGGGCTCGGTGCGGAGCGCCTGCGCGGGATCCTCGCGGGCGACAACCGGCGGCTGCACTCGCTGCTCCGCGACCAGCGTGCGCTCGCCGGCATCGGCCGCGCACATGCGAACGAGGTCCTGAACCGCGCCCGCCTCTCGCCGTTCGCGCTCACGTCGCAGCTCGGCGACGAAGAGGTGGAGCGGCTCGCCGGCGCGATCGAGGACGACCTCACCCGCGCGCTCGAGCTCCGCGAGCGCGGGAAGCGCGACGCCGACGTCTACCTCGTCCACCGCCGCCTGGGCGAGGAGTGCCCGCACGGAGACGGCACCATCCACCAGGTCGACTACGACGAGCACACGGTCTTCTACTGCCCCGCGTGCCAGACCGGCGGCCGCATCCTGAAGGACCGCAGGCTGTCGCGGCTGCTGCGCTGAGGGTCACCGCGGCGAGAGACGTGCGTTCGCGCGCGCACTCGTCAGAGGATCTGCGCGAGGAACTGCTTCGTGCGCTCCTCCTGCGGGTTCTCGAAGAAATGCTCGGGCGTGCCGACCTCGACGATCTCGCCATCGGCCATGAAGACCATCCGCCGCGCCACTGCGCGCGCGAACCCCATCTCGTGCGAGACGACGACCATCGTCATGCCGAAGTCGGCCGCCAGCGCCTCCATCGTGTCGAGCACCTCCTTGATCATCTCCGGGTCGAGCGCGGAGGTGGGCTCGTCGAAGAGCATGATCTTCGGCTCCATCGCCAGTGAGCGCGCGATGGCGGCGCGCTGCTGCTGCCCGCCCGAGAGCTGTCCCGGGTACTTGTCGGCCTGCTCCGGGATCCTGACCCGCTCGAGGTGCTCCAGCGCCACCTTCTTCGCTCGGTCCTTCGGCCAACGGCGCACGTGCCGCGGCGCGAGCATGACGTTCTCGAGCACGGTCAGGTGCGGGAAGAGGTTGAACTGCTGGAAGACCATCCCCACCTCGCGCCGGATCTCCTGGATGTTGCGCAGGTCGTTCGAGAGCTCGATGCCGTCGACGACGATGCGGCCCCGGTCGTGCTCCTCGAGCCGGTTGATGCAGCGGATCAGCGTCGACTTCCCCGAGCCGGACGGCCCCAGCACGACGACGACCTCGCCACGGTCGACCGTGAGATCGACCCCCTTCAGCGCCTGGAAGTCGCCGAACCACTTCTCGACGCCCTCGACGACGATCATCGCCTCGTCCGTGCTCATCGCTCACCCACCCCCAGTCGCCGCTCGAGCCGCTGGCTCTCCCGCGACATCCAGTATGACCCCGCCCAGTAGACGAAGCCCGCGAACAGGAGCGTCTCGACGAGCAGGCCCTGCGCGAGGAAGTCGGGCTGCTTCGTGATCGCCTCGGCGACGGCGAGCAGCTCCGTCAGGCCGATGATGAAGACGAGCGACGTGTCCTTGAAGAGGCTGATGAACTGGCCGACGAGCGCCGGGATCACCGCCCGCAGCGCCTGCGGCAGCACGATCAGCCGCGTCGTCTTCACCGTCGACAGCCCCAGCGCCTGCGCCGCCTCGATCTGGCCACGCGGCACGGACTGCAGGCCGCCGCGGACGATCTCGGCGACGTACGCCGAGGTGAAGATGGTGAACGCGATCAGGGCGCGCGTGACCGCGCTCGGCGTCTCGACCCCCTCGGGCAGGAAGAAGCCGAGCATGAACGCCCCCATGAAGAGAATCGTGATCAGGGGCACGCCGCGGATCAGCTCGATGTAGGCGACGCACACCCAGCGCACGGCAGGGAGGCGCGAGCGGCGCCCGAGCGCGAGCAGCACGCCCAGGGGGAACGAGAGCACGATCCCGCCCACGGCCAGGAAGAGCGTCAGCTGCAGCCCGCCCCAGTCCTCCCAACCGACGCCGCCGAAGTGCGCCACGAGCAGGTACGCGGCGAGGACGCTGCCGAGGGCGATGGCCGGCGCCCAGCGGCCGCGGACCGGCAGACGGCTGCCGAGCAGCCTCGCCCCGACCGCGAGCGCGGTGATCGCGACGACGAGCAGCGTCGCCGTCGGCGAGCCGGCGAACGCCAGCAGGACGGCGACGAGCGCCAGCATCGGACCGGCGCGCCGCAGCGCCAGCAGGGGGCTCGCGTGGAGCGAGCCGCGCGCGCCGACCCCCGCCGCCAGCCCGAGCCCGCCGGCGAGGACGAAGAGCGCTCCCCACAGCCGCCACAGCTCGTCGCGCGGGTAGCGGAAGACGAGCAGGTTCTCGATGTTGCGCTCCACGATCTCCCAGCGCGCGTCCACGAAGACGAACCAGATGGCCCGGTACGCCACCCAGGCGAGCAGCAGTCCGAAGAGGATGGTGACGGCCGTGTTCACGGGCCCGGAGAAGAGGTTCTCGCGTGCCCACGCGCGCGGCGTCAGCGAGCGCGTCGGCTGCTCCGGGACGGGCAGCGGCTCTTCCGCGCTCGGGCGGAGGACGCTCACGGCAGGGCCAGCCTGCGGTTGACGAGGTTCGTGACGAGCGCGATCGCGAGCGAGAAGACGAGGTAGACGAGCATCAGGATCCCGATCGACTGCGGTGCCGGCGCGCCCTGGGCGATCGAGACGCGGGTCACCTTGGTCACTTCGTACACCGAGATCGCGATCCCGAGCGAGGAGTTCTTGAGCAGGTTCAGGTACTGGTTCGCGAGCGGCGGGATCATGATCCGGAACGCCTGCGGCAGCACCACGAGCCGGAGCCGCTGGAAGCTCGAGAGCCCGAGCGCGTCCGCCGCCTCGGCCTGCCCGCGCGAGACGGCGAGGATCGAGCCGCGGACGATCTCGGCGATGTGGCTCGCGGTGTAGAGCACGAGCCCGAAGAGGAGCGCGGCGTACTCGGGGGCCATCCGAAAGCCGTTGGCGACGCCCAGGTCGCCCCGCTCCGGCAGCGACAGCCCGTAGGGACGGCCGGTGGCGAGGAAGCCGAGCGCCACGACGACGAGGAGGACACCGAACGCCCAGAGCACCCGGTGGTGCGGCTCGCCGGTGGCGTCGAAGCGGCGCGTGCGCCAGATCCAGGCGGCGGCTGCCGCCGCGAGCGCAAGCGCGACGACGACGAGGAACGGGCCGGTCGAGCCGGTGGCGCGCAGGGACGGCACCACGAGGCCGCGGTTCGAGAGGACGAACACGTCGACCCACTCGATCGCGCGGCCGATCGGCGGCAACCGCAGGAACACCGCGAGGTAGAGGAAGACGATGATCAGCAGCACCGGCACGTTGCGAAACAGCTCGACGTACAGGGCCGCCGCCCGCCGCATGAGCCAGTTCGGCGAGAGGCGCGCGACGCCGACGACGATGCCGAGCACCGTCGCGAGCACGATCCCGACGAGCGCCACGGCGAGCGTCGTGCGGGCGCCCTGCAGGATCGCGTCCTGGACGCTCTGGGTCGAGCGGAAGTCGGAGTCGGGGATCGCGAAGCCGGCGGGCTGGTCGAGAAAGTCGAAGCCGGTCTCGATGCCGAGGCGTCGCAGGTTGAAGACGAGGTTGTCGAGCAGGAAGAGGACGAGCGCGATCACCCCGACCAGGAAGAGCGCCTGGAAGGCGAGCCGCAGCACGCGCACGTCGCGCCACGGCGGCGGCCGGCGGGTGGCGGCGGTGGTCGTCGCGCTCATCGGGGCGGAGCGGGGGCGCGGCGGGCGCCGCGCCCCCGAGGGTGGATCAGCGGTACGGCGGCGGGTAGTGGAGGCCGCCGTCGGTCCAGAGCGCGTTGATCCCGCGCTCGAGCTCGAGCGCGCTGTCGGCGCCGACGTTGCGCTCGTAGATCTCCTCGTAGTTGCCGACCTCGCGGATCACCTGCACCGCGAAGTCCGCCGGCAGGCCGAGGCCCGCGTCGAACGGCTCGCCCTCGACCGGCTGGCCGAGGAAGCGCTGCACCTCCGGATCGTCGCTCTCGAGCGCCTCGTCGATGTTCTCGGACGAGATGTCGAACTCCTCGGCCTGCAGCGTCGCGATCACGGCCCAGTTGACGGCGTCGCCCCACTCGTCGTCACCGTCGCGCACGACGGGACCGAGCGGCTCCTTCGACATCGTCACCTCGAGGATCCGCAGCGCGTCGGGCCCGCCCTGCGCGTCCGGCCAGTTGGAGCGGATGCCGGCGAGCTGCGACTTGTCGGAGGTCCAGCCGTCGCACCGCTCCTGCTGGAACGCCTGCTGGAGCGGGTCGTTGTCCTCGAACGCGAGCGGCGTGTACGACACGCCGCGGGCCTGGAACTGCGACTCGAGGTTGAGCTCGGTCGTCGTGCCGGAGAGCACGCAGATCGTCGCGCCCTCCATGTCCTCGAGCTCCTGGTAGTCGCTGTCCTCCCGGACCATCATGCCCTGGCCGTCGTAGAAGGTCGTCGTCAGGAAGTTCGCGCCCTCACTGCCGTCGCGCGACGCCGTGAAGGTCGTGTTGCGGATCAGTACGTCGATCTCCCCCGACTGCAGCGCCGTGAAGCGCTGCTCGGCTGTGAGCGGCTTGTACTCGACCGCGTCGGGATCGCCGAGCACGGCTGCCGCCACGACCTTGCAGAAGTCGATGTCGAAGCCCTCGAACTCGCCGCCCTCGGAGACGAACCCGAAGCCCGGCACGGCCTCGTTGACGCCGCAGTTCAGCGTGCCGCGGTTCTGCACCGCGGCGAGGACGTTGCCGGTCGCGCCGCCCCCCGTGGTGGTGGTCGTGGTCTCGGTCCCCGTCGGCGCCGCCTCGCCGCCGTTGTCGTCGTCGTCGTCGCCGAGCGAACAGCCGGCCGCGAGCAGCAGTGCCGCAGTCGCCAGCGTCGCGAGCCCGATCGTTCTAACGCGCACGCCGAACCCCCTCTGTCGTGAGTGGAGACGGGACCGTAAGTGCTGCGCCGGAACGGCGCAACCCGGACGGCTACGCGGGAAGCCGCACGAGGAGCCGCTCGCCCGCGGCCTCGACGCTGCCGCCGAGCGCGTGCAGCACGCGGACGGCGACCGCCGCGCCGAAGTCCTTCTGCTCATCGCCGAGGACGACCGGGGCCGCCTCAGGCGTCAGCGGGACGAGCTCGACCTGAGCACCGCGCACCTCGACGGCGACCTCCACGCCGCCGTGGCGGGCGGCCGCGCGCGTGAGTGCGGCCAGTGAGCGCTCCGTCACGTCGACGTCGACCTGCACCGGCGCTCCCGCTCCCGTCGCCTCGGGCACGGCGCCGCGCGCGAGCTCGAGCGAGTCGATCTCCCGGGTCACGGGCTCGTAGCGGCCGTCCTCGATGCGGGCCGCGAGCGCCAGCTGGTCGAGGAGCAGGACGAGCTCGTCGGCGGCGCCGTCGATCAGCTGCAGCCAGCGCGCCGTCTGCTCCTCGGCGTCGCCGCGCCGCACCAGCGTCTTCGCGAATCCCTGCACCGTCGCGAGCGGTGTCCGCAGGTCGTGGCAGGCGAGCGAGACGAGGCTGGGGAAGTCTGAGTCCACGACAGCGGTTGCTAGCGTAGCCGCATGACCGA
The DNA here is from genome assembly GCA_036276675.1 of Gaiellaceae bacterium. Classification (GTDB taxonomy): domain Bacteria; phylum Actinomycetota; class Thermoleophilia; order Gaiellales; family Gaiellaceae; genus Gaiellasilicea. The sequence continues at coordinate 2,330 of DASUOK010000148.1, read as the reverse complement.
CGTCGACCTCGTCGCCAACGACCTGCAGGCGTCGGAGCCCGCCGTCCGCCTCTCGCTGACACGGGCGGGCGTGACCGGCGTCTCGAAGGCGTTGCGCGTCCGTCACGAGGGCAGCGAGACGGTGATGGCGGCCGAGATCGAGTGCACCGTCGACCTCGACCGCGCCCAGAAGGGCGTACACATGTCGCGCTTCCCCGAGCTCTTCGAGGAGGCGATCGAGGCCGTGGTCGGCACCGAGTCGCTCCACGTGGAGACGCTCGCCGAGCACATCGCGACGCACATCGTCGCGCGGCAGCGGGCGCTCCGGGCGGAGACACGGATAACGGCGCATTGGCCCGTACGGCGGAAGACGCCCGTCAGCGGCCTCGCGACACAGGAGATGGTCTCGCTCGTGGGGATCGCCGCCGCCTCGGCGGACCGGGTGCGCCGCGTCGTCGGGGTGGAGGCCAACGGCATCAACGCCTGCCCGTGCGCGCAGGGGCTCGTGCGCGAGCGCGCCGCCGAGCGCCTCGGCGAGGCCGGCTTCGAGGCGCTCGACATCGACCGGATCCTCGAGCTCGTCCCGCTCGCGACGCACAACCAGCGGGGCCGCGGCACGCTCTATGTCGGCACCGACCGCCAGCTCGACGCGAACGATCTCGTGCGCTGCGTCGAGCACTCGATGAGCGCCCCGGTGTACGAGCTGCTGAAGCGGCCGGACGAGCTCTTCGTCGTCGAGCACGCGCACCTCCGGCCGCGCTTCGTCGAGGACTCGGTGCGTCTCTCGCTGAAGGGCGCGCTCGAGGCGCTGCCCGAGCTGGACGACGGCGACTTCCTCTTCGCGCGCCAGGTCAACTTCGAGACCATCCACGCTCACGACGTGCTCGCCGAGCGCTCGGGCACGGTCGGCGAGCTGCGCCGCGAGCTCGAGACGGGGGAGCCGGCGGCGCGCCACACCGCGCTCGCCGACTGGCTCCGGAGCTGACTAGCTCCGGCGCGCGAACGTCGCGCGGACGGACGCTGCCTTCGTCATCGGCAGCCGGCACGTCGGCCGTGCCCCGCGACAGCCGCCGCTCCACCCCCGGAGCCGCCAACCCTGCGCCGGCGTCGCGCGCAGGGTCACCAGCCGGTACGACGTCGCGGCGCGGACGCACCGCACCGCCGCGCAGGCGAGCCCGCCGCCGGCGATGCGCCCCCGCCCGCGCACCGAGAGCGCGAGACGGAAGCGCGCGGGCGCGAAGAGCGCCGTCACCTCGATCGCGGTGTCGAGCGTCACAGCGCAGCTGTCGCTCGCGGAGGCGCACGCGCCGGTCCAGCGGACGAAGCGCTGGCCGCGTGCCGGCTCCGCCCGCAGCGCCACGAGCGAGCCCGCGTTCCATTCGCTCCGGCACGAGACCGCACAGGCGACTCCGGGCGCGTCGCTCGTGACGGTGCCGCGGCCGCGCAGCACGAGCGAGAGCGGCACCTGAGCGTCGAGGTGGCGCAGCCACGCGGACTCGCGCACGTCGAACCAGCTGCCGCCGTGGCCGTAGTAGTCGTCGCGGTTGAGGTCGAGCACGAACGAGGCGAGCGGCGCCGGCTGGGCGAAGGGGTAGAGGATGTCGCCGCTCGAGTCGCACACGTGGGCGCGGCTCTCGGCACAGGCGTTCGGGGCCGCAGCGCCGGCGAGCGCACCGAAGGTGTGCAGCAGCTCGTGCGCCGCCGTCGACGCGGAGCTCACCGAGGTGCACGCCCCGAGGTAGATGACGGCGATCCCGCCGACGTCCGGACCGCCGCCGCCCTGCCCACAGAGGCGTGGATCCTCGACGGGGCCGTCGTAGTAGACGAGGTACTTCGTGTAGGTGGAGTCGAGCCCGGCGCGGTCGAGCTCGTCGCGGACGCGGGGCCAGCGGGTCGCGCCCGCCAGGAGGTCGGCGGCCGTGGCGGCGAGCCGCTGGAGCGTCAGGTCGACCTGCAGCCCGCACGGGAACGGGGCGACGTCGAACCGCGGCGTTCGCCCGGCGTCGTTGAGCCGCCACCAGCCGTCGATCTCGTCGACGTCGGCGGAGATCCGCGCCGCCACCTCGGCGCTCCGGTCGGCGCCGTCGGCGGGAATCGCATAGAGCACCCGGACGGCGTTCCCGGCGAGCACGGGCGGGCGATCCGCCGTGCCCACCGTGCCGCACCAGTCGGCGGCCCGCGCCACGCCGGGCAGGGCTCCGACGGCGAGCGCCGCAGCGGCGACAGCCGCGAGCGCGAGCGCGGGACGGCGAGCTGCTCCCACCGCCGCAGGGTGACACCGGCCCCGGCCGGCCGCAAGAGCTGCGCCGCGGGTCGGCTAGCGGGCCGGGGCGCCGCGGCGCAGGCGGAAG
>DASUOK010000147.1:0-2723 GCA_036276675.1 Gaiellaceae bacterium | reverse complement strand
CTGCCGGCGACGCCGTTGACGGTGGCCGGCCGGATGTCGAGCCCGAGTCCGGCGAACGTCGCTGCCTCGCCTGCCACCACGGCCGCGCCGCGCAGCTCCCGCGAGACCGGCCCGAGGTCGACGCGCAGCACCACGTCCGGGTCGAGCACCGCGACGAGCCGCTCGAAGTCTCCCTCGCGCGCCGCTGCGAGGAACGCCGCCACGACCTCGCGCTGCGCGGCCAGGTCGACGTCGGGCTCGGCCGGCTCGGCGCGGATGCGCCGGCGCGCTCGACTGGCGAGCTGACGGGCGGCCTCGGGCGAGCGGTCGAGGATCGGCGCGATCTCGTCGAACGGGACGGCGAAGACGTCGTGCAGGACGAAGGCGAGCCGCTCCGGCGGTGACAGCGAGTCGAGCACGACGAGCAGCGCGAGGCCGACGGAGTCAGCCAGCAGCGCCTCGTGCTCCGGGTCGACACCGTCCGCCGAGTCGACGATCGGATCGGAGAACTAACTGGAAGGAGCTCGACTCCTCGCGACGCAGGTTGCGGGCGCGAAGCATGTTCAGCGCGACGCGGCCGACCACGGTCGTGAGCCAGGCGCCGAGGTTCTCGACCGCGCCCGCGTCCGTGCGGCTGAGCCGGATCCACGCCTCCTGCACGGCGTCGTCCGCCTCGTTGAGCGACCCCAGCATCCGATACGCCACCGCCCGCAGGCGCGGCCTGTGCTCCTCGAACCGGGCCGCCAGCCACTCGCGCTCGGTCATCGGTCACGTTCCTTCGCTGCGCCGGGTCATACCTCGTAGACCCACCAAGTGTCACCGATGTGACGGAAAGGAGCCGACGATGCGTGTCTTCGTCGCAGGGGCGAGCGGTGCGATCGGCACCCGGCTCGTCCCCCAACTGATCGAGAGCGGCCACGAGGTGATCGGCACCGCCCGCTCGCCCGCGAACGTCGAGCGTCTGCGGGCGCTCGGAGCCGAGCCGCTCGTGCTCGACCTGCTCGACCCCCGCGCCGTCGGCAGGGCGGTTCGGGAGGCGGAGCCGGACGCGGTCGTCCACCAGGCGACGGCGCTCGCGGACGTCCGCTTCTCGCGCAACCTCGACCGCGCCTTCGAACAGACGAACCGGCTACGCCGCCAGGGCACCGACGCCCTGCTCGCGGCCGCGCACGAGGCGGGCGTGCGGCGGTTCGTCGCCCAGAGCTTCGCCAACTTCCGCTACGCCCGTGTGGGCGGCCCGGTCAAGCGCGAAGAGGATCCGCTCGACCCGGCTCCCGTGCCGGGCATGCGTCTGACCGCAGCCGCGATGACCTACCTCGACGAGGCGGTGCTGGCGGCCGGCGGCGTCGTCCTCCGGTACGGCAGCTTCTACGGCGCCGACACCGACGGCCTGATCGAGCCCGTGCGCAAGCGGCGGTTCCCAATCGTCGGGTCGGGCGACGGCGTCAGCTCGTTCGTCCACCTCGACGACGCCGCCGCGGCCACGGTGCTCGCGCTCGAGCACGACGGCCCGGCGCTCTACCACGTCGTCGACGACGAGCCCGCCCCGGTGCGGGAGTGGTTGCCGGTGCTCGCGGCGGCGCTCGGCGCGAAGCCGCCGCGACGCTATCCCATCCGGCTCGCGCGGCTCTTCGCGGGCGAGGGCGCCGTGATGATGGGCACCACGGCCCGCGGCGCCGGCAACGAGAAGGCGAAGCGCGAGCTCGGCTGGGCGCCGCGCCACCCGAGCTGGAGAGACGGGTTCGCCGCGGCGTACGCGCGCACGGAGGTCGCTGCGACTGGAGCCGGAGCGGCGGCAGTGCAGGGAAGCGGGGCCTGACGATGCGCGCTCTCAGCTCTCTCGTCGCGCTCGTCTCGCTCGCGCTCACCGTCGTCCTCCTCCCCGTGCCCGGAGGCGCGTTGTTCGCGATGGTGACCTTCGGGCTCTTCCTGCTCGCTCTGGTCCGAGTCATCGGTGAGATGGACGACCAGCGCGTGCGGCAGCGCCACCCGCCCATGGACCCGACGGGGTGGCGCGACGACGCCAGGTGACGCGGCCCTCGGGAAGGTCCAGCAGTTCGTCTCGCAGCGCGTAGGGTGAGTGACCCGAGACCGAAGGAGCCGGCGTGGGCCTGAAGCTGCACCGCTGCGGAACGCCGTGGAAGTTCGGCCCGTGCTGGCGGGTGCAGAAGGCGCTCGACGACGGGCGCATCCCGTACGAGGTGGTGCGCGGGCCGTGGCGGCCGAAGGAACGGGCCGCCGTGATCGAGGGGACCGGCCAGTCGCTCTTCCCGGCCATCCAGTTCGAGCACGGCGGCTGGTACCGGGAGGAGTCGGAGGACATGGCCAGGACGATCCGGGACGGGCGCCTGGCCGAGAAGGAAATGGGGAGCATCCCTACGACGTAGGCGCTGCCGCCGTGTCGCGGCTCACCGAAATACGGGTGCTAGCCGCACCCCGCCGGGCGCTCGGCGCTGGGAGACTGGCCTCGACGATCGCAGACGACGCCCGCTTCGCTTCGCGGTGGCAGATGCGTAGCCCCATCAATCACCCGAATCGAAGGAGCACGAGATGACCTCCCCGCAACGCGCCTTTCCCGTTCGCCTGACCGGCGAGCTCGATCCCGACGTGGGCCGCTGGCAGTGGCTCTTCAAGTGGCTGCTCGCCATCCCGCACTTCATCGTCCTCCTCTTCCTCTGGATCGGCTTCGTGGCCTCGACCGTCGTCGCAGGCTTCGCGATCCTCTTCACCGGCCGCTACCCGCG
>DASUOK010000146.1:0-2651 GCA_036276675.1 Gaiellaceae bacterium | reverse complement strand
GCCGAGGCCCTCGGAGCGGCCGCGCGCGCCGGCGTGGTGCCGGTGGTGGCGGCGGGGACCGACTTCGACGACTTCGGCCGCGGCTCCGTCTCCTCCCCCGGCTCGGCGCCCGAGGCGATCACCGTGGGCGCCGTCTCCACGAGCAGGACGGGCGCGCCGAACGTCGTGGCCTCGTTCTCGTCGAGCGGGCCGACGCCGCTCTCGCTGCAGCTGAAGCCGGAGGTGAGCGCGCCGGGCGTCGCGATCGTCTCCGCCTCGCCGGGGCGCAGCTTCGCCGCGCTGTCCGGCACGAGCATGGCCGCACCACACGTCGCGGGTGCGGCGGCGCTCCTGCGCCAGCGCCACCCGACGTGGACGCCCGCGCAGGTGAAGTCGGCGCTCGCGAGCACCGGCAATCGTGCCTTCGCGGACGAGGCCCGATCGGTCGAGGCGCACACGACGCGCCAGGGCGGCGGCGTCGTCGATCTCGCCCGTGCCGACCGGCCGCTCGTGTTCACGACGCCGACGACGCTCTCGTTCGGCCTCGTGCCGGCGACGGCCACGCAGACGCTGCCGGTCGAGCTCTCCGACGCAGGGGGCGGCGCCGGGACGTGGGCCGTGACCGTCGAGCGGCAGAGCGGCGGCGGCGCCGCATCCGTCTCGGTCCCTGCGACGGCCACCGTCCCGGGCACGCTGCCGGTGACGGTGACGACCGCATCCGCGCCTGCCGCCGAGCTCTCCGGCTTCGTCGTGCTGACGCGCGGCACGGATCGCCGTCGCATTCCGTACTGGCTCCGTGTGTCGGCGCCGGCGCTCGGCCGGGCGAAGGCGACGCCCCTGCGCCGCCCCGGCACGTACAAGGCGAACACGCGCGGCGGCACCACGCTCGTGTCGCGCTACCGCTATCCCGAGAGCCCCGCCGGCCTCGGCTTCGCCGCGACGCTGGCCGGGCCCGAGCGCGTCTACCGCGTCACGCTTCGTCGCCGGGCCGCGAACTTCGGCGTGGTCGTCACCTCGCGCGGCCGGAACGTCCTCGTCGAGCCGCGGGTCGTGCGCGCCGGCGACGAGGACCGCCTCACCGGCTACCCGGCCCTGCCGTTCAACCTCAACCCGTACCTGCGCATCTTCGGGAACCCGGTGCTCGCGTCGGGGGCGATCCTGCCGGCGCCGGGAGCATACGACGTCGTCTTCGACAGCCCGAGCGCCGCGCGCGCCGGCGCCTTCACGTTCCGCTACTGGGTCGGCGACACGAAGCCGCCGGCACTGAGGCTGCGCACCAGGACGGTGAGGCGCGGGCAGCCTGTGGTCGTCGCCGCGAGCGACGCCGGCTCGGGTGTCGATCCCCGCTCGATCGTGGCGCGGATCGACGGCCGCGAGCCCGGCGCGCGCCTGCAGAAGGGCCGGATCCTCGTGCGCACCGCCGGGCTCCGCCGCGGCCGCCACACGCTCGTGCTCCAGGTGTCCGACTACCAGGAGTCGCGGAACATGGAGAACGTCGGGCCGATCCTGGGCAACACGCGCATCCTGCGCGCGCGCTTCGTCGTTCGCTAGCTCGGCCCGCTAGAGGCGGTCGCGCTCTTCGATCGTGGGGAGCTGCGAGAGGTCGCGCTGGACGCTCTCGGCGAACTCCTCCTCGTCGGTGCGGACGAGCTTCAGGTTCGCCTTGCGACGGCGCCGGTCACGGTCGCGGCGCCCTTCGGCACCGAAGAGATTTCCCACCCGCTGCCACTCGGCGCCCACCACCAGGAGGAGGGCCAGCGCGAGCAGCACGATGAACGGCCAGCTCACAGCTCCAGTGTACCCACGTTCGGCGAAGGAAATCAGCCCGCGACGAGCGTGTCCGCCCGGAGCGGCACGAGCTCGAAGCGGTCGACGTCCACGAGGCCGCGGTCGGTGAGCTTCAGGCTGGGGATGACCGAGAGCGCCAGGAAGGCGAGCGACTGGAACGGGGACTCGACCGCGGAGCCGAGTTCGTGCACCGCGGCGACGGTCGCCTTGCTCGCCGCGATCACGTCGTCGAGCGGGAGGTCGGACATGAGCCCGGCGATCGGCAGCGGCAGCTCCGCCACCACGGCGCCGCCGTCGACGACGACGATGCCGCCGCCCAGCTCCGCGACCCGCGCGACGGCGTGCGCCATCTCGGCGTCGTCCATGCCCACGACGACGAGGTTGTGCGCGTCGTGCGCGAAGGTCGACGCGAGCGCGCCGCGCCGCAGGCCGAAGCCGCGGACGAAGCCGAGCCCCATGCGGCCCGTGCCGAGGTGGCGCTCGATCACGGCGATCTTCGCGAGATCGAGCTCGGGATCGGCGACGGCGGCGCCGTCCTCGACCCGGGGCTCCGCCACGAGCGATTCCGTGAGGATCTGACCGGGGACGAGACCGATCACGCGTGCGGCGCCCCCATCCCAGGGGATCCTGAAGTCCGAGGCGCTCACCGCCTGCAGCCGCACGCTCTGCCGCACCCATTCGGGCACCGGTGTCCGCGGGATCTCCTCGACCGGGCGGCCGTGCTTGAGCACGATCTCGGGAACGAAGCGCTCGAGGTCGGGCAGGATCAGCAGGTCGGCCGCGTAGCCGGGGGCGATCGCACCCAGGTCGGCGAGGCGGTGCCAGAGCGCCGGGTGGTGCGACGCCATCGTCAGCGCATCGGCCGGCGAGACGCCGAGCGCGAC
>DASUOK010000145.1:0-4852 GCA_036276675.1 Gaiellaceae bacterium | reverse complement strand
TGCCTCCGTGAGAACCGCTCCACGGAACCGAAACCTAGCACGGCGCCGAGCGCGTTCGAGCCGGAGTCCCCGAGCATCGCCATCTCGCGCAGATCGTAGGGCGCCAGCAGGACGGCGGCTGCGACGGCTCCGGGCGGCGCTCGGCGCACGAGCAGCGCCCCGAGGGCGAACGCCTTGAGCGCGCGCCCCGGTCGCGTGTCGAGCTGGTTCAGCGCGTTGGCGGCGAGCGCCACGAGCAGCGCACCCGAGACGGAGCGCGTACGCAGGAGCGCGAACGCCGGGATGCCGGCGAGCTTCAGAACGCCGGTCGTGCTTCCGGCGCGGAGGTGCGCGCGGAAGCCACGCTCGTCACCGCTCCACAGGTCGTCCGCGAGGCCGAGCAGCGCCACGGGCGCGACCCCGGGGCTCGCGACCCCCACCACCCACCCGACGAGCGGCAGCCGCAGCCCGCGGTGGTTCTCGGCCTGCGGCCCGAAGGCGAGGACGATGTCGCGAAGCTGGCGCCCGCGGTGGAGGAAGCCGCCCACGTCGCGTGTCGTCGCGCGGTGCTCGAGGTCGAGCTCCACCTCCTCCACGTCGAGGCGCGCACGGACGGCCTCGGCGGTCATGCGCGACTCGACCCCGAATCCGGCCGCGAGCGGGAACAGCTTCGCCCGCGCCCGGGCGGAGAGCCGGCGCTGCCCGGAGAGCGGTTCCCGGGCAGCGAACCCGCTCGAAACCGCGATCAGCCACCGCGCCGCGCCTTTCGCGAGCCCGAAGCCGCCGCCGACCCGGCGCGAGAAGGCGGCGATGGCGACGTCCGCCTCGCTCTCGAGCAGCGGGCGCAGGTCGCCGCGCAGGTCGGCGTCACAGAGCAGGAGCGGCCCCGGCGCCGCCTCGCGCTCGGCCAGCGTGAGTACCTGGCCCTTGCCGCGGTGGGGGAGGCGCACGACCCGCGCACCCGCGGCCGCCGCCACGTCCGCGGTCGCGTCGCGCGAGCCGTCGTCGGCGACGAGCAGCTCCGCGTCGGGGAAGAGCCGCCGCAGCTCTTCGACCGTCGCGCCGATCCGCGCCTCCTCGTCACGCGCGGCGACGAGGAGCGTCAGCCTCGGCCGAGTCGGTGCCCGCTCAGCCACTCGTGGTGACGGCCGGCAGCGGCTCCAGCGTCGGCAGGATCCCGTCCGTCGCCGTCTCGGCGACCCCGAAGTCGCCGCGCTCCGAGCCCGCCAGCAGCAGGATCAGCGCGAGGCGGCCCAGCGGCGTGTCCACGCCGTCCACCGTCGACAGCCCCGCCCGCGAGAACGCCGGGATCGGCGACTCGTCCGGGCGCGTTCCCTCGACGCCGACCGCCGGCACACCCGCGTTCGCGAGCCCCCGGTAGAGCCCGGCGAGGAAGCGCGCCGTCTCCCGCTGCTGGGGCTCCGCCTGGCGCACGACGACCACGCCGTCGGCCTCGCTCAGCGAGCTGCCTTCGCGCTGCCCCACGAGATCGGCGGTGAGCAGGTCCCAGAGCGGCGTGTCACCGCCGTCCACCAGCTCGTGGCCGAGATCGCGGCCGAGGTTGTCCACCTCGTCCTCGCCGACGTAGCCGCCGAACGCGCTGCGTGAGCGAAGGGCGCCCTGCACCTCGTCCATCGGCATCGGCACCGTCACCGCCCGGATGCGCGAGACGTCGCCGCCGGCGTCCTCGATCGCCCGTTGCACCGCGTCGACGGTCGCGTCGTAGGAGCCGATCACCAGCACGGCCACGTCGACGTCGTCGAGACGTCCGTCGGCGAGCACCGGGTACGCGCTCTCGACGAACTCCTGGGCCGCGTCCTGACGCCGCTCGAGCTCGTCGCCGCGCAGCTGCTCCTCCTCGAGCTGCGCGTCGAGCGCGGCGAGCCGGTTGTTGAAGTTCGTCCGCTCGGCGTCGGTGACGAAGCCCCGGCCCGACACGCCGACCCCGACGAGGATGCCGATCACGAGCGCGAGGAAGACGGCCGTCAGCGACGCGACGTGGTAGCGCAGGTCGAACACGCGCCCAGTCTCGCAGAGCTTGCCTAGAAGCCGGGAACGCCCTCGAGCAGACCGCGCAGGACGTTGCGGAGCGCCGGCGACGCCGCCACGGCCACGACGATCCCGGCGAGCCCCGCCGCGCCGACCGTGACGACGGGCCAGATCCCGATCCGGCGGCTGACGAGCTGGGAGACGCCGCGCGCGTCGACGAGACGCTCACCCACCTTCAGGCGCGTCACGAACGTCGACGACATCCCCGCGCGGTTGCGCTCGAGGAACTCCACGAGGTTGAAGTGCGTCCCCACCGCGACGATCAGCTCGGCACCCTTCTCGTGGGCGAGCAGGAGCGCGACGTCCTCGGAGATCCCTGGCGCGGCGACGCGCTGGAACGGCACGCCGAGCCGCTCGAGGCGGGCCTCTCCCGGTGCGTGCCCCTCCGCGTACGCGTGGACGACGATCTCGGCGCCGCAGCGCAGGCCGTCGTCGGAGACGGAGTCCATGTCGCCCACGATCACGTCCGGCCGCCACCCCTCCTCGAGCAGCGCCTCGGCCCCACCGTCCACCGCGACCAGCACCGGCCGGAAGTCGCGGACGTACGGCCGCACGATCCGGAGGTCGCGTTTGTGCCCCGGGCCGCGGGCGACGACGAGCGCGTGGCGGTCGCGGAAGCTCGTCCGCAGGACCGGGAAGTCCAGGCCCTGGGCCAGGAGACTGCCCTCCTCGCGCAGGTAGCGCATCGTGTTCTCCGCGAAGGCCTCGAGCGCCTGGGTGACGCGGCCCTGCTGCTCCGCCAGCGCGCGCTCGAGCTCCCACGCCTCGAGCGTCTTCCCGGTCACGAGGCAGTCGCCGTTCCGGAACAGGCTCGCGCCGCGGACGGTGAGCGCGTCGCCGTCGGACACGGTCTCGAAGAGGTCGCTGCCGGCGACGTCGATCAGCGAGACGCCGCCGCGCACGAGCAGCAGCGGCCCGGGATTCGGGTAGCGGCCGCTCTGCGACTCGGCGACGTTGACGACGACGCGCACGCCGGCCTCGACGAGCTCCTCGGCGGAGACTCGGTCGAGGTCAATGTGGTCGATGATCGCGATGTCCCCCGGCTCGAGCCGGCGCACGAGCTCCTTCGTGCGGCGGCCGAGCCGTGCGGTCCCGGTGTGCTCGACGATCGCCATCACTGCAGCGCCGACAGGAACTCGCGGCCGCCGAGCATCCGCTCGAGCTCGTCGCGGCGCTGGGCGTCGTCGAGGAGCTCGATCCGCGTGTGGGTGGGGTCGCCGGGGATCTTCTCGACGCGGTAGTGGCAGTCGGCCACGCTCGCGATCTGCGGCAGGTGGGTGATCGTCAGCACCTGCGCGCGCTCGGCCAGCCGCCTCAGCGTCTCCGCGACCGCATGCGCGGTCGTGCCGCCGATGCCGGCGTCGATCTCGTCGAACACCATCGTTTGCCCGCCCGCGACGGCGGCGATCGCGAGCGCGACGCGCGAGAGCTCGCCTCCCGAGGCGGTCTCGGCCACGGGGCCGAACGGCAGGCCCGCGTTCGGGCGGATGAGGAAGGCGGCCTCGTCGGCGCCGCGGACGCCCGGCTCCCGCTCGCGCAGCTCGGCGCGGAACTCTCCCTCGCCCAGGCCGACGCTGCGCAGCTCGGCGGCGACGGCCTCGGCGAAGGTGGCGACGGCGGCCGTGCGGGCGGCGCGCAGGTCGGCCGCGAGGAGCTCGACGCGCGCCTCGGCGGCGGCGAGCGCCTCGGCCGCAGCGGCAGCCGGGTCGTGTCCCTCGGCGAGGGCGTCGAGCTCGTGTCGAGCCTCGACCGCGCGGGCGAGCAGCTCCTCGTACGTCGCGCACCGGAAGCGCCGTTTCGCGTCGGAGATCCGCTCGAGCTCGGCCTCGAGCTGCTCGATCCGGTGCGGCTCGGCCTCGAGCGAGAGCAGGAACGAGCGCAGGTCCGAGCCGAGCTCGCGGAGCCGCAGCCCCACGTCGCGCAGCTCCTCCCCGGCTGCGGCCAGCTCGGGCGCGAGTCGCTCGAGCGGCGCGACCGCCCGTTCGGCCGCTCCGGCGAGCGCGGCGGCGCCATCGCCCTCGTCCGGCGCGATCGCCTCGGCGGCCGCGGCGGCTCCCTCGGCGAGCTCCGTCACGTGCCGCAGCCGCTCGCGCTCGGCCCGCAGCGCCGACTCGGCCCCCGGTTCCAGGCCCGCCGTCGCCTCCACCAGCGCCTCCAGCTCGGCCAGGCGCGCCGTCGCGGCGGCCGCGTCGCGGCTCAGCTCGTCGTTCCGGCGGCGGGCGATCCCGAGCTCGCGCCACGCGGCGCGGGCCTCACGCCGTCGGCGCAGCTGCTCCTCGCCGCAGAACGCGTCGAGGACGTCGAGCTGGTACGACGGCCGGGCGAGCCGCCGCTGCTCGAACTGCCCCGACATCGCCACCAGCCGCTCCGTCGCGGCGGCGAGATCCTCGCGGGCCACGGCGCGCCCCCACGCGTAGGCGCGGGTCCGGCCGTCGCCGAAGACGCGACGCGCGAGCACGAGGCCGGGCTCGTCCTCGGGGGCGAGCTCTGCGAGCGCCGTCAGCTCGTCGTCGTCGAAGAAGCCGTCCGGCACGTCGAACTCCGCCTCGACGTATGCCTCCGAGCCACCGGCGCCGACGGCCGCCGCGTCGCCCTTCGCCCCGAGGAGCAGCCCGAACGCCTGCGCGAGGATCGTCTTGCCGGCGCCCGTCTCGCCGGTGATCGCGTTGAGCCCGGCCGCGGGCGCGAGCTCGGCGTCGCGGATCAGCACGAGGTTCTCGATGCGGAGGCTGCGGAGCACGGCTCAGGAGGCGAACGTGCGGTTGTAGCGGCTGAAGAACGTCACCTCGGGCAGCGTCGCGAGCAGCGAGCGCTGCTCGCCGAT
>DASUOK010000144.1:0-9941 GCA_036276675.1 Gaiellaceae bacterium | reverse complement strand
GACGACCACGGCGGCGAGCACCCGCATCGATACCACCGCTACAACCTCCCCCCGGGAACGTGGTAGGTCCTGCACGTGACCTCCGCTGACTTCCGTCTCGGCGACGAGTTCGCCGCGGTGCTGGCCGAGACGACGCAGTCGCTCGTCTGCGTCCTCGACGAGGCCGGCCGGGTGCTCCTCTTCAACGACGCCTGCGAGCGCGCGACGGGCTTCTCACGCGACGAGGTGCTCGGCCGCGAGCTGACGGACTTCGTGATCCCGGTGGAGGAGCGGGAGGCGTTCGGCGAGGTGCTGGCGTTCATCTGGAGGACGGGCCACTCGAGCCCGCAGGTCGGGCACTGGCTGACGAAGGACGGCGACCGGCGCCTGATCGCGTGGTCGAACAAGGCGGTGGCGCCGCGCGACGGCGCTCCCGGCTACCTCGTCACGGCCGGGATCGACCTCACCGACCTGGCGCCGGAGCGCGACGAGCCGGTGCTCGGCGACGACCCCGAGGCCCGCCTCGTGGAGGTCGGCCGGCTCGCGCAGGAGCAGCGGGCGCTGCGGCGCGTGGCCACGCTCGTCGCGTCGGAGGCGAGCCCGGAGCGCGTCTTCCACGCCGTCTCGGAGGAGTCCGCGCGCGTGCTCGAGGTCGACGCGTGCTTCGTGTGGCGGTACGAGGGCGACGACACGGCCACGATCGTCGGCCGCTTCGACCGGCACGGGATCGAGACCTTCCCGCTGGGGACGCGGATCTTCGCCGACGGGCGGACGACTGCGATCGGCCGGGTGCGCGAGACGGGCGCGCCGGCGCGGGTCGACGACTGGGGCAAGGTCGGCGGCTCCTTCGCCGAGCTGATGCTGCGCACGGGCTACCGCTCGACGGTGGCGGCGCCGATCGTCGTGGCCGGGACGCTCTGGGGCGCGGTCGCGATCGGGAGCGCCGACCCGCTGCCGCCCGACAGCGAGGTCCGGCTCGGGGCGTTCTGCGAGCTCGTGTCGCTGGCCGTCGCGAGCGCCCAGGCGCGCGCGGACCTGCAGGCGTCGCGGGCGCGGATCGTCCGGAGCGGCGACGACCAGCGACGCCGGCTCGAGCGCAATCTGCACGACGGCGCCCAGCAGCGGCTCGTGGCCGCGGCGCTCCTGCTTCGTGTCGCGCAGAGCCGCCTGGTCGGCGGCGGTGACGGCGCCCGCAAGCTGCTCGGCGACGCGATGTGCGAGCTCGACGCGGGTCTCGAGGAGCTGCGGGAGCTCGCGCGGGGACTGCACCCCGCGACGCTGAGCGAGCACGGCCTCCGCGGCGCGCTCACCCTGCTCGAGCAGCGGTTGCCGCTGCCGGTCGAGCTGGACGTGGCCGACGAGCGCCTAGGCTCGCACGTCGAGGCGACGGCCTACTTCATTGTCTCCGAGGCGCTCACCAACGTCGTCAAGCACGCGGGCGCCACGCGCGCGACTGTCGTCGTGCGGCGCGAGGACGGCACGCTCCGGCTCGAGATCTCGGACGACGGCAGCGGCGGCGCGGACACGGCGAAGGGCACGGGGCTGCTCGGCCTGCGCGACCGGGCCGAGGCGGAGGGCGGCACCCTCGTCGTCGTCAGCCCGCCCGGCCGCGGGACCGTCCTCACCGCGAGGCTGCCGCTCCCGGCGGCCTGACCCGGGGGCTCGGAACGTGGCGCTGGAGGTCGAACTCGACGAGGCGTTCGCCGGCGACACGCTCGACCGCGGCCGCCGGCCGCCCGACGGCAGCGCCAGGCGGTGCCGTACCCGAAGGCGTTCGTCATCGACTCCGTGCGCGGCTACCGGCTCGTGGAAGGAGCCCCGTCGCCGGGGCTCCTTCGGTAGCAGGCCTGTAAGCCGGATTCTGTCGAGGGTGACCATCCCTCTAGGCCAGTCGTTGCCGGCTGGCTCGAGCGGTGTACCCGATCCCTCGGCGGGCCGCGTCAGCGGGATCTGCTTCACCTTGCACCGGACGGGGTTTGACGAGCCGCCGCGTCACCGCGGCGCTGGTGGGCTCTTACCCCACCGTTTCACCCTTACCTGCGGAGCTTCCGGAAACGCTCCGCGGGCGGTCTGCTTTCTGTTCCACTTTCCGTCGGCTTTCGCCGCCTGGGGTTTCCCCAGCGTCCTGCCCTGCGGTGTCCGGACTTTCCTCGAGCTCCGAAGAGCTCGCGGTCACCCGGCCTGCGACACGAAGTGTAGCTCGGACTGCGGGATCTCGACCCCGTCGCAGAGCAGCGTCCCGCACTCGAGGCACGCGTGCGCTGCGGGCCTGCGGAGCAGGAACTCGCCGCAGACGAGGCACTCGAGGCTGACGCCGCGTGCGAGGGCGGTCAGCTCCTGGTCGAGCGTGCGGTTGAGGAAGGAGACGGGCATCAGAGGCTCCGGAAGACCCCCGTGACCTTGCCGAGGATCTGGGCGTGCTCGGGGTAGATCGGCTCGAGCGCTGCGTTCTCGGGCTGCAGGCGCACGCGGCCGGCGTCGCGGTAGAACGTCTTCACCGTCGCCTCGTTCGCGGACTCGTCGTCGCCGACGAGCGCGACGACGATCTCGCCGTTCGCGGCATCCGGC
Source organism: Gaiellaceae bacterium (assembly GCA_036276675.1). Lineage (GTDB taxonomy): Bacteria > Actinomycetota > Thermoleophilia > Gaiellales > Gaiellaceae > Gaiellasilicea. Next base: position 7,394 of record DASUOK010000144.1, on the reverse strand, counting down.
TGGCGCCGGACGACGACGACGTCGCCGTCGAGGATGCCGGCCTCGATCATCGAGTCGCCGCGCACGCGCAGGAGGAAGTCGGCGTTGCGTCCGAGCGATCCCGGCACCGCGAGCTCGTCCTCGACGTTCTCCTCGGCGAGCAGCGGCGCGCCGGCGGCGATCTGCCCGAGCAGCGGCAGCCGCTGCACGTCGGCCTCGACCGCGGCCGTCGCCGCCGCGCGGGCCTGGCGGTGGCCGACGAGCTCGAGCGCGCGCGGCTTCGTCGGATCACGTCGCAGCAGACCGGCCCGCTCGAGGTTGGCGAGGTGCGCGTGCACCGTCGACGGGGAGGCGAGCCCGACCGCCTCGCCGATCTCCCGCACCGTCGGCGGGTAACCGTGCCGGTCGACGTAGTCGCCGAGGAACTGCCAGATCTCCTGTTGTCGTGCCGTCAGCATCACGCCTCCGAGGTCGGTGTCGAACGTGTGTTCGCCACAGAGGCTAGAGATCCTTCCGGACGGCGTCAAGAGACGGCAGAGGCGGGCCGGAGCCCGCCTCTGCCACCCGTATGCGCTGGAGAGGACTTGAACCTCCACGACCCTAGGGTCACAAGGCCCTCAACCTTGCGCGTCTACCAATTCCGCCACCAGCGCGGGGACGACCAGTGTAGCCGTGGAACCCGCCTAGGCGAGCAGGCGGTAGAGGAGGATCGTGTTCAGGAAGAACACGGTCGCGACGACCACCGTCAGGCGGGTGAGGTTCCGCTCCACGATGTGCGTCCCGCCCTGGGAGGCCGGGGTGAACCCCATGCCGCCCATGCCCGCCTCGCGTCCCGAGTGCATCAGGATCAGCGTCAGCAGGCCGGCGGAGACGACGACGTGGAAGATGGCTGCGACCTGGATCATCTGCGCTCGCAAGGGTAGCAGCGGCGCGCGGCGGCTCAGGGCGACTCCCGGCCCGCGCTGAGGACGCGAACCGTGGCTGTGCCGCAGCTCGTCACGGCGCCGACGCCCCCTCGATCGTGCCTGGGTAGGCTTCGGACGTGAAGCCGCCGGACGATGCGCGCGCGCGGATCCAGAAGCTGCTCGTGACGGGCGACAACCGCCTGAAGCAGGGGGTCGCCCCCGCGAAGGCGCGGGAGAGCTACGAGCAGGCGCTCGCCGTCGCGCGCGAAGCCGGGCTCGAGGACTCGGTGCGGCCGCTCGTCGAGGTCAGGCTCGCCGATCTCGAGCGGCTCGCAGGAGAACAGCCTCCACCCGGCGCGCCTGCGCACTGAGCCCGTGCTCCTCCGCGGCGGCACGCGCTGCGGGGTTCGGCACCGGCAGCGAGGCGGCCGCACGCAGCGCCTCAAGCAGTGCGTCCTCGTCGGTGGGGTCGACGAGCACGCCGGCCGCGGACGGCACGAACTCGGGCGGGCCGCCGACACGTGTCGCGACGACGGGGCGGCCACATGCGAGTGCCTCGAGCAGCGACTGCCCGAACGGCTCCACCAGCGACGGCTGGCAGACGACGTCGGCGGCCGCGACAAGCTCCGGCACGCGGTCGTGAGGCAGGCTGCCGGCCCAGTGGACGCGCGGCCGGCCCTCGAGCTCGGCCCGGAGCGGGCCGTCCCCGACGAACGTGAGCGAGCCCTGCCCCAGGCGTTCGAAGGCTCGCGCGAGCCGGACGACGTTCTTGCGCTCGCTGAGGGAGCCGACGCAGAGGAAGGCGGGGCGCTCGCCCTCCTCGCCGCGCGGCAGCGGCCGGAAGCGCTCCAGGTCGACGCCGCAGTCGATCGTCTCGAGCTTCCCGCGCGACTCCGGCACGCGCTCCTCGAGCAGGCTGCGGAGGTAGCCGGAGACCGCGATCACGGCGTGCGCGCGCCGTACGACGAGCCGCGTCGCCGCGCGGACGCCGGGGATCGAGCCCACGTTCGCGACGTCCTGGCCGTGCGCGGTGACGACGAGTGGCGCGCGGGTGAGCAGGGCTCCCCAGAGGCCGGTCGGGACGAGGAAGTGCGCGTAGACGACGTCCGGGTGGAACCGGCGTGCGGCGAGGAGCGTTCGGCCCGCGAGGCGGAGGTGCCGCAGCGGCCCGCCGGACCGTGAGTCGAGCACGACGCGCTCGAGCTCGTGGCCGAGCGAGACGAGCTCCCGCTCGAGGTCGCGCACGAAGACGCCGAAGTCCGGCTCCGCCTCGCTCGGGTACATCTGGGAGACGAGCAGGATCCGCACGCGTCAGGCGGGCGCGCGCCGCCGGCTCGGCGGCGGCTCCTCGCCGCCGACCGTGATCCAGTACTCGACGCCCTCGCGGAGGAGGCCGTCCCGGCTGCGCCAGAAGGCCGCCATTCGGAACGTCGCCTCGGCCGCGACGACCTCGACCTCGGCGGCAGCCGTGTCGCCGGCGTCGACGACGCGGAGCACGGACAGCTCCCCCCACGGCTCCGGGTAGTCGCGCTGGAAGCCGATCACGCCGTCGCGGCCGGCGAGCCGCTCGCGTGTCGCCGGCATCTCGAGCACCGCGTCCTCGTCCAGGCAGCGCGCGGCGCGCTCCCAGTCCCGGCGCGCATAGGCCTCGTACAGCTGCCGGGTGAGCTCGGCCGTGCTCACCGCTGCGCGTCGTAGGTCCCGAACTCGTCGCGCAGCGCGTTGCAGATCTCGCCAACGGTGCAGCGCGTCCGCAGCGCCTCGCGCATCGGCGGCAGCAGGTTCCCGCTCCCGGCGGCGATGCGGCGCACCTCGTCGAGCGCCGCCGCCGCGGCCGTGGCGTCCCGCTCCGCCCGCACGCGCGCCGTCCGCGCGATCTGCCGTGCCTCGGACTCGGGGTCGAGCCGGTGCAGCTCCACGTGCTCCTCCTCCGCCTCCGCGAAGCGGTTGACGCCCACGATCACACGCTCGCCGGCCTCGACCTCGACGTTGTGCCTGAAGGCGGCATCCTCGATCTCGCCCTGGACGAAGCCCTGCTCGATCGCGGCGACGGCACCGCCGAGCTCGTCAATCCGCTCGATCAGCTCGAGTGCCCTGGCCTCGAGCTCGTCGGTCAGCGCCTCGATGAAGAACGCGCCGCCGAGGGGGTCGGCGGTGTCGGTGCCGCCGGCCTCGTTCGCGATGATCTGCTGCGTCCGCAGGGCGATGCGCGCCGACCGCTCGGTCGGCAGCGCGAGCGCCTCGTCGAAGCCGTTCGTGTGCAGCGACTGCGCGCCGCCGGCGACCGCCGAGAGCGCCTGGAGCGCGACGCGCACGATGTTGTTCTCGGGCTGCTGCGCCGTCAGCGTCGAGCCGCCCGTCTGGGCATGGAAGCGGAGCGCGAGCGCGCGCGGGTTCGTCGCGCCGAAGCGCTCCCGCATGATCGACGCCCACAACCGCCGCGCGGCGCGGAACTTCGCCACCTCCTGGAAGAAGTGGTTGTGGGCGTTGAAGAAGAAGGAGAGGCGCGCGCCGAACTCGTCCGGCGAGAGCCCAGCCTCGACGGCTGCGGCGCAGTAGGCGATCCCGTTCGCGAGGGTGAAGGCGAGCTCCTGCACCGCGGTCGAGCCGGCCTCGCGGATGTGGTAGCCCGAGATCGAGATCGTGTTCCAGCTCGGGATCCGCTCCGCGCAGTAGGCGAACAGGTCCGTGGTCAGCCGCATCGACGCCCGCGGCGGGAAGATGTAGTTCCCGCGGGCGACGTACTCCTTGAGGATGTCGTTCTGGACCGTTCCGCGCAGGTCGGCCGGCGCCACGCCCTGCTCCTCCGCGACGAGCTCGTACAGGAGCAGGAGGAGCGCTGCCGGCGCGTTGATCGTCATCGAGGTCGACACCTCGTCGAGCGGGATCTCCGCGAACAGGATCCGCATGTCCTCGAGGGAGTCGATCGCGACGCCCGTCCGTCCGACCTCGCCGGCCGCGCGGGCGTCGTCGGAGTCGTACCCGAGCTGCGTCGGGAGGTCGAACGCGACCGAGAGCCCGGTCTGCCCACGCTCGAGCAGGTAGCGGAAGCGTGTGTTCGTCTCCTCCGCCGAGGCGAAGCCGGCGTACTGCCGGATCGTCCACGGACGCCCGCGGTACATGTCCGGATACGGCCCGCGGGTGTAGGGGTGCTCCCCCGGGAGCTCGAGCTCGTCAGCGCGCGTGTCGTCCGCGGTGTAGACGGGCTTGACCTCGATTCCGGACTCCGTCTCTCGCCGGCCGGTCGTCGCCATCCGACCGGACTGTACCCCGGTCGCCGCTACAGCACGCCGTCGGCGGCCTCGAGCGCGTCCAGCGCGATCCGCCGGCCCGTCTCGATGTGCGCCGCGATCGCCGCGCGGGCGGCGTCCAGGTCGTCGCGGAGGTAGGCCTCCACGATCGCCTCGTGCTCGGTCGCCAGATACGCGCCGCCCTCGAGCTTGCCGCCGCGGATCACCTGCATCATCAGGTTGACCGAGAGCTCGCGGTAGAAGCGCGAGAGCAGGCTGTTGCCGGCCAGGTCGACCTGGTACTCGTGGAAGGCCGCGTTGGCCGTATCCCACTCCTCGTGCGAGACGGCGTCCGCGCTCGCCAGCTGGAGCTCGCGGAACCGGTCCAGGGCCTCGCGCTCGACGTGCCCGACCGCGGTCTCGGCCGCCCGCAGCTCGAGCGCGAGGCGGACGTCGTAGCCCTCGACCACCGCCACCTGCGTGAGCGGGGTGACGTAGTACCCGCGGCGCGACTTGACGCTGAGCAGGCCCTCGGAGACGAGGCGCGTCAGCGCGTGGTGGACGGGGCTGCGCGACACGCCGAGCTCGGCGGCGAGCTCGTGCAGGCTCACCTTCTCGCCCGGCCCGACCTCCCGGCGGACGAAGCGCCGCTTCAGCGTGTCGTAGACGCGGTCGTTCAGGTTCGTGCGCGTGAGGGTCGTGGCCATGCGGCAGAACTAACATGTCAATAGGCGGGAAGCAACCGTCGAAGCGCCGTTACGCTCCGCGCGTGCAGATCACCGTTCGTCTCTTCGCCGGCCTGCGGGAGCGCGCCGGCAGCGCGGGCCGCACGCTCGAGCTGCCGGAGGGGGCCACGGTCGGCGACGTCTGGGCGCCGCTCGAGCTCGGCGAGGAGCCGTCCGGCCTCCTCTACGCGGTGAACAAGGAGTACGCCGCCGCGGCCGTCGCGCTCGCCGACGGCGACGAGGTCGCGGTGATCCCGCCCGTCTCGGGCGGCGACTTCCGCCTCTCGGAGGAGCCGCTCTCCCTCGACGCGGTCGTGCGGGAGGTGCAGCGCGAGGACGCTGGAGCGATCGCGACGTTCACCGGCACGACGCGCAACCGCTCCCGCGGCCGCGACGTCCGCTTCCTCGACTACGAGGCGTACGAGGGCATGGCCGAGGCGACGATGCGCGAGCTCGCGGCCGAGCTGAAGCGGCGCTACGAGCTGCTCGACGTCGCCATCCACCACCGCGTCGGCCGCGTCGACATCGGCGAGCCGAGCGTGATGATCGCCGTCTCGGCGCCGCATCGCACCGACGCGCTGGCCGCCTGCAAAGAGGCGATCGACACGCTCAAGCAGACGGTGCCGCTGTGGAAGAAGGAGGTCTACGAGGGCGGCGAGGAGTGGATCGGCCAGGGCTCCTGAGCCGCAGGCCCCCGGAGCCGTAGCTACGGTTTCGCCGTGGAGCCTCGCTACCAGCCCGACTACGAGCCCGAGTACGAGTACTCGCCGATCAAGGCCGGGCCGACCTGGCGGGAGCTCCTGCGGCGGCTGTTCGCGCCGCTCGTCGCGCTCGGCCTGCTGCTCTTCAAGTTCGGCGCGTTCTCGCTCAAGTTCTTCGGCATCTTCATCTCCGTCGGCGGCTATGCGCTGATCTGGGGCTGGCGGTTCGCGGTCGGCTTCGTGCTGATGATCCTCGTGCACGAGCTCGGGCACTTCGTCGAGGCGAGCCGGCAGGGGCTGAAGCCGTCCCTGCCCGTCTTCGTCCCCTTCCTCGGCGCCTACGTGGCGATGAAGAACGCCCCCTTCGACCCGTGGCGCAACCTGCTCGTCTCCGCCGCCGGCCCGTTCGCGGGCGGCCTCGCGGCGCTGGGCGTCTGGCTCGTCGGGGAGGCGATCGACTCGCGCTTCCTGATCGCGCTCGCCTACACCGGCTTCCTGCTCAACCTCTTCAACTTGATCCCGGTGCGGCCGCTCGACGGCGGCTTCATGTGGCGCTCGGTGAAGGCGCTCCGGCACGGCCATCGCGAGCGCGTCGCCTGGGCTCCGGCGTGGCGCCTCGTCGCCGGCACGGCCGTCTACGGGGGTCTGATCGCCGCGCTCGCGCTGGGGATGCTCGCCGCGCACCTCCCGCAAGACCGGCTCTGATGGAGGACCGCCGCTTCTTCGAGCGCAACCACGAGGATCTCGCGAGTGACGTGGCGCTGATCGCCTCCGAGTTCCTGAGCGGCTTCCAGACGGTGCTCGAGATCGACCGCCCCGCGGTCTCGATCTTCGGCTCGGCCCGGGTCGGCGAGGACACGTGGGTGTACCGGCAGGCGCGCGAGACCGCCAGGATCTTCGCCGAGCACCGCTTCGCCGTCGTCACGGGCGGCGGGCCGGGCGTGATGGAGGCGGCGAACCGCGGCTGCAAGGAGGCGGGCGGCCTCTCCGTCGGCTTCAACATCGCGCTGCCGCACGAGCAGGGCCTGAACCCGTACTGCGACATCGAGATGACCTTCAAGCACTTCTACGCGCGCAAGACGATGTTCGTGAAGGCGGCCGAGGGCTTCGTGATCTTCCCCGGCGGCTTCGGCACGCTCGACGAGCTGTTCGAATCGCTGACGCTGATCCAGACGGGGAAGGTGCTCGACTTCCCCGTCGTCCTGATGGGGACGGCGCACTGGCGGGACATGCTGGAGTGGGTGCACGACGAGCTGCTGCGCGAGGGCCTGATCTCGGACGACGACACCCAGCTCCTGCACGCGACCGACGATCCCTCCGAGGCGGTGCGGCTGATCGTCGAGGGCTACGAGCACCGCACGGGCACGACGTCCCCGGCCGCGGCGGGCAAGGCCGACGCCGAGTAGCTACGCCCGCAGCAGCGCGAGCGTCGCCTCACGCAGCGCTGCGGGGTCGACGCCGAGGGACTCCAGCACGGCACGCCCGCCGCTGCCCTCGGCGTGGAGCACGCCGAGCAGCACGTGCTCGCTGCCGATGTACCGCGACCCGAGCTGCGCCGCCTCGTGGAGCGCGTGCTCGAGCGCACGCTTCGCCGCACGGGTGAACGGCAGCCGGCGCCGCCGCGGCTCGCCGCCTTCGCCGACCGCGGCGACGACTGCTTCGCCGAGGCGACCGGCCTCGAGGCCGGTTTCGGCGAGCACGTGGTGCGCCCCCGCCTCCTCGACGGCGAGCGCGCCGAGCAGGAGGTGCTCGGTCCCGATCCGATCGTGACCGAGCGCGCGCGCTTCGTCGCCCGCGGCGGAGACGACCGCGCGGGCCACGCGCGTGAAGCGGGGGCCGAGGCCACGGCCGTGC
>DASUOK010000143.1:0-3760 GCA_036276675.1 Gaiellaceae bacterium | reverse complement strand
GGACGTGTTCCCGACATTCACGCAGTGCACCGACTCGCTCGGCGGCGAGATCGATCTCGACGCGCTCGTTGCGTACTTCGAGGCGAACTCTCCGGTCAGCCCGGGGCCGCAGAACCGCATCACGCGGATCCCGTAGTGGTCGCTGGGTGGGGGCGGCTTCGGCCGCCCCCACCTCGCTCTGTAGCGTCGGGGCGTGAACGAGTCTCGCTTCCGTGACGGCGTGCTCGCCGGGCTACCGCTCGCGCTCGCGCCGATCCTGTTCGGAGCCGCGTTCGGCGTCCTCGCGATCGAGGCGGACATGGGGCGCGTGGCCGCGGTGGTCATGTCCGCGACGACGTTCGCGGGATCGGCGCAGTTCGCGGCCGCGTCGATCCTCGACACCGGTGGCGGCGCCGCCGCCGCGATCGTGGCGGCCGTGCTGCTGAACGCGCGCTATGCGCCGCTCAGCATCGCGGTCGCGTCGATCTTCCCCGGCTCGGTGCGCCGGCGGCTCGTCGAGTCGCAGCTGATCGTCGACGAGTCGTGGGCGCTTGCAGGGCGCAGCGGCCGCTTCGAGTACGGGACGCTCGCAGGCGTCGGTGTGCTCTTCTGGCTGCTGTGGGTCGGCGGCACGGCAGTCGGAACCCTCGTCGGCGACCTGTTCGATCCCCGTGCGATCGGGCTGGACGCGGCGTTCCCCGCGCTCTTCCTCGCCCTGCTCGTGCCGTACCTGCGCACGCGCCGCGCGCTCGCCGCGGCGCTGACCGCCGCCGGGATCACGCTCGCGCTCACCCCGGTGGCGCCCGCCGGCCTGCCGGTCGTGGCCGCGAGCCTGGCCTGCCTGTGGGGGCTGGCCCGGTGAGCACCGCGTGGCTGGTCGTGCTCGTGGTCGGAGCCGCCACCGTCCTCCTGAAGGCCGCCGGGCCGGTGTTCCTCGGCGGACGCGCGCTGCCGCCGCGCGCCCTCGCGCTCGTGGAGGTCCTCGCGCCCGCGATGCTCGCCGCGCTCGTCGTCACGCAGACCGTCGGCGGCGACGAGGAGCTCGTCCTCGACGAGCGGGTCGCGGGGGTCGCCGTCGCGGCCGCGGCGATCCTGCTGCGCGCGCCACTCCTCGCCGTGATGACGCTCGCGGCGGCGTGCGCCGCCCTGCTCCGGCTCCTGCTGTAGGAGCACGCTCGAGTCCGTAGTTTCCCCGCTCGCGCGTCCGCGTCGGCGCCGATGCCGGCAGCGGCGCGCCGGTGCACGGTCCGCTCTTCGACACAACCGGAGGAGGAGGAGGCACATGTCGGACACGCTGACCGTCGTCGACGAGCGCACCGGCGAGACCCTCGCCGTGCCGATCGAGGACGGAACGATCCGGGCCACGGCGCTGAAGCCGCTCGGCCTGGCGAGCTACGACCCCGCGTTCCTCAACACCGCCTCGGTGCGGAGCGCGATCACCGAGATCGACGGCGACGCGGGCGTCCTGCGCTACCGCGGCTATCCGATCGAGCAGCTCGCGACGGAGAGCTCGTACCTGGAGACCGCGTACCTGCTCGTCCACGGCGAGCTGCCGACGAAGGCGGAGCTGGCTGCGTGGAGTCACGAGATCACCGTTCACACCTTCCTGCACGAGAACGTCAAGCGGTTGATGGAGGGATTCCGCTACGACGCGCACCCGATGGGGATGCTCGTCAGCATGCTCGGCGCCCTCTCGACGTTCTATCCGGAGGCGTCGGAGGTGGACGACCCGGAGGTCCGGCTGCTGCAGGTCGTCCGGCTGATCGCGAAGGTCCCCACGATCGCCGCCTGGTCGTACCGGCACTCGCGCGGGCTGCCGTACGTCTACCCGGACAACGAGCTCGGGTTCACGACCAACTTCCTCTCGATGATGTTCCGCATGGCGGAGCCGCGCTACGGCGCGGAGCCGGCGCTCGAGCGGGCGCTCGAGGTGCTCTTCATCCTCCACGCCGACCACGAGCAGAACTGCTCGGCGAACGCGATGCGGTCGATCGGCTCCTCGAAGGTTGATCCGTACAGCGCCATGGCAGGTGCGGCGGCGGCGCTCTACGGCCCGCTCCACGGCGGCGCCAACGAGGCCGTGCTGCGGATGCTGAGCGAGATCGGCGACGTCGAGCGCGTGCCGGAGTTCATCGGGCGTGTGAAGGCCGGGGAGGGCCGGCTGATGGGCTTCGGCCACCGGATCTACAAGAGCTACGACCCGAGGGCGACCATCATCAAGGAGACGGCGGACTCGGTGTTCGAGGTCACCGGGCGTAATCCGCTGCTCGACATCGCGCTCGAGCTGGAGAAGATCGCGCTCGAGGACGAGTACTTCGTGTCGCGCAAGCTCTACCCGAACGTCGACTTCTACTCCGGCCTGATCTACCAGGCGCTCGGGCTGCCGACGGCGATGTTCCCGGTCATGTTCGCGATCCCGCGGACCGCCGGCTGGCTCGCCCAGTGGCTCGAGGGGATCCAGGATCCCGAGCAGAAGATCGCCCGCCCGCGACAGATATACACGGGCGCAGGCGCCCGCGACTACGTCGGGATCGAGGAGCGCAGCCGCACGCACGCCGGCACGCCGGCGTAGCCCCGAGCGGACCGGTGGCCCGCCCGCGCGCCGGGCGGGCCACCGGCGTCTACCCCGGCGGGCGCAGGGCCGCGAACTGGTCGGTGATCCGGAGCTCGCGCGCCTGGAAGCGGTAGAGCGCCGCCGGCCGCCCGCCGGCACGGCCGGGATCGCGCCGTCCGCCGGCAGGCTCGAGCACGCCGCGCCGGAGCAGCACGCGCTTCAGGTTGGTCGCCGAGACCTCGTAGCCGAGCGCGGCCACGTAGAGGTCGCGCAGCTCCGAGAGCGTGAACGCAGCGGGCGCGAGCGCGAAGGCGACGTTCGTGTACGAGAGCTTCGCCCGCACGCGCTCCCGGCCGGCGAGCACGATCTCGGCATGGTCGAAGGCGAGCGCCGGCAGGTCGTCGACCGGGTGCCAGGCCGTGTCCTCCGGCAGTCGGGGGTCGACGTCCACGGGCACGAGCCCGAGATACGCGGTGGCGAGCTCCCACCGCCCGGGGCTGCGACCCGGATCGCTCCACGTCCCGAGCTGCTCCGCGTGCGCGAGCTCGGAGACGTCGACCTTGGCCGCGAGATGCCGCCGGATCGAGTCGTCGAGCGTCTCGGCGGGTGCCAGCAGGCCGCCGGGGAGCGCCCACGCGCCCCGGAACGGCTCGCGCGCGCGCTCCCACAGGAGCGTGCGCAGCCGCCCCTGCCGCACCTGGAGCACGACTGCGAGCGCCGAGTGCTGCGGCGCGAGCCGTTGGGGTGGGAGGGGTGTGGTAGACTCGGCCAGAAGTTTCCGCCTCTGAGGCTAAAACTAGCGAAAGGCCCGACTCCATGCTGCGTGCGACCTCTCTCGCCCTCCTCACCGCGTCGGTGCTCGCCGCCGCGGTGCTCGCCGGCTGCGGCTCCGACGACGACGACGACAGCGCCGCGCCGGGGACGACGTCCGCGGCCACGACGGCCGCGGAGGCGCCGGAGGAGACGCTGCGCGTGGGCCTGATCACCGACCTCGGCCAGCTGGACGACGACGGGTTCAACGAGCTCGCGTTCCGCGGCCTCACGCGCGCCGAGGAGGAGCTCGGCGTCGAGGGCCGCGTCGTCGAGTCGGCGTCGGCAGCCGACTACATCCCGAACATGAGCTCGCTCGCGCGCCAGGGCTACGACCTGATCATCGGCGTCGGCTTCGCGCAGGGCGATGCGATCGGCCAGGTCGCGCAGCGGTTCCCCGACACGCGGTTCGCGATC
>DASUOK010000142.1:0-10373 GCA_036276675.1 Gaiellaceae bacterium | reverse complement strand
GTCGTCGAGCTCGCCGGCGACCTCGAAGCCGCCGGCGCAGACCCGGACCTCCCGGCCGAGCCGGCTGCCGAGGATGGCCGCGACCGCGGTGAGCACGTCCTCTGCCTCGCCGCCGCGGTTGAGCACGCGCTCCACCGCCTCCAGCGCGCCGCTGTGCGCGCTCACGCCTCGAGTGCGTCGCCCTCGAAGCCGCGGATCTGCTCGCGGAACGAGGCCGAGATCTCGGCCGGCCGGCGGCGCTCGAGGTCGACGAGCACCAGTGTCTGCCGCGCGGTCACCATCAGCGCGTCGTCCTCCATGCGGTAGGCGGCGCACTCGTAGGTCGCGCTCGTGCGGCCGATGCGGGCGAGCCGCACGAAGATCTCCAGCAGGTCGTCGAAGCGGGCGGGCGCGTGGTAGTCGACCTCCGAGGCGCGCATGACGAAGTCGTGGCCGTCCAGCCCGGGGCCGGTCGCGCCCAGGTGGCGGTGGTACTCGGTGCGCGCGTGGTCGAAGTACGGGAGGTAGCGCCCGTAGTAGACGACGCCCTGCGCATCGGTGTCGGAGAACCAGACGCGGGCGATGGCCGAGTACTTGAACGGCGGCTTCCGGTCGGTGACGCGCCCGAGCTCGGGGTTCATGTGCGGATCAGGCCGATCACCTCGTCGCGCTTCTCCTCCATCAGCGCCTGCGAGGTCGCCTCGAGGTTCAGCCGCAGCAGCGGCTCGGTGTTGGAGGGGCGGACGTTGAAGTGCCAGTCGTCGTAGTCGACCGAGACGCCGTCCAGATGGCTGATGCGGCCGTCGGCGTAGCGCTCCTCCAGCTCGCGCAGCTTCGCCGAGACGTCCGCCACCGGCGTGTTGAGCTCACCGGTGATGAAGAAGCGCTCGCGGAAGGGCGCGAGCAGCTCGGACAGACGCCGGCCTCGCCTCGAGATCAGCTCCAGCATCAGCAGGAAGGGGACGACGCCGGAGTCGGCCTGGGAGAAGTCGCGGAAGTAGTAGTGCGCCGAGACCTCGCCGCCGAAGACGGCTCCCTCCTCGCGCATGCGGTGCTTGATGTACGCGTGCCCGACGCGGTTGACGAGCGCCTCGCCGCCGGCCCGCTCGATCGCCTCCGGCACGGCGCGGCTCGCGCGCACGTCGTAGATCACCTTGCCGCCGCCCTCGCGCTCGAGGATCGCCTGCGCCAGGAGCGCGGTGACGAAGTCGCCGGGGACGAACTCGCCCGTGTCGTCGACGAAGAAGCAGCGGTCGCCGTCGCCGTCGTAGGCGACGCCGAGGTCGGCGCCGGTCTCCGTCGTCTTGCGGACGATGAACTCGCGGTTCTCGGGCAGGAGCGGGTTCGGCTCGTGGTTCGGGAAGGTCCCGTCCGGCTCGAAGTGGCAGGTGACCGCCTCGATCGGCAGCCGCTCGAGCACCGGCGCGAGCATCGCGCCGGCCATGCCGTTGGCGGCGTCGATCACCACCTTCAGCGGCTTCATCACCCCGGGGTCGACGAACGAGAGCACCTTCTGGAGGAAGCCCGGCCAGACGTCGTACCCCTGCACCGACCCGCGGCGCGACTGGGGCGCGCCCCCGCCGGCGACGAGCTCCAGCGCGCGGTCGCGGACGTCGAGGAGGCCCGACTCGCCGCCGACCGGGAGCGCGCCGCGGCGGACGATCTTCATCCCGGTGTACTCCTTCGGGTTGTGCGACGCGGTCACGCAGACGCCGCCGTCGAGCCCGAGCTCGCCCACCGCGAAATAGACCATCTCCGTGCCCACCAGCCCGAGGTCGAGCACGTCCGCACCGCCGTCGGCGGCGCCTTCGATCAGCGCCGCAGCCATCGCCGGTGCGGCGACGCGCATGTCGCGCCCGACGGCGATGCGCTGTGGCTCGAACTGCTCGACGTAGGCGCGGCCGATCGCGTAGGCACCCTCCTCGTCGAGCTCGGTCGGGTGGACGCCGCGCACGTCGTACGCCTTGAAGACAGCCGGGGAGAGCACGCGCTGACGCTAGCGGATCGCCTGCGCCGGGGCGGCTCCGGACCGCTCGCGGGTTGCCCGGAATCCCGCCTGACCCGACCTCCGCTCCGTACACTTCAGGGGTGGAACGGAAGCTCGCCACCGTCGTCTTCGTCGATCTGGTCGGCTCGACCGAGCTCGTCTCCACGCGCGACCCGGAGGTCGTCCGGCGCCGCGTGACGTCGTTCTTCGAGCACGTCTCGCACTGCATCACCACGCACGGCGGGATCGTGGAGAAGTTCGCCGGGGACGCCGTGATGGCGGCGTTCGGGATCCCGCAGGCCCACGAGGACGACGCCGAGCGGGCCGTGCGTGCCGCCGCGGCGATCATGGACTCGGTGCACGGGCTGGGGCTCGAGGCGCGGGTCGGAATCGAGTCGGGCGAGGTCGTTGCGGACGAGGCCGAATCGACCTTCGCGACCGGCGAGGCCGTCAACCTGGCGGCGCGGCTCCAGCAGGCGGCGGCGCCGGGGGAGATCCTCGTCGGCCCCTTCGCGCGGCGGCTCACGCTCGCCTCCGCGGAGACGGAGGAGCGCGGCACGCTCGATCTCAAGGGCTTCGGCGACCCGCTGCCCGTGCACGTCCTGCTCGGCTTCCGCGAGACGGGCGACTATGCCCCCTCGATCGCCGCCCCGTTCGTCGGGCGCGAGAACGAGCTCGAGCTGCTGCACATGTCCCTGACGCGCGCCGTCAAGGACCGCCGTGCCCACCTGTTCACGGTCTACGGCGAGCCGGGCGTGGGCAAGAGCCGCCTCCTGCGCGAGTTCGCCGCCGGCGTCGAGGGCGCCACCATCCTCGGCGGGCGCTCCCTGCCCTACGGCGAGGGGATCACCTACTGGCCGCTCGCGGAGATGGTGAAGGTCGCGGCCGGCATCTCCGACGACGACCCCGTCCAGCAGGCCGTGGAGAAGCTGCGCGCCTGCTGCGGCGACGACGCCGTCGCCGACCTGCTCGCGCTGGCCGTGGGCGTGCTCGAGGGGATCGAGGACGACCGCAGCCAGCAGGAGATCGCGTGGGCCGCGCGCGAGTGGGCCGCCGAGCTCGCGTCCGCGCAGCCGCTCATCCTCGTTTTCGAGGACGTCCACTGGGCGGAGGAGCCGCTGCTCGACCTCGTCGAGCATCTCGCGGAGCGCGTCAAGGACGCGCCGCTGCTGATCGTCTGCCTGGCGCGGCCGGAGCTGCTCGACCTTCGGCCCGGGTGGGGCGGGGGTCGCGTCCGCGCCACGGCGATCGAGCTGGAGCCGCTCGCGGTCTCCGAGAGCGAGGAGCTCGTCGACGCCCTGCTCAGCGGCCGGGAGCTCTCGCCGCAGGAGCGGCGCACGCTGCTCGAGAAGACCGAGGGCAATCCGCTGTTCGTCGAGGAGACGACGCGGATGCTGCTCGAAGGCGGGCCGACGTCGAAGCGGATCCCCGACACGCTCCAGGCGATCATCGCGGCGCGCATCGACCGGCTGCCTCGTGGCGAGAAGATGCTGCTGCAGCGCGCCGCCGTCATCGGCCGGATCTTCTGGGAGGGCGCGGTCGCGAAGCTCTCACCCGGCGTGGACGACCTCGCGACCGTCCTCGACGACCTGCTGCTGCGCGACTTCCTCGTGCGCGAGAGCCGCTCGACGATCTCCGGCGAGGCCGCCTACCGCTTCAAGCACGTCCTCATCCGCGACGTCGCGTACTCCGGGCTGACGAAGGGCGCGCGGGCCGAGCTGCACCAGCAGGCGGCCGCATGGCTCGAGGAGCGCGCCGGCGACGAGCTGCTCGAGATCAAGGCCTACCACCTCGACCAGGCGGCGGGGCTCCTCGCCGACCTCGACGGTGCCGCGCCACCCGAGCTGGCCGCCGAGGCGGCGGCCGCGCTCCACACCGCCGGCAAGCGGGCCCTCGCCCGCGAGGCGAACGCCGCCGGGCGCCGCCTGCTGCTGCGCTCGGTCGAGCTGGAGCCGACGCTCGAGCGGCGCTACCAGGCCGCCCGCGCCGCGGCCCGGCTCACCGACCTGCCGGCGGTGTCGCTCGAGATGGAGAACGTGCGGGTCGCGGCCGCCGACGCGGGCGACGCGCGCCTGGAGGGGCGTGCGCTGACCGCGCTCGCGGAGGTGGCTCTGACGCGCGACGCCGACGTGGCCCGCGCACGCGAGCTCGCGCACGCCGCGCTCGACGTGCTGCCCGAGGACGACGATCCCGGCCGCTACGACGCGCTCGCGCTGCTGAGCCAGATCGGCTGGTGGGAAGGCGACCTGACGAGCGTCGAGCGCTATGCGAAGCAGACGCTCGAGATCGCGCGCCGCGCCGACCGCAAGGACCTCGAGAGCGGCTCCGCCGTCGAGCTGGCGGCGATGTACTACGCGCTCCTCGAGGACGAGCAGGCGGAGCGGTACCTCACGGAGGCGGCGACGCTGGCCGAGGAGAGCGGCAGCTTCGTCGCGCGGGCGTGGGCATTGAGGACACAGGGAGAGCTGCACGTCCGGCGGCACGAGCTCGACGAGGCGGCCGACGCGTTCGAGCAGGCCCTGCGGCTCTTCCAGGAGGCCGGCGTGACGATTCCGACGGCGCGCGTGCTGAACTGGCTCGGCTTCGTGCGCTGGCGCCGCGGCGACGTCGCCGGCGCCGAACAGCTCCTGCGCGAGGCGATCCGGATGCTGAAGCCGCTCGAGGACCGCAGCACGCTCGTGGAGAGCCAGCGCACGCTGGCGCAGGTGCTCCTGGAGCAGGGGAAGATCGACGAGGCGGAGCGCTACGCGCTCGAGTCGCGCCAGACGGTCGGCCCGCGGGACATGCACTCCCGCGCGACGACCCGCGTCGCACTCGGGCTCGTCCGCGCGGCGCAGGGTCGCGACGACGAGGCCGAGGCGCTGCTGCGGGAGGCGCTGTCGATCCTCGACGGCACCGACTACCGGCGCTACCGCTTCGAGCCGCTCGAGGCGCTCGCGGGCTTCCTGCGCGAGCGGGGGAGGGTGGCCGAGGCGGCGCCCTACGAGGAGCGGCTGGCGGAGTTGGCTCCGGCGCGCAGCGCAGCGCCGATGGCCTGAGTCGACGCCTCGTCGGGCGCCTCCGAGATCACGATCGCCGGCCGCTCGAAGCGCACCAAGGCCGTCCCGAGCGGCTCGGCGCGCAACGTGCCCTCGCCGTAGGGCAGGTGCTTCGTCTCGTTGCGGTTCGCATAGGCGATGTCGGAGAAGTGGACGTGGAACGGGGCGCCGGGCTCGAGCACGCCGTCCGCCGCCCCGAGAGCCGCCGCGAACGGCTCCACGTCGGTGTAGGCACCGTCGGAGGTGGCGTGCAGGTGCGCGAAGTCGAGGACCGGCCGCACGAAGGGGACGCGCGCCGCGAGCTCCACCACGTCCTCGAGCGAGCCGAGCTCGCGGACGCGGCCCATCACCTCGACGCCGAAGGGCACGAGCCGCCCCTTCGCCTCCAGCCGCTCGCCGAGCAGCCCCAGCTGCTCGACGACGTCGTCGAGCGCCTGCTCGCGCTCGCGGCCGAGCAGGAAACCGGGGTGGAACACGACCACCTCCGCGCCGCAGGCGACGGCGAGGCCGGCCGTGTGGTCGAGCATGCCGACGGCCATCCGGTACTTCTTGCCGAGGTCGAGGTGGCCCATGAAGCCCGCGAGCGGCGCGTGCACCGACAGGGCCACGTCGTGCGCGCGGGCGGCCTCGCCGAGCCGCTCCACCAGCGGATAGTCGAGCTTGAAGCCGCCGACGAATCCGACCTCGCACGCATCGAACCCGGCCCCGGCGACCTCCGCGACGGCCGCCTCCGGCTCGACGTCCGTGCGCAGGCCGGAGGGCCCGAAGCGAATGCGTCCCATGCGGCCGCTGACGTTAACGGACGCAGGGCCGGACCATGTCGTCCGACGCGGGTCCTACCCTTTTCGGCATGGCACAGAGCCCTTCGCGAATCGACCTCCTCGAGCTCGACATCGACCTCCGGCTCGCCGACCTCTGGCGCGAGGCGGCCGAGGTGCCCGAGTGGAACCTCGAGGTGATGGCGGCCTTCATGCGCGCCGCCTACGGCAAGGGCTACTGCGACGCGCTCACCGAGGACGCGCCGGGGTCGCTCTGCCACGACCACGGCTACCGCGTGCCCGGCCGCCGCGAAGCCGCGCCCGAGACGGCGTAGGTAGCGGCGCCGGAGGCGCCGCCGCTCGGTACCATCGAGGCGTGGCTCGTAAGCGCAGCCCGGCGCGGCTCGTGATCGCGCTCTCCGTTGCCGCGGCGCTCGCGGTGTTCCTGCTCTACGCGTCGATCGCGGGCGGGGGCACGCCGATGATCCAGCCGAGCGAGCTGAACGGGCGCGCGAGCGCGGTCACGCTGGCGGGGCACGTCGTGACGCAGCCTCGCGGCGATTCGTACGGCCAGGGGCTGCGGTTCGAGCTGCGGGACATCAAGGGCGGCAAGACCGAGCGCGTCACGGTGCTCTACACCGGGTCCGTCCCCGACCTCTTCAGGAAGGGCCGCGACATCGTCGTGGACGGGCGGCTCCAGAACGGCGTCTTCGTGGCCGAGCGGGACTCGCTGATCACGAAGTGCCCGTCGAAGTACGCGGATCACCCGAGCACGAGCAGCTAGATGCCCGAGCTCGGCCGTGCCGCGCTCGTCGTCACGCTCGGCCTGGCGCTCTACGCGGTCGTCGCCGGGGCGTACGCGGCCCGGAACCGGCGCCGGCGGCTCGCGCTCTCCGCGCAGAACGCGCTGATCGGCGCCTTCGGCTCGACCCTCGTCGCCTCCGTCGTGCTGCTCGCCGCGCTCGTGCGGAACGACTTCTCCTTCGTCTACGCCGCCGCGCACACGAGCCGCGAGCTGCCGACCGGGTACACGATCTCGGCGTTCTGGGGCGGCCAGGAGGGCTCGCTGCTGCTGTGGCTGCTGATCCTGACCGGCTACGCCGCGCTGGCGGTGCTGCTGAACCGGCGCTCGAGCCGCGATCTCGTCGCCTGGGTCGTGCCGGTCCTGGCGGGCGTCGCCGTGTTCTTCAGCTTCCTCGTGGTCGCCGTCGCGAGCCCCTTCGCCACGCAGGTGGCCCCGCTCGACGGGCGCGGGCTCAACCCGAGCCTGCAGAACCCCTACATGATGGCTCACCCGCCGCTCCTCTACCTCGGCTACGTGGGGCTGACGGTGCCGTTCGCGTTCGCGATGGGAGCGCTGCTCGCGCGGCGCACGGACGAGCGCTGGATCGTCTCGACGCGGCGCTGGACGCTCGTCGCCTGGACCGCCCTCGGGGTCGGGCAGCTTCTCGGCGCCCACTGGGCCTACGAGGAGGTGGGCTGGGGCGGCTACTACGCGTGGGATCCGGTCGAGAACGCCGCGCTGATGCCGTGGCTCGCGGCCACCGCCTTCCTGCACTCGGTGATGATCCAGGAGAAGCGCGGGATGCTGAAGGTCTGGAACGTGCTGCTCGTGATCCTCGCGTTCGGGCTCTCGCTCTTCGGCACCTTCCTGACCCGGTCGGGGATCGTCAGCTCGATCCACTCCTTCACGCAGAGCTCGATCGGCCCGTGGTTCCTCGCCTTCATCTGCCTCGTCGTCGCGGGCTCGCTCGGGCTGCTCTTCTCGCGGCTGCCGCTCCTGCGGACGCGCTCGCGGCTGGAGTCGCTCGTCTCGCGCGAGGCGACGTTCCTCTACAACAACCTGCTGCTCGTCGCGCTGACGCTGACGATCCTCTGGGGCGTCGCGTACCCGATCCTGCACGAGGCGGTCTACGGCGAGCAGCGGGTCGTGGGTCAGGGGTACTACAACTTCTTCCTACGCGTCTTCGGGTTGCCGCTCCTGCTCCTGATGGGCATCGGCCCGCTCGTCGCGTGGCGCCGGGCGTCGCTGCGCGGGCTGGCGGCCACGTTCGCCTGGCCGTTCGGGGTCGCACTCGCCGCTGGGCTCGTGCTGCTCGCGCTCGGCGCGGGCTCCTCGATCCCGGGGCTGATCGCGTACACCTTCTCGGCGTTCGTGCTCGCCTCGATCGCGCTCGAGTTCGTTCGCGGGACCCGCGCGCGCCGGGCGCTCGCCGGCGGCACCTGGCCGCGCGCCTTCAGCGAGCTCGTCGGGCGCAACCGGCGGCGCTACGGCGGCTACGTCGTGCACGCCGCGATCGTGCTGCTCGCGATCGGCGTCGCGGGCTCGAGCGCGTACGACACCGTCCGCGAAGGACAGCTGGCGCGCGGCGGGTCGCTCGAGGTGGGGGACTACCGGCTGACCTACGTGCGCCTCGACGAGCGGCCGGCGGCCAACGCGACCGAGGTGCGGGCCGTGCTGGACGTCGAGCGCGGCGGCAGCTCCGTCGGGACCGTCGAGGCCGGGAAGAACGCGTACACCGCCGAGCAACAGGTCTCGAACGAGGTCGGCATCCGCAGCGATCTCGTCACCGGCGAGGACCTCTTCGTGATCGCGGAACAGGTCAACCCCGACGGCACCGTCTACCTCCGCGTGTTCGTGAAGCCGCTCGTCAACCTGATCTGGCTGGCCGGCGTCGTCTTCCTCCTGGGCTCCCTGATCGCGCTGTGGCCCGACGCGCGCGAGCAGCGGCGGCTCGCGCTGCGCTACTCACGCGCGGGCGCCACTGCGGAGCCGTGACCGCCGCGCTCGTCCTCGGCGCGCTGCTCGCGGCAGCGTGCGTCGTGCTCGTCGCGCTGCCGTACCTCCGCGAGCCGGCCGCGTCTGACGACGTCCTCGAGGAGCCGGGCGAGCTCGAGCGGCGCCAGCTCGAGCTGGCGGAGGAGCGAGACCGGGCGCTCGCCGCGCTGAAGGAGCTCGAGCACGACCACCGCGCGGGGAAGATCTCCGACGCGGACTACCGGCAGCTCGTGGGGCCGCTGCGCCGCGAGGCCGCCGAGGCGCTGCGCGCCCTCGAGCCGCGCGCGCAGGCGCCCGCGCGCGTTCGCAGCGACGTGTAGCGTCGCGCGCCGCGGGTACGTGCCGGGCATGGAGCCGCTCGAGCCCCAGCTACCCGAAACCGAGCCGCCGCAGATCCCCGAGCCGTATCCGCCGCCGGGCGAGCTCGACCCGCCGCGGCCGCCCGAGATCCCGGAGCCGTATCCGCCCCCCGGCGAGCTCGACCCGCCCACGCAGCCGGAGATCCCGGAGCCGGGACCGCTCTAGCCGGCCCGAAAACCGCCGGAAACCCCGCTAGACTCCGGGACGGCCGGTTCCGGGAGGGACGGCCGACCCCCTGACGAAACTGTCTTCGGATGTCGCGTGTCCTCATCGGCCTGGCCTCCGCGTGCGCCGCGTGCGGGCTCCTGCTCGTCGGCCCGGCGCTCGGTCAGGACGTGGAGGGGAAGAAGCGGGCGGTCGACTCGAGGATCGACCGGCTCCAGGACAAGATCGACCGCGCGCGTGAGCGGGAGGGCGTGCTCAGCTCCCAGATCGCCGACGTCACCGCGAAGATCCGGGTCCTCGAGGACGACGTGGGCGCCGCCGAGTCGCGGCTCGACCGGCTGGAGCACGTGCTGGCGCTCCACCAGCGAAAGCTCGACAACCTGAACGAGCTCTTCTTCACGCAGACGAGCCGGCTCATCTTCCTGCAGCGCCAGCACACGGCCGCGACCGAGCGCCTGAACAAGCGCGTGGTCGAGATCTACACGTCCGATCGCACCGACGCGCTCTCGGTCGTGCTCGCGGCCGCGAGCTTCACCGACCTGATCGACCAGCTCGAGTTCCTGAACGACATCGGCCGCCAGGACGAGACGATCGCCGAGGAGGTCGCGCGCGCGAAGACCGCGATGCGGAAGACGCGCGAGGCGACCCGGCGGACGCGCAACGAGTTTCGCGAGACGACCCGCCAGGTCGCCGCCAGGACCGAGGAGCAGCGCGCCGTCCGCGACCGGCTCGCCTGGAGCCAGCGCGAGCTTGCGACGGCGCGCCGCGACAAGCAGGAGGCACTCGCCTCCACGCAGGCGACGCGCGAGGAGTACCTGCACGAGGTGGAGGGCCTGCTGGCGCAGAGCGCCGCCCTCGCGGCGAGGATCCAGGCGGCGCAGGCCGCTGCGGCCTATGCGACGCCCACCCGGACGGCCGCGGGAGCGTCGTCGTCAGGCTTCATGTGGCCTGTGCACGGCGTGCTCACGAGCTCGTTCGGCTGGCGCTGGGGCCGCATGCACGAGGGCATCGACATCGCAGTCGGCAACGGGACACCAGTCGTGGCCTCGGCGTCGGGCACCGTGATCGTCGCCGGCTGGATGGGCGGGTACGGGAATCTCGTCGTGGTCGACCACGGTAACGGCATCGCGACCGCGTACGGCCACAACACGAGCATCGCCGCCGGTGTGGGCCAGTCCGTGGCCCAGGGGCAGCTGATCGCCTATTCGGGGAACACAGGCCACTCGACGGGCCCGCACGTGCACTTCGAGGTGCGCGTGAACGGCGGCGCCGTCGATCCGCTCGGCTACCTCTAGCCGCGGGCGCTG
>DASUOK010000141.1:0-3155 GCA_036276675.1 Gaiellaceae bacterium | reverse complement strand
TGCTGAGGCGCCGAAAGGCGCCTCAGCACGTCCTCCTCTGCCACGTCGGGCTGCCCTTGCCGAGATGCTGAAGGCGCAGCGCGCCCGCCGGGCCTCCCGGTCGCCTTCGCGCGCCGCCACGGCCCGAGCCGCTCCTGCAGCTCGGCGACGACTGCCCCGCCTTCGCACCGGCGGGCATCGATGTCGAGCTGGCACGCAGCGGGTACGAGGTGCCGGACGAGCACGAGCTGCTCGCGCGAAGTCCGATCCGCTCGCAGACGCTCTTGAACCCTGCACGAGGCGGTGCACCGCGGCGAGCTCGAGTCCGAGGCCGCGCAGGAGCTGCTCGAGCGCATCTGGAAGCTCCCCCGGCTCCTCGGCAACGCCGCCTCCGGCGCCCTGGCGTGGAAGCTGGCGGATGAGCTCGGCTGGGCATCGACCTACGCCGCCGAGTACGTCGAGCTGCGCGGCTGCAGGGGACGTCCACGTGACGCCGAGACGAACAGCTGGCGCGCAGTGTCGTCGGCCCCGTCGAGTCGGCGCCGCTCGACGCCCCGCGCGCGTAGCCCGCGCTGCGGGATTCGCCACACGGCGGATCCGCGATCTCCCGGATGCGCGCTGGCGCGATCGGGGCGAGCATGCCGCCCATGACCTCGATCAAGGACGCCACCTCCGACTTCCTGGCCCACGAGCGCATCGCCGTGACGGGCGTCTCGCGCGAGCCGAAGAGCCACGCGGCGAACCTGGTCTACACGCGCCTGCGCGACCGCGGCTACGACGTGTTCGCCGTCAACCCGAACGCCGACGAGGTCGAGGGCGATCCGGCCTACGACGATCTGAGCTCGATCCCGGGCGGCGTCGAGGCGGTCGTCGTCGGTACGCGGCCGGAGGCAGCCGAGGAGACGGTGCGCGAGTGCGCGGCGCTGGGGATCGAGCACGTGTGGATGCACCGTGGCCCCGGCGCGGGCAGCGTCTCGCTCGCGGCGGCCGAGTACGGCCGCCGCCACGGCATCACCGTGATCGAGGGCGGGTGCCCGTGCATGTTCGGGCGGACGGCCGACGCGGGGCACAAGGCGATGCGCCTCGTCTTCACCCTCACCGGCAACGTGCCGCGCGAGGTCGAGCGACCGGCTCAGCCGGCCGCGTAGATCGCCCAGCTCTCCGGCACGCCCTTGAGCTCGTGGGTGCCGCGGTCGTCGAACGCGATGCCCGAGCCGGCGACCAGATCGACGACCGTCCGGGAGACGAGCACTTCGCCTGCGCCCGCCAGGGCCGCGATCCGCGCGCCGGCGTGCACCGCCATCCCGCCGACGTCGTCCCCGCGCAGCTCGACCTCGCCGGTGTGGACGCCGCAGCGCACCTGGAGGCCGAGCGCGCCGAGCGCCTCGGCGAGCGCCTGCGCGCAGCGGACGGCGCGCGCCGGCCCGTCGAAGACCGCGAGGAAACCGTCGCCGGTCGTCTTGATCTCGCGGCCGTGGTAGCGGTGGAGGTAGCGGCGCACCGTCTCGTCGTGGCGGTCGAGCAGCCGGCGCCAGGCGGCGTCGCCGAGCTCCGCCGCGGTCTCGGTGGAGCCGACGATGTCCGTGAAAAGGACGGTCGTCAGCACGCGGTCGGGCACGTCGGCAGGCGGCACGCCGGTGACGAACTCCTCCACCACGTCGAGGATCGGATCGGGGTCGGCCCAGATCAGGTGGTCGTCCCCGGGCAGCTCGACGTAGCGCGCGCCGGGGATCTGCTCAGCCATCCAGCGTGCACCGCCCACGTCGACGCTGAGGTCGCCGCTGCGGTGGACGATCAGCGTCGGCACCGCAATCACAGGCAGGATCGAGCGAACGTCGACGTCGCTGTTCATGCTGGTCAGCGCCGCGGCAGCTGCCGGGCTCGCGCTCGACCGGAGGTAGCGCGCCCACCAGTCGCAGAACTCCCGGTCGTCCACGAGGCCCGGAGCCAGCGTCTCGAGGTGGGCGACGCCGCCCCACTCCTCCCTCAGCGTCCGGACGCGCTCCGCCCGCTCCTCGGGGGTCGGCGCCCACGGATAGTCCGGCTGCCGCCTCCGGACGGCGAAGGTGCCGTAGAGAGCGAGGCTCTCCGTGCGCTCCGGATAGGCCGCCGCGAAGAGCATGCACATGGGTCCGCCCTCCGAGTGCCCGAAGAGCACGGCGCGCTCGGAGCCCGCGGCGTCCATGACCGCCCGCACATCGTCCATCCGCTGCTCGAGCGTCGGCAGCTGCTCGACCGGGACGCGGTCGGAGAGGCCGGTGCCGCGCTTGTCGAAGTTGATCACACGGCAGAACGATCCGAGCCGCTCCAGCGCAGCCGCGACGCGCGGGTGCTCCCAGAGCAGCTCGAGGTTCGTGACCCAGCCGTGCGCGAAGACGAGGTCGCGCGGACCATCTCCGAAGACGTCGTAGGCGATCTGGACGTCGCCGCTCGTCGCGTAGCGGACGTCCCGTGTCACGCGCGCGGGGTCGCGGTGTCGACGGGCATGCGGCCAACCATACGGTGCTGCCCACCGCCGGCAGCGACCAGTCGTGGATCGGTCTTGCACCGCGGCGCCGAGCCCACTATAGTGAACCTAGTGGTTCAGTATCCGACGACCGTCGACCGCGCCTTCGCAGCTCTCGCCGACCCGACGCGCCGCGCCGTGCTCGAACGGCTCGGCTCCGGACGGGCGACGGTCAGCGAGCTCGCCGAGCCCTTCGGCATGTCGCTGACCGGGATGAAGAAGCACATCCGGCTGCTCGAGGAGGCGCAGCTGGTCACGACGGAGAAGGTCGGCCGTGTCCGCAGGTGCATGCTCGCGCCCTACGCCTTCGAGGGCATCAGCACGTGGCTGCAGCGGCTCGACCGCTTCGCGCAGGTCGTCGAACGCACGAAAGGAGACCGATGAACCCCACCACCGTCACCACCCCGAACGAGCTCGAGATCCGCGTCGAGCGGATCTTCGACGCACCGCGCGCGCACGTCTTCTCCGTCTGGACCGACCCGAAGCTGATCCCGGAATGGTGGGGCGACGACACCGTCGTCGAGGAGATGGACGTCCGCCCCGGCGGCACGTACCGCTTCCGCACCGCCTTCGGCGTCGTCGAGGGCGAGTTCCGCGAGGTCGACGCGCCCGAGCGGCTCGTGCAGACGTTCCAGAACCACCTGCAGACGCTCGAGTTCGAGGAGCTGGG
>DASUOK010000140.1:0-2096 GCA_036276675.1 Gaiellaceae bacterium | reverse complement strand
GCCCTCGAGCTCGGCCAGCTCCTCCTCGAGCCGCGTCTTCTGGGCCTCGGTGAGCCGCTCTCCGTGTTCGGTCATCCGCTCAGGCTACCCGGCCGCCGCCGCGAGGAGCACCACGAGCGCCGCCAGGGCGAGCAACGGCGTGACGAGCGCCGAGATCGCCGCCGCCGCGAGAAACGGGATGCTGAGCAGCGGCAGGATCGGCGCGTGCGGGGCGAGGAGGTCGCGCGCAGAGCGCACGAGTCCGGCGAGCCGCCAGGTCGACCCCGGCAGGCGGCGCCACGCCGGCGCCTCGCGCGACTGCGCGTCCCGGGTGATCGCCCGCAGCTCGCCGGCGTGCTCGCGGGCGGTCTGCGGCGAGCGCAGGAGCTTCTCCGGCAGCTCGACCACCTCGCCGAGCACGAAGGAGAAGAAGAGCAGCACCCCGCCGGGCACGGTGAGCAGCAGGAGGAGGATGACGGCGCCGACCCACGTCTCGTCCTCGTCCGGCGTCCAGCGGAGGAGCACGACGAGCGCGATCACCGCCGCCGCGGCCAGGGCGACGAGCGCGAGCTTCCGCGTCCCTCGTGCGACCGCCGCCGCGAGGGGGAGGATGCTGCGCAGCACGGCGAGGCCGTCGGCTCTCATCGGCGTCGGCGTTTCCGGTCTCGCGCGACCGCAACCGCCGCGCACAGGCGTCCGGCCGTCTCGAGCTCCGCCTCGACCGGGGCGATCACGAGCTCCTGCCCCACCTCCTCGACCCCGGCGCGGAGCGAGCGCGAGGCGGCGCGCGCCCGCCGCCGGGCGGCGGCGCCGTTCACGAGTCGCGCGAGGAAGGCGAGCGCGAGGCCCGCGAGCGCTCCGCCGACCAGCAGCCACGTCGGCACGGGAATCCCGTACGCCTCGGGCAGCGGCACGACGTCCTCGACGCGCAGGTAGCCGAGCACGAGGAGAACGGCGAGCCAGAGGGCGCCCGCGGCGACGGCGAGCGCGAGGCCCGTCTGGAGGAGCGACACCGCGCGCCACCAGCGCGGCCGCGAGACGTGGAGGTCGGCGCCCGAGACGGCGCCGTCGAGGCGGTCGGCCACCTCCTCGTCACGCGCGGTCGCCGCCTCGCGGGCGAGGCGCGGCCAGGGCTCCGGGAGGCCGGCGGCCGCGCGGTCGGCGAGGCGCCGCGCCGCGGTCGCGACCTGCGCGGTCTGGACGTCGGTCGGCCGGGGCAGCGACGTCCGGACGGCGGGCTGCGGGCGCTCCGGCAGCCGCAGCCGGCGCAGCGGGTCGGGCCGGAAGCGACGCATCCAGCGGACGAACGGCCAGCCCGTGGCGAGCGCGCCGCGGCGCCGGTGCGCGGCCTCGACCGCACGCAGGACGGCCGGGACGCCCGCCGCGTCCTCGAGCGCGGCCAGGAGCCGCCGGCGGTCGTCCCGCTGGACGCCGGCCGCGCCGTCCTCGCCGCACGCGGCCGCGAGCAGGAGCACGGCGTCGTCGACGTCCGCGGCGAGCCGGGCGATCGCCGCGTCGCGGGCGCGGACGCGGTCCGCGAGCAGCCGGCGGAGGTCGTCGAGCCCGGCGCCGGTCTCGGCCGACACGACGACGACCGGCGCGCCGTCGACGCCGTCCTCGGCGAGCAGCCGCTCGAGGTCTCCGCGCCACCGCTCCACGTCGGCCGGGGAGAGCAGGTCGGCCTGGTTCAGGACGACGGCCATCGCCTCCGCGTGCGAGGCGAGCGGGCGCAGGTAGCGGTCGTGCAGGGCGGCGTCCGCGTACTTCTGCGGGTCGACCACCCACGCGACGAGGTCGGCGAGGCCGACGACGCGGTCGACCTCGAGGCGATGGGCGGTCTCGACGGAGTCGAAGTCCGGCAGGTCGAGCAGCACGAGCCCGTCGAGCCCGTCCGGCGCGATCCGGTGGCGGCGCGGAATCTCGAGCCAGTCGAGGAGCGGCCCGGCGCCGTCCCCCCAGACGGCCGCCTGCCCCGTGGAGGTCGTCGGCCGGCGGCGCCCGACCGCCGCGAGGTCCTCGCCCGCGAGCGCGTTGAAGAGGCGCGACTTGCCCGCGCCCGTCGGCCCGGCGAGCGCGACGACCGTCGACTCGAGGCCGAGCCCGAGCCGCTCGCCCGC
>DASUOK010000139.1:0-3528 GCA_036276675.1 Gaiellaceae bacterium | reverse complement strand
AGCCCGGCCGCCATGAAGAGCAGCGCCTTGAAGAACGCGTGCGTCATCAGGTGGAACATCCCGTTCGCGTACGCGCCCAGCCCGACGGCCACGAACATGTAGCCGATCTGCGACATCGTCGAGTACGCGATCACGCGCTTGATGTCGGTCTGCACGAGCGCCACGAGGCCGGCCACGATCAGCGTGATCGCGCCCAGGCCGGCGGCGAGGTCCTGGACCGTCGGTGCCAGCTCGAAGAGGGGATGCGCGCGGAAGACGAGGTAGACGCCGGCCGTCACCATCGTCGCGGCGTGGATCAGCGCCGACACCGGAGTCGGCCCCTCCATCGCGTCGGGGAGCCACGTGTGCAGCGGGAGCTGGGCCGACTTCGCCACGGCGCCGCCGAGGAGGCCGAGCGCGACGAGGTTCTGCGCCGTCGACGACATCCCTTCGGCACCGACGAAGACCTCGGGGAAGTCGAGCGTCTGCGTCTGCCAGACGAGCACGAAGAGCGCCAGCGCCATCGTCGCGTCGCCGAACGCGTTCATCACGAAGGCCTTCTTCGCGGCGGCGACGGCTTCCGGGCGCTCGTGCCAGAAGCCGATCAGCAGGTAGGAGGCGAGGCCGACGAGGCCCCAGCCGGCGAGCAGCAGCAGCAGGTTGCCCGCCTGGACGAGCAGCAGCATGGCGAAGACGAAGATCGCCATGTACGCGAAGTAGCGGCGCTCCTCGTCGTCACCGTCCATGTAGCCGACCGAGTAGAGGACGATCAGGCCGCCGACCCCGCTGACGATCAGCATCATCGTCACCGAGAGCGGGTCGACGAGCAGCGTCATGCCCACGTCGAAGGTGCCGGTGGAGAGCCATGTCCAGGCCGTCGTCAGGTGCGCCCGGTCCTCCTCGTTCTTGCCGAGCAGCGCCACGAACGACGCCAGCGCGCCGCCGAAGGCGACGAACACGGAGACCGTGGAGATCCAGCCGGCGGTGCGGCGGCCGATCGTGTCGCCCATGACGGTGATCGCGAACGCGCCCGCGAGCGGGGCGAAGAGGCAGATCCAGGCGCCCTGGGTCATGCGTGCTTCATCCTCTGAGCACCCGCAGCGCGTCGACGTCGAGCGTCAGCTTGCGGCGCGACATCGCGACGATGATCCCGAGGCCGACCACGACCTCGGACGCGGCCACCGCCATCACCGTGAGCGCGAAGATCTGGCCGTCGTGGTCGCCGTGCAGGCGCGCGAACGAGATCAGCGCCAGGTTGGCGGAGTTGAGCATGATCTCGAGCGAGAGCAGCACGACCAGCGGGCTGCGCCGCAGGAGCACGCCGAGCGTGCCGATCGCGAAGAGGATGGCCGAGACGACCAGGTACCAGCTGGGATCGGGGCCCATCATGCCGCCTCCTCCAGGTCCTGCTCCGCACGCGTGCGCGTGCCGAGGACGACGCCGCCGACGGCGGCGACGAGCAGGACGATCGAGGTGATCTCGAACGCGAGCAGGTGGTCGGTGAGGAAGATCCGGCCGATCTCGGCGGGGCTGCCGAACGCGGCTTCGACCTCGGCCGGGTCGGTGAGGGCGTCGCCCGCCGCGAGGCCGATCACGACGACCACCTCGACGAGGAGCGCCGCGGCCGCGACGACGGCGCCGATCGAGACCCACGACGGGCCGCCGGCGAAGGGCGCGTCCGCCCGCCCGCCGAGGTAGCCGATCACGAACAGGAACATCACCATCACGGCGCCGGCGTAGACGAGCACCTGCGCTGCTGCGAGGAACTCGGCCGACGCGAGCAGGAACAGCACCGCGAGCGAGGCGAGGTTCCCGATCAGCGCCAGCGCGGAGTAGAACGGGTTCGTGAAGGAGACGACGGCGATGCCGGAGCCGAGGCACGCGAACGCCGCGCCGATCCACACCGTCCAGACGAGCGCGTTCGCCATTACGCCGAGGTCTTGTAGGCCGGGATCGGCGTGTCGTAGAGATCCGGGTCCTGGATCGGCACGGTCTTCATCGGCTCGGCGAGCAGCATGTCCTTCGTGTAGATGAGGTCGGTGCGGTTGTGCTCGGAGAGCTCGAACTCGTTGCCGAGCGTGATCGCGTCGAACGGGCAGGCGAGCTCGCAGTAGCCGCAGAAGATGCAGCGGCTCATGTTGATCTCGTAGATGCGCGCGTAGCGCTCGCCGGCGGAGACGCGGTTGTCGGGCGTGTTCTCGGCGGCGACGACGCGGATGCAGTCGGCCGGGCAGGCGGCCGCGCAGAGCGAGCAGCCGACGCACTTCTCGAGGCCGTTGTCGAACCGGTTCAGCCGGTGCCGGCCGCGGAAGCGCGGGTACACCGGCCGCTTGTACTCGGGGTACTGCTGCGTGATCGGCTTCTTGAAGATCTGCCGGAAGGTGACGGCGAAGCCCTTGGCCGACTGGAGCGGGTTGTCGGGGCTCACAGCGCCACCACCAGGATCGCCGTCACGACCGCGTTCAGCGTCGCCACCGGGAGCAGGACCTTCCAGCCGAAGCGCATCAGCTGGTCGTAGCGGAGCCGCGGCAGCGTCGTCCGCATCCAGATGAAGACGAACAGCAGCACGGCGAGCTTGAGCAGGAACCACAGGGGCCCGAGCCCCTCGAGCACCGGGAAGTGCCAGCCGCCGAGGAAGAGCGTGACGGCGAGGGCCGAGAGCGTGATCAGGTTGATGTACTCGCTCATGGTGAAGAGCCCGAAGCGCATGCCGCCGTACTCCGTGTGGTAGCCGGCGACGAGCTCCTGCTCGGCCTCGGGGAGGTCGAAGGGCGCGCGCGACGTCTCGGCGGTGCCCGCGATCAGGAAGACGACGAAGCCGACGAGCTGAGGGACGAAGTACCACCAGCTGTCGGCCTGCGCGGCGACGATCTCCGTCAGCGAGAGGGACTGCGCCATCAGCACGACGCCGAGGACGCTCAGCGCGAGGGAGACCTCGTACGAGACGAGCTGCGCGCAGGTGCGCATGGCCCCGAGCAGGGCGTACTTGGAGTCGGACGCCCAGCCGCCGACGATGAAGCCGTAGGCGCCGACGGAGCCGATCGCGAAGATCAGGATCAGCGAGATCGGCACGTCGGCGACCTGCCCCTCGACATCGGTGCCGAAGATCTCCCAGCCGGGGCCGAAGGGGATCACCGCGAAGGTCGTCAGCGCCGTGAAGGCGGCGACGAACGGCGACAGCACGTAGAGCGTGTCGACCGCGCTCCCCGGGAAGAAGCTCTCCTTCCGGATCAGCTTCATCAGGTCGGCGATCGGCTGGAGCAGTCCGTACGGGCCGGCGCGGTTGGGGCCGTAGCGGAGCTGCATGCGCCCCATCACCTTGCGCTCGACGAGCGTCAGGTAGGCGAAGCCGAAGAGGACGAGGTTGATGATGATGCCGGCCTTGATCACCGACACCCACCACGGCTCGTTCACGCCTTCACCACCTCGACGTCGCGGTGGAGCTCGCCCGCGTGCTCCTCGGCGATCCGCGCGGTGCCGGGGGCGAGCGCGCGGCTGATACGGGCGCGGAGCTCGACGGCGGTGCCGTTCGAGCGGACGCTGACGGCG